>JBOGVO010000258.1:0-50629 GCA_050692855.1 Actinomycetota bacterium | reverse complement strand
CACGTGCTTCCAGGACTCACGCTGTGGGCTACAAGGGTTCTGGGCCGACGTGGCCCGCGCGGTGCAACAGGTCTTCCGTGAGACGACGGTGGCGGACCTCGTGGCCCGCCACCGCGACATCACCTCTGGGCCCACGCTGATCGCCACCGACCAGCTGCTCTCCCGCCTGAACTGACCCGGATCGACGACGGTCGCCGATCAGGCAGGCGTCCAGCCGCGGGCCTTCGCGGCGTCCATGCCGAGGATCCTGGTGAGCTTGGTGCCGCAGACCGGGCACGTGCCCTGGGCGGCCGGGCGGCCGTTCTTCAGGGTCACGACCTGCCCGTCGAACTCCCGCTTGGTTCGGCACTTCATGCAATAGCCTTCGTCGGCCATCGCCTGCCTCCTTTCCTTCGAGGCCGCCCCTGGGCAACCTCGCGCCCGATGGTGGCCCCGAGAACCCCTCGGTGCAAGCACATCCCCACACACGGCTCCCCTCGGCTCGCACAGCCGGGGCCGCGCGCGTACGATGCTGGCTCGCCCGCCGCGACGCCCCCGCATCCTGGAGGACCGATGAGTGACATCCAGCAGAACATCGAGGCGCTCCTGTCGGAATCGCGCGTCTTCGAGCCACCACCTGCCTTCGCCGAGCGCGCGATCGTCTCCGATGCGTCCGTGTATGAGCGCGCCACCGCCGACCACGAGGCGTTCTGGGCCGAGCAGGCCGATCGGCTGACCTGGTTCAAGCGATGGGACACGGTCATGAACTGGACGCCGCCGTGGGTGCGGTGGTTCGAGGGGGGGCAGCTGAACGCCTCCTACAACTGCCTCGACCGGCATGTGGAAGCCGGCGGTGGCGACAAGGTGGCGTTCCATTGGGAGGGCGAGCCGGGCGACACCCGCACGATCACCTACGCCGAACTGCTCGACGACGTCTGTCGGCTCGCGAACGGGTTGAGGTCGCTCGGGGTCGGCAAGGGCGACCGCGTGAACATCTACCTCGGCATGGTGCCCGAGCTGCCCATCGCCATGCTCGCCTGTGCCCGCATCGGCGCGCCCCACTCGGTGGTGTTCGGTGGATTCAGCGCCGAATCGCTCCGCGAACGCATCATCGACGCCGAGGCGAAGGTGCTGATCACCGCCGACGGTGCATGGCGCCGAGGAGCGATCGTGCCGCTCAAGGACAACGCCGACGAGGCCGTCCGCGACTGCCCGTCGATCGAGCACGTCGTCACGGTCAAGCGGTGCGACAACGAGCACTCGTTCACCGAGGGCCGCGACCTCTGGTACCACGATCTCGTCGCCGCCCAACCCGTCGAGTGCGAGCCCGAGCCCATGGAGGCCGAGGATCTGCTCTACCTGCTGTACACGAGCGGCACCACCGGGAGCCCCAAGGGCATCGTGCACACGACGGGTGGGTACATGACCCAGGTGGCGGCCACGCACCGGATGATCTTCGACCTCCACGAGGACGACGTGTTCTGGTGCGCAGCCGATTGCGGTTGGGTCACGGGGCACTCCTACATCGTGTACGGACCGCTCGCGAACCACACCACCGGCATCATGTACGAGGGTGCCCCCGACTGGCCGGACAAGGATCGTTGGTGGAGCATCATCGAGCGGTACGGCGTCACGATCCTGTACACGGCACCGACCGCGATCCGTGCGTTCATGCGCTGGGGAACGGAGCCCGTCGACAAGCACGATCTCTCGTCGCTGCGCCTGCTCGGATCGGTCGGCGAACCCATCAACCCTGAGGCGTGGATCTGGTACTGGAAGGTGATCGGCACCGAGCGTTGCCCGCTCGTCGACACGTGGTGGCAGACCGAGACCGGCGCGATCATGATCACGCCTCTGCCCGGCATCACATCGCTCAAGCCCGGGTCGGCGACGTTCCCGTTCCCCGGCATCGAGGCCGACGTGGTGGACGAGCGCGGCGCGAGCGTCGGCCTCGGGGACGGCGGGTACCTCGTGTTGACGCACCCCTGGCCCGCGATCGCGCGCACGATCTGGGGTGACCCCGATCGGTACGTGCAGACGTACTTCTCGCAGTACGGGCCCGAGGTGTACGTGGCCGGCGACGGCGCCCGCCGTGACGACGAGGGGTACTTCTGGCTGCTGGGGCGCATCGACGACGTGATGAACGTGGCGGGTCACCGCCTCTCGACGTTCGAGATCGAGTCGGCGCTGGTCGACGACGACAAGGTCGCGGAGGCCGCGGTCGTCTCGAGACCTCACGACATCAAGGGTGAGGGGATCGTCGCCTTCGTGACGCTCAAGTCCGGCTACGAGGGGGACGCGGCGATGCTCTCCGAGCTCCGGGAGCACGTCACGAAGGTGATCGGCCCGATCGCGAAGCCCGACGACATCATCTTCACGCCCGACCTACCCAAGACCCGGTCGGGCAAGATCATGCGGCGACTGCTCCGGGACGTCGCCCGCGGCAACGTGCTCGGTGACGTGACCACGCTCGCCAACGCCGAGATCGTGGACCAGATCCGCGAGCGATCGACGGGCGCCGTGGGCGAGGCATGAACGGCCGTCGTCCATGACGATCGACGGGCAGGTCTTCACCGGGCGCGAGGCTACTTTCGTCGACGTCGCGCGCCGGTGCGCGCTCGCGACCACGTATCCCGATGGCCTGCCACACGTGGTGCCGATCTCGACCGCGCTCGACCTGAACCGGCTCGTCTTCGCGACCGAGATCGACACGCAGAAGGTGCGCAACATCGAGGCCGACCCGAACGTCGCGATGTCGTTCGACGAGTACCACGAGGACTGGTCGCAGCTGAAGCAGGTGATCGCGCACGGGCAGGCCTACCTGCTCGACGGAGGGTTCGAGTACGAGCGCGATCGAACGCTGCTCTACGAGAAGTTCCCCCAGTACGAGTCTGGGGCGCCGATCATCGAAGGGTCGTCGGTGATCGTCGAGGTGCGGATCGACCGCGTCGTGAGTTGGGGCCTCGACGACTGAGCGCGTGCCGATCGTGGAGCGTGTCCGTGCGCGCGCCGACCGGGTGGCGGCCCGCGACACAGGGTTCGCTCGGCGGGTGCTCCGGCCTGCCCTCGCGCTCGCCGACCGGGTGGAAGAGGACCAGCTGGGCGTCGAGGCAGGCTCGCTGACCTACGGTGCATTCCTGTCGTTGCCGCCGCTCCTGCTCCTGTCGATCTCCGTCGTGGGCATCGTCTTCCAGCAACAGGCCGAGAACGTCCAGAAGGATCTGATCGACGCCGTGGGGGACCTGCTCCCCGGATTCGACGACGTGGTCTCGACCCAGCTGGAGCTGGCGACCGCCTCACAGATCGGCACGGGGCTGGTCGGGTTGGTGGGTATCGTCTACGCCGCATCGGGGTTCGTGGCTCGTGTCAGGCACGCGCTCGGGGCGGTGTTTCGAACCCGCAGGACGGGACTCGTCGTGGGCCGACTGAGCGGAGCCGTGTTCGGGGTGCCGGTGGTGATCCTGCTGGTCGGGTTCGCGACGTCGGTCGCCTGGGTGACCCGGCTGCGCCTGACCGGCACGATCGGCGTGGTCACGGAGGTGGGCGCCCTCGCCGTGCTCGCGATCCTCGGCGCCGCGATCTGGGCCATGGTCTATCGGTTGCTGACGCCCTCTCCAGGCCCCTCGCTGCGGGAGCATCTCCCCGGAGCGCTCGTGTTCACGGTCGGGTTCCTCGTGCTGGAGCGCTTCGGGGCGGCGTACGTGACTGGGGTCGTGACCCGCAGCACGGCGCTGTACGGCACGATCGGTGCCATCTTCGGACTGCTGGCGTTCCTCTACGCGACGATGTGGCTCTTCCTGCTCTCCGCCGAGATCTCGCAGTTGCCGCGGACGTCGGTTGGATCGGCGGTCACGAGTGACGGCGCATGAACGCGAGCATCAGCTCCACGTGCCGGATCTGCTCGTCGACATCGTTCGCGTGGTGACCCCCGGGATAGAGATGCACGTCGACCTCGCGCCCGCGGACGCGGAGCGCGTGTGCATAGGTCATCACCTGGCCGAGCGGGCAGCGGCTGTCGTGCTCGCCGGCGATCATCAGCATCGGAGCCTTCACGCGGTCCACATAGGTCATCGGGTTGCGCTCGCGGAAGAGCTCGGGCACCTCCATGGGGGTGCCGCCCATCACGGCGACGTCCCAGGCCTGGAGCGACGGCGCGCTCTCGTAGTGCGCGGCCACCGAGTCGCCGACCGGGATGCCGGCGATCACCCCGCGCCATCGGTCGGGATGCAGCCCCGCGTTGAGCGTCGCCAGGTACCCGCCCCATGACCACCCTTCGAGGAACACACGCTCCGCGTCGACGAGCCCTGCGTCGATCACGTGGTCGAGGCCCGCGTTGATGTCCTCGGACTCCGGGAACCCGATGTCGCCGTAGAGGGCCTGTCGGAACTCGCGTCCATACCCCGTCGATCCCCGGTAGTTCACGAGCAGCACCGCGAAGCCTTCGTCGGCGAACGCCTGTCGTCGCGGCTCGTATGCGTCGGTGTTGTGGTAGTTGGGTCCCCCGTGCACCGAGACGACCGTCGGGAACGGCGGTTCACCGTCGGGTCGCAGGAACCATCCCTGGATGCGCTGACCGGCCGGATTCTCGAACCACACCGTCTCCCACGCGCGGCCCGGGGGAGGCGCGTCGTCGAGGCCCAACGCGAGCTCGCCCGTGGCAGCGTCGCGCCAGGTCGGCGGAGACTCGCCGTTCTCGTGGCGGTACCACACCCGGCCGTCCGGCCGGACACCGGCGCGCCCGATCGTTCCTCCCGCCCCGACGACGGTGGTGACCACGCCACGCTCCAGGTCGACGCGGATGAGCTCGTGGGTCGCGTCGTGGTCGCGGTGCAGCAGCAACGCACGAGCGTCGGGGAACCAGTCGGCGAGCGTCAACCCTCCCGGCAGCTCGACCTCGATCTCGCCGAGCGCCCCGGTCCGCGGCGCCCAGAGCCACGGGCGCGTGTAGCCTCCGATCTCCCGCAGCACCACCAGTCGCTCGTCGCCCGGCACCGGTGACCAACCGGCGGCGACGACCGCCATGCCGTCGTCGGCGATCTCACCGATCGCCTCGCCGGTACGAGCGTCCAGAACCCGCACCGAGGGGTTCTCGATGTTCGAGGCTTCTGAATGCCAGATCGTGAGCAGCGTCGCGTCGGCCGAGAGCCCGCCGGGACCCTGGGGCCAGTCCTGCCCCACGCCGGCCGGTTGCTCGTGCCGGTAGAGCTCGCGAGAGGGGTCCGAGCCGCGGCGGGTCACCACCACGTAGGCATCGTCGCCCGAGAACCCGGCCGCCACGGCGTCGCCGACCAGCGAAAGTCCAGACATCCACATGTCGGGCAGCTCGGGGAGCAGCGGCCGAGGATCGCCGCCCACGAACGGCGAGACCATCCACCGACCCCGTTCGTCGCCATGCCGATCGAGCCACCACACGACACCGGCGCCGTCGGGCATGAGATGCGCCTCCTCGGCGCCCACCCCCTCGTCCGAGGCCTGGCGGCGCTCACCGGTGGCGAGGTCCCACGCCCATGCCTGCGAGGTGCCGCTCTCCGTCGTCACGACGGCGAGTCGCTCGGGCGCCCGGTCGGTCCACGACACGTCGTCGATCGTCGGTGCGGTCAGACGCTGTCGCCAGTCGGTCGTGGTGACCAAACGGATCTCTCTCCTTCGTGCCGGCGCGGGGAGCCTAACGCCGGACCGCCGGACGGGGAGTGTCGGATACCCGACAGATGCTACGGTCCTTCGGCCGATGACCACTGAGCTCGTCCGGCGCCTTGTCACCTGCCCCCGGTTTCCGGCTACAATCGTTAGCACTCGGTACCCCCGAGTGCTAGCAGTCGGGAACCTCGGCTGAGAAGCCACGGACCAACCGCCACCAGGTAGGCCACGAGCCAGGAAAGGAGAAGGGATGGCTGCGAAGATCATCTCTTTCGACGAGGACGCGCGGCGTTCGCTCGAGCGGGGCATGGACCAGCTCGCGAACGCCGTGAAGATCACGCTCGGCCCCAAGGGCCGCAACGTGGTCCTCGAGAAGAAGTGGGGGGCCCCCACGATCACGAACGACGGCGTCTCGATCGCCAAGGAGATCGAGCTCGACGACCCCGAGGAGAAGATCGGGGCGGAGCTCGTCAAGGAGGTCGCGAAGAAGACCGACGACGTGGCCGGCGACGGCACGACGACGGCGACGGTGCTCGCGCAGGCGATCGTGAAGGAAGGACTGCGCAACGTCGCGGCAGGCGCCAATCCGATGAGCCTCAAGCGCGGCATCGAACGCGCGACCGAGCTCGCTGTCGAGGCGATCAAGAACCAGTCCAAGGAAGTCGACGAGAAGGCGCAGATCGCCAACGTCGGCGCGATCTCGGCGGCCGACCCGCAGATCGGCGAGACGATCGCCGAAGCCGTCGACAAGGTCGGCAAGGACGGCGTGATCACGGTCGAGGAATCGAACACGTTCGGCATGGAGCTCGACTTCGTCGAGGGCATGCGGTTCGACAAGGGCTACATCTCGCCCTACTTCGTCACCGACTCCGAGCGCATGGAAGCCGTCCTCGAGGATCCCTACATCCTGATCGCCAACTCGAAGGTCTCGGCGGTGAAGGACCTGCTGCCCGTGCTCGAGAAGGTCATGCAGGCGGGCAAGCCCGTGTTGATCCTCGCCGAGGACGTCGAGGGCGAGGCCCTCGCCACGCTGGTGGTCAACAAGATCCGCGGCACGTTCCGCAGCGCGTCGGTGAAGGCCCCCGGGTTCGGGGACCGCAGGAAGGCCATGCTGCAGGACATCGCGGTGCTCACGGGTGCCACGGTCATCTCCGAGGAGGTCGGTCTGAAGCTCGAGAACGCGACGCTCGATCTGCTCGGTACCGCCCGCAAGGTCATCGTCACCAAGGACGAGACCACGATCGTGGAAGGTGCGGGCAAGGACGAAGACGTCCAGGGCCGCATCAACCAGATCAAGAGCGAGATCGAGAAGACCGATTCCGACTACGACCGCGAGAAGCTCCAGGAGCGGCTGGCCAAGCTCTCCGGCGGCGTGGCGGTCATCAAGGTCGGCGCCGCGACCGAGGTCGAGCTCAAGGAGAAGAAGCACCGCATCGAGGACGCGGTGCAGTCGACGAAGGCCGCGGTCGAGGAAGGCATCGTGCCCGGCGGCGGTGTGGCGCTGTTGAACGCCCAGACGGCGCTCGACAAGGTCGACCTCGAGGGCGATGAGGCGACGGGTGCGAACATCATCCGCCGCGCGCTCGAAGAGCCGATCAAGCAGATCGCTGTGAACGCCGGCCTCGAAGGTGGGGTCATCGTCGAGAAGGTGCGCGCGCTCGACCCGGGCAACGGGCTGAACGCCGCCACCGGCGAGTACGGCGACATGGTGAAGTTCGGCGTGATCGACCCGACCAAGGTCACGCGCTCGGCGTTGCAGAACGCCGCGTCGATCGCGGCGTTGTTCCTGACGACCGAGGCCCTCGTTGCCGAGAAGCCCGAGAAGGCTCCGGCCATGCCCGCCGGCGGCATGCCGGGCGGCGACATGGACTTCTGAGCCGAAGCTCGCTCAGCGCTCCTGAACGGGACCCCTCCGGGGGTCCCGTTCTCGTTCTCTGGCTGTGGTCGCGGGGTTGACCGGTGGCCGAGCTCGACGCCGGTCACCGGATCCGCGCCCAGCCGCATCCGCGCCGACGAGGAGGTCGAGCGGCGGATGGCCGACGGCGGCTGAGTCCGTCACACAACCGCAACATCGGGTGATCGAACCGCCGCCCCGGCCGGGCCGAAGTAGGGGTGGAGCCCCTCTCTCCGACAGAGAAGGCCTCGGGCCCCCCGCCCGGGGCCTTCTCCCATGTGCGGTCCCCCGCGAGCGCCGACCGATCTCAACGGCGTGGCAGGATACGGCCCATGCACGAGGTCAGGCTGCGCATCAGGTGGCGCGACATCGACAACTACGGACACGTGAACAACGCCGTGTACCTGAACTATCTCGAGGAATGTCGCGATCGCATGGTCGAGGATCTGTTCGGGGCCGGGGAAGCGTGGGATTTCGTGCTGGCGCACGTGGGGATCGACTTCCGGAGTCAGCTCACCCAGGCCGACGGCGAGGTCGTCGTTCGCTGCGGCGTGGCCGGGTACGGGCGCTCGAGCATCAGGACGATCGAGCGGGTCGAGCGTTCCGACGGCACGCTCGCCGCCGAGGCCGAAGCCGTGATCGTGCCGAGGGCGCCGGACGAGGTCTGGAGCCGTCCACTCACCGACGCCGAGCGCGCGGTGCTGCAGGAGGAGATCGATGGGTCCGGGGAATGATCAGGGCGTCGGCAGGATGCGCCGCCCGTGCACGAAGTGCTCGCGGTACCAGCCGCTGCGGACCCACATGATGGTGACCCCCCCGGGCGTGCTCGACGAGTCCAGGGCGTAGCCGTTGCCGATGTAGACGTCGACGTGATCGACGGTGCCGTCGTCGTTCCCGTCGTAGAACATCAGGTCGCCGGGACGGAGTCGCTTGTACGACAGCGAGCCGAAGCGAGCCATGTCGGCCGACGTCCGCTGTGGCAGGGGCCAGCCCGCATAGGGCCGCGGTGGACGCACCTTCCACGCGCCGCCATCGTTGGCGCGCAAGGCCCACCACGAGAGACCGGAGCAGTCGAACCCGGGGATCGGCTGACCGCCGAGCCCGGCCGGAGCGGGCGAGCTGAGGCCCCACTCACCGCCCCAGACGTAGGGGTATCCGATGTAGCGCACGCCCCAGCGAACGATGGCCAGCCGCTTGGGACCCATCCTCGGGAGCACGATGCCCTCGTACTGGTCGCGGACCCACGGCACCACCCAGTCGGGCAGTGTCGCGGCCTTGTACAACGAGTAGGCGACCTGCGCTCTCGACAGCGGCGTGCGCGGTCCCACGTCCTTCGCCTCGTTGGGGTTGTTGTATCGCAGCCCGAGCCGGAGCCCGAGCAGCAGGGCTCCGAAGCGAGCCGGGGTCGGGAAGGAAACCCCGTCACGAGTGTGCAACCGGTCGAGCTGCCGAGCGATCGCCCGCATGCCGAGCGCGCGCACCAGGGCCGCGTGCAGGGTTCCCGTCGTGATCGACTGGTCCGGCAGGAACCGCCCGTCGGATGTACGGGCGATCCACCGGTGTTGCACGGCGATGTTCGCCCATCGATAGAAGGCCTGCGTAGGGTCGAGATCGGTGAAGGTGATCGAGGGATCGACGTCGGCGCGCGGCGCGAGCGCCTTGACCATCGCGCGAGCGAGGTACTTCCGGGTCTCGATCATGTCGGGACGGAACGGCACCGAGCCGTCGGGTCTGGGCGCGAAGTCGCGCATCCAATCGTTCCGCTTGCCGACGAAGTCGATCGCGGTCCTCGCCCATGCATCGGAGCCGCCGAGGTCGCTCCAGGCGAACGAGGCAGCCCGGGGCGACCGAGCGAGCGGGAGTTGCACGGGGAAGGGCGCCGGGCCCGATCCGGGCTCCCCCGACCCCTGTAGGGCTCCCGGTCCGCGGGCGCTCCCTACCGCGGTCGCCGTCGCTCCGCCGGGGACCGTCACGGTTCCCAGCGTGCCGATCACGGCGGCGACGATCACCCCACGGCGGAGCCGAAGCCCGGTTCCCCCTCGGTCCATAGGACCACGTTCGGCAGGGATCCGTGAGGCCTTGAGCGGGGTCACGGGGGACCGCACGCCGGGGATGCTCTCACACCATGACGCATCTGCGCAGGGCGCTACGAACCGTGGGGTAGGCTGCCGTCGTGCTTGGTGAGGTGGAGGCGATGGTGGTCGACGTTCGCCCCTTCGACGTGCACGGGGTGAGCTACGTCGACGTCACGGTGGCCTATCGGGATCGCTCGGTCGCGACCGCGCGACTCGGTTCGGAGAGCGTACCGAGTGACCTGCGCGCCGGAGAGCGGGTGGTGGTCCGGAGCGCGGTGAACATGATCGTCGCGCTCGAACGTCCGACCGATTCGTCGGAGGCCGGGACCGATC
Source organism: Actinomycetota bacterium (assembly GCA_050692855.1). GTDB lineage: Bacteria > Actinomycetota > UBA4738 > UBA4738 > HRBIN12 > JAOUEA01. The sequence continues at coordinate 40,711 of JBOGVO010000258.1, read as the reverse complement.
CTCAGTCCTGAGGTCCCTCGGCCCGGACCTGCTCGACCTGGGTGAGCGCCCCCCGGAGATCGTTGAGCCATTCGTCCTGCCGCTCGGCCACGAGCCGCACGCACCATGCCAGGGCGTGGCTGCGGCTCCGCGCGACCCCTGCGTCGACGAGGGTGTCGAGGACGCGGCGCTCGGGCATCCGGAGGCGGGTCATCGCCGGGAGGCTGAGCGTCGTGAAGGAGACCCGACGGTCGGCACAGGCGACACCCCAGCTCACCGTGCGGCCGAACCGCCCCTGTGCCTCGTCGGCGATCCGCATGCGCCGGGCTCGTGTGTCCTCGCGGAAGCCGCCGACCCGGGCGGCGATCGCTGACGCGCGTGTCTCTTCGTTCTCGCCGTCGGCCAGGTCGGGGGCAGCGATCTCTCCGACGATCAAGATCTCGTCTCGATCGGTGGTGACCTCGACCGGGGCGGTGAACCAATCGTCCGGGAGCCGGCCCGCGAACCACCCCCGGATCTCGTCGTCCGAAGCGCCGGCGTGCTGGGCGTGTGACTTCTTCATGCAAGCATGATTACATCATTACATGGGCCTCGTCAAGCCCTGGGTGCGCCTCCGACGCCGAGGCCGCGCACGGCGTGGGGGAACGGGTGTACCTTCCGTCCGTGGTGCAGACCCCCCTGGCGGGCATCCCGGCGATCCGTCACTACTTCCGCACGAACGAGACGCCCGTCTACTTCGTCTCGGCGACGGCGTTCAACCTCCTCGGCATCGACCGCTGGGTCCGCAACTTCCGCTTCGTGAACTACTACGACTCGTTCGACGGGTGGCACCCGAACGTGTTCGTGCCGAAGGAAAGGGCTCCCCGAGCCTTCGAGTCGATCGAGGGCATCTGCAACTATCTGTTGGGGCACAAGGAGGTCGTGGACTACGTCCGCGGCCGGGGGCCGGGGGGACGGGTGGCCTTCCTGATGTTCGACGAGGAGACCGAGCGCCTCGCCGACGAGCTCGGCCTCGAGGTCGCGTTCCCGCCGGCGGCGCTGCGCCACCGCCTCGACTCGAAGATCGAGACCACCCGGCTCGCCGATGAGGCCGGTGTGCCGAGCGTGCCGAACGTCATGGGCCGAGCCTCGAGCTATCGCGAGGTGCTCGATCTCGCGATCGGGGCGAACCTCGGCGAAGACCTCGTGATCCAGACGCCGTACGGGGACTCGGGCCAGACCACCTTCTTCGTGGCGAGCGAGCGCGACTGGAAGGTGGACGAGAAGAAGATCGCCGGGCACGACCTCAAGGTGATGCGACGCATCGATCCGCGGGAGACGGCCATCGAGGGCGTCATCACGCGCCACGGCACGCTGGTGGGGCCGCTGATGGCCGAGCTGACCGGCTTCCCCGAGCTCACGCCGTACGACGGTGGATGGTGCGGCAACGACGTGTTCCCAGAGGTGCTCACCGCGGAGCAGCGGCGGCTCGCGCGGAAGCGCACATACGCCGTGGGAGAGCGCCTCCGTCGGGAGGGGTACCGAGGGTACTTCGAGCTGGACTTCCTAGCCGATATGAGCTCGGGGGAGATGTATCTGGGCGAGCTGAACCCGCGGGTGACCGGAGCGAGCAGCATCACCAACGTGACGGCGGTCGCATACGGCGACATGCCGTTGTTCCTCTTCCACCTGCTCGAGTTCATGGACGTCGAGTACGAGATCGACGTGGACGAGCTGAACCGACGGTGGGCACATCCCGGCAACGTCGACGAGTGGACCCAGTTCATCCTCAAGCAGACCGAGGACACGGTGGAGCTGATCACCGAGGCGCCGCCGTCGGGCATCTGGCGCATGGACGACGGGGCCGTGACCTTCGCGCGCCCCGACACCGATTGGCACAGCGTCGCCGACGAGTCGGAGGCGTTCTACCTGCGGATCGCGGATGCCGGTGGCTACCGATATCCGGGCGCCGACCTCGGTATCCTGGTCACCCGAGGGCGGTTCCTCGACGACGAACACGAGCTGGTCGACCGGGCGAGAGCGTGGATCACGGGCATCAAGTCACGATTCCGAAGCGTGCCGCCGCCCCGAGAAGCGCATTCCCCGGTCGAGCCGGAACCGTTCGGCTTCAAGATGCTGTAGCGGTCGATCCGAGATCCGACGAGTCAGGTGATGATGCCCTTGGTGCCGTTCACGTTCCGCGCGATCGAAGAGCTGGAGCTCGGACCCATCTGGGCAGAGGTCTTCGAGTCGCGCTGGCCACATTACCGGGAGTGGTTCCTGCGGGAAGGCGAGGCAGCAAGGCCTTCGTACGCGACCAGCGTCCGCATGCTCCGTGCCCACATGCCTGAGCTCGTTCCGGCCTACGAGCGGGTCGTTGATCTCGCCGGCGGCGGGGACCTCGCGGCGCGGATGCTTGCGCTGTACCGGCCGCCGCCGTACCTCGCCGCGTGCTCGCAGGGGGTCTGGACCGGCGACGGGGGTCCCGTGCTCGCGAGGAACTACGACTACGCGCCGAGCAGGTTCGAGGGCTTGATCTGGTCCACCCGCCTGCTCGGACGGCGCGTCATCGGCACGAGCGACTGCCTCTGGGGGCTGCTCGACGGCATGAACGACTCGGGCCTTGCGGTGTCGTTGACGTTCGGCGGGCGGCGGGTGATGGGCGACGGCTTCGGCATCCCCATCGTGGTGCGCTACCTGCTCGAGGTCTGCGAGACGGTCGCCCAGGCTCGCGAGGCGATCGCGCGCCTGCCGTTCAGTCTCGCGCACAACCTCACCCTGGTCGACCGCTCCGGGGATGTGCTCACCGCGTACGTCTCACCCGATCGCGAGCCGATCTTCCGGTCGTTCCCCGCCGCGACGAACCATCAGGGCATCGTCGAGTGGCCGGAACAGGCCGAGGCGACGCGCACGATCGAGCGCGAGCGGTGCATCCTCGACCTGCTTCGAGGTGGCGCGGCCGACGCCGACGCGTTCGCCGACGCGTTCCTGCGAGCCCCGCTGTTCAGCACCGCCTACGCGAGCGGATGGGGCACCCTGTACACCGCGGCCCTCCGCCCGGGGGAAGGTGTCGTGGACTACCGATGGCCCACGCATGCATGGCGTCTGGGCTTCGACACGTTCGTCCCGGGCGAGCACGTCGAGATGGTGGCTCACGCCGCTCCTCCGGGGAGCCCGGTCTTCGGCGTGGCGGGCTGATCGAGCGATGCGCACCGAGACCTTGCGGCTGGATACGCGTGGGAGCCGGGTGAGCGACCTCACCGACCTGGTCGCGCGCTTCGCGACCGAGACCGGGGGCGACGGGCTCGTGCACGTGTTCGTGCCCCATGCGACGGCCGGTGTGGCGCTGATGGAGACCGGGAGCGGCTCGGAGCGTGACCTCGACGAGCTCCTCGAGAGGGTGTTCCCTCGCGACGATCGATATGCGCACCGGCACGGATCGATCGGCCACGGCGGCGACCACCTGCTCCCTGTGTTCGTGTCCTCCTCGTTGACGGTGCCGGCGATCGACGGACGGTTGCAGCTCGGCACGTGGCAGTCGGTCGTGTTGATCGACCCGAACCGGGAGAACGACTCCCGCACCGTGCTGCTCAGCTTCGTGCCGGGCTGAGTTCCCCGCCGATCAGAGGTACTGGCCGGGCGCCCTGTCCGCAGGCGGGATCGACGAGACCGCCTGCACATCGCGTTCGCGCAGCAGGGTGAGCTCCTGGCCGTCGAGCTCGACCTCGAGGCCCGACGACGGGAGGAAGAGCACCTGGTCGCCCTCCTTCGCGACCCGAACGTCCGGGCCGACCAGCGCGACCTCGCCCCAGGCGAGCTTCCTGGGCGCTGGGGCGGCGGTGGCGGGGATCAACAGGCCGCCCGCGCTCTTGCGCTCGCCGTTCTCGGGCGTGCGGACGACGAGCCGATCGCCGGTGAGGCGGATCGACCTGCTGTCGGTGGTGTTCCTCTTCCGAGCCTTCGGAGCCTTCGGAGCCCTCGGAGCCTTCGGGGCCGATCTCGACGCAGGCTCGTTCGAGGCGGTCGCACGCTCGGCCATCTGCTCTGCCATCTGGGGGAGTGTAGCGAGCGCCACCCGGTAAGATGCCCCGCCATGGAAGCTCGGCGGGTGGTCTCCCGCGCCGTGAAGCAGCTCAAGGCATCGCCGGCGATCGATCACTGGCAGCGGGACCGCGAGCGGATCGAAGCCGAGGACCTGCTGCAGCACGTGCTCGGGCACGACCCGGAGCCCGACGACGACGTTCTGGGGACGTCGAGGAAGCGATTCGACGGTCTCGTCGCTCGGCGCGTGGCGGGGGAGCCGATCCCGTACATCAAGGGTTACGCCGAGTTCCGAGGACTCGAGATCCGGACGACGCCCGGCGTGTTCGTGCCTCGTGATTCTTCTGAGTTCCTCGCCGAGCAAGCGGTGCGCAGGCTGCGTGGACGCAAGCGGCCCGTGCACGTCGACCTCGCGACCGGGGGCGGCACGATCGCGTTGGCCGTGGCCGACGAGGTGCCGAAGGCGGAGGTCTGGGGTGCCGACGTCGCGGGCGACGCCGTGAAGCTCGCCCGCCGAAACGCCCAAGAGCTGGGGCTCGAGGCCCGGTTCGTGAAGGGCGATCTGTTCGGCGCGCTCCCGACTCGATTGCACGGGCGGGTCGACGTCATCACGCTGCATCCTCCGTACGTGCCGGTCGGAGAGCTCGAGGATCTCCCCGACGAGATCCGTGAATGGGAGCCGCCGCACACGCTCACCGACCACAGCAGCGACGGGCTCGGGCTCATCGGGCGTACGGTCGCCGGGTCGCCGCGATGGCTGCGAGCGGGGGGATGGCTGCTCATGGAGCTGAGCCCCGACCGGGTAGCCGAGGTGAAGCGTGTGTACACCTCGGGGGGCTTCCGGGACGTGAAGAGCACCAAGGGCGGGGAGCTCGAGGTCACGCGAGTGATCGTCGGACGCAGACCGAAGTGAACGACCCGAACCTCCGGGCATCCTGACGCCGAACATCTAGGGAGCCTGCGCGCGCCCGGACCGGCTTCCTGCGTGTCCATCGAAGGGATGTCCCATGACGAACGCCACGAGATCCAAGCAGCAAGCGCACCGGCTGTCCAAGGCCGGGCGACGGGATCGAGAGCGGAAGGCGGCCCGGCTACGGACCCTGTGGATCGGGTTCGGCGCCCTCGTGCTGGTCGCGATCGTGGCCGCCATGTTGTTGAGCGGAGGGGGCGACGACCCGTCGGGGTTCACCGGAGCGTCGGCTCCCGACGAGGTCTCGATCGACCGCGCCCCCGGCTCCCAGTTGGCGGTCGGCGAGCAGGTGCCCGCGTTCTCGGCGCCGGGGCTCGACGGCGGCACGGTGTCCTGGGACGACCATCGCGGCACGCCGACGGTGTTGATCGTCTGGGCGTCGTGGTGCCCCCACTGCCAGGCGGAGTTCCCCGTGCTCGTGCCCGCGGTGCAGGAGCGCGACGGCGTCGACGTCGTGAGCGTGACCACCGCGATCGGCCAGAACCCCGGACCGACGCCACCCGAGTTCCTCGCCGATGAGGGTCTCACGCTCAGGACCGCGGTCGATGACGAGGGGGGGACGCTCCTCCAGGGCCTCGGCGTGAGCAGCTTCCCGACGGTCTACTACGTGGGAGCCGACGGGTCGGTCGTGAACGCCACCGTGGGTGAGACGTCACCGGCAGACATCCAGGCGAACCTCGACGCCCTCATCGCCGCGTAAGACTCCCTCGGTCAACATCAAGCGACCTGGAGCATCGGATCCACGCGCGAGCGAGGATCCGCACCAGCCTCCGTCGCGTCAGCCGCCGATCATCGACATGCTGCGAGCGGGCTGCACGAAATCGGGGTGATCGATGCGATGTCCCGACCACTTCGCCCACATCGCCTCGCGAAGCAAGCCCTCGAGGTCGTCGTCGCTCGCGCCGCTCCGCATCGGGCCGCGCAGATCGGTCTCCTCGAGCGCGAACAGGCAGTTGCGGAACTCCCCTTCCGCGGTGATCCGCATGCGGTTGCAGGAATCGCAGAACGGCTCGGTGACGCTCGGGATCACCCCGATGCGACCCGGAGCTCCGTCGGCGAATCCGTAGGTCGTGGCGGGCTCGGCCCCGGCGCCGTCGGCAACGAGCGGGAACGCCTCCTCGATGCGCTCGAGCACGGTCCTGGCCGGCACGACCTTTCGGCGTTCCCATGCGTGCTGAGCGTCGAGCGGCATGTACTCGATGAATCGAACCTCGTATCCGGTCTCGCGAGCCCAGGCAGCGAACGGCACCACCTCATCGTCGTTCGTGCCTCCGATCACGACGCAGTTGATCTTGATCGGGGTCAGCCCGGCTCGCTCGGCGGCGCGAAGGCCTCGTTGCACCTTCTCGAGCGCGTCGCGGCGGGTCATCTCTTTGAATCGATGCCGGAGCAACGAGTCGCACGACACGGTCGCGCGGTCGATGCCCGCCTGGGCCAGGGGCTCGGCGAGGGTGTCGAGGAGCGTCCCGTTGGTCGTGAGCGATATGTCGAGCGAAGGCCCGACCGAGCGGAACATGCTCACGAGTCGCGGGAGGTCGGCTCGGACGGTCGGTTCCCCGCCGGTCACCTTGAGCGAGCGCACCCCCAGCTTGACGAACAGCGCCAGGAGACGCGTGAGCTCCTCGAAGGTGAGGATCTCCTCCTTGGGCAGCCACGCGAGGCCCTCCGCGGGCATGCAGTACGAGCAGCGGAAGTTGCATCGATCGGTGACCGAGATCCGCAGGTCGCTGCCGACCCGTCCGAACGTGTCGATCAGTGGGCCCGAGGCAGGCGCCGGAGTGGGGTCGTCGGGAGACATCGCCCCATCAGCCTACCGCCGTCGGGTCGTACGTGCGCTCGGTCGTCGCCGCGCCGAGATGCGAGGATGACGTGATGGCGACGGGCGCGCGCGCGGCGGTGATGACGGTGTCGGACGGCGTCACCCAGGGGACGAGGGCCGACGAGTCCGGAGAGCTCGCCGCCTCGATGCTCGCCGACGCAGGGTTCCAGGTGGCCGCGCGCGTGGTGGTGGCGGATGAAGCCCACGACATCGCTCGGTCCATCGGCGACCTCGCCTCGCGCTGCGATCTGATCGTGACGACGGGAGGCACCGGGTTCGGGCCGCGCGACGTCACACCCGAGGCGACGCGCACCGTCCTCGACCGTGAGGCCCCGGGCCTGGCGGAGCTGATGCGCGCCGCCGGGCTGGCGCAGACCCCCATGGCGGCGTTGTCGCGCGGGCTGGCGGGCACGGTGGGTTCGGCGCTCGTGATCAACCTGCCGGGCGCACCCCGCGGGGTGCGGGAAGGACTCGAGGCGGTCCTGCCGGTGGTTCCGCACGCGATCGAGCTGCTCGCGGGCGCCAGGGGCCGCCACCCGACCGGACACCCGGCGGAGCGACCGCCCCAACCGGACGTGCCGACGGGGGGGTCGAGCCCCTCCGTCCGCGCCACCGCGGTCAAGGTGCACGGCGATCCACCGTGCCGGGTCGGTGCGTCGATGTCGATCGTCCCCGGCGGGGAGGTGCACGGCACGCTGGGATGCGCGGAGTTCGACGCCGCAGCCGTCGACGCGGCCTCCGACGTCGCGGCCGCAGGCGCCCCGGAGGTGCGGACCCTCACCCATGACCTGGGCGAGATCGAGGTCTACTTCGAGCCTCGCGACGCCGTTCCCGACGCGATCGTGGTCTCGGCCACCGACGTCGCCAGAGCGCTCCGATCGCACCTCGAGCAGCTGGGCTACCGCGTGCTGCTGGTGGAGCCGCGCCGCGAACGGGTGACGACCGCCGATGCGCCGGTGGTGTCGGACCTGCGACACGTGCCGCTCGGCGAGCGGTCGGTGGTGGTGCTGACCGATCACGACGCCCCCGCGGTCACCGAGACGTTGACGACCGCGTTGCGATCCTCGGCGAGGTTCATCGGTGTCATGGGGAGCCGCCGGCACGTGGGGCGCCACGTGGAGGCGCTGCGTGAGGCGGGGTTCGACGACGACGAGATCGCTCGAGTGCGCTCGCCGCTGGGCCTCGATCTCGGGGGCCGGGATCCGGAATCGATCGCCTTGTCGATCGCCGCCGGCGTCGTCGCCGACGAGCACGGTCGCGACGGCGGCTGGCTCGACCGGTGAGTCGGACGACGGGGGAGGCGTGGACGGCCTGACCGGGATGCGGACCGGCGGTGTCAGGCCGGTCCGTCGAGCCGCGCTCGCGCTCGCGACGGCCGTCGTCGCCTGCGCCGGCGCGAGCCTCACCGCGGCGACCGCTCCCATGGCTCACGGGGCCCGTGCTCCGAACGTGCTGCTCGTGATCACCGATGACCAGCCGTGGGACACCCTGCCGATGGTGACGGGCCCGCCCGCGATGCCCTGGCTCGAAGCGAGGGTGAGCGATCGCAGCGATGATTGGGTCCGGTTCACGAACGCGTTCGTTAACGTGCCGATGTGCTGCCCGTCGAGGGCGTCGATCCTGTCCGGACGGTACCCGCACCACACCGGGGTCGAACGGAACGCCGACGGTGCGTTCTTCGACGAATCCGCCACGCTCGCGACCTGGCTCGACGACGCGGGGTATCAGACCGCGCTGATCGGCAAGTACCTGAACGGGTATCCGTGGGGTCGCACGCCCTACGTCCCCGACGGATGGGATCGGTTCCTCGCGAAGCGGAACGTGGATCTGACCACCACGTACGAGCGATTCCCCTTCGTCGACCAGGGGGTGCCGCTCACGGCGGGGCCGTCGCCGCAGGGCTACGCCACCTCGTTCCTCGCCAGCGAGGCGCTCGCGTTCCTGCGCGGAGCCTCCCACGCGACGCCGTGGTTCCTCGTGTTCGCACCGACCGCTCCGCACGAGCCCTGGATGCCGGCGCCGGGTGACGGGGGTTCGTTCGCCGATGTCTCGATCGGGTCTCCGAGCCTCGAGGAACTGAACGATGTCTCGGGGGCGCCCGCATGGATCCGCGGGCTGCCTCCCGTGGATCGGCCCGCCTCCGCGAGACTCGACGGGCAGCGCCGTCGCATGTTGGAGACGCTCGCAGGGGTCGACCGAGCCTTCGAGAGCCTGGTGGCGGAGATCGACGCTCGGGGTGAGCTCGACGACACCTTGATCGTGTTCCTCACCGACAACGGCTACTCCTTCGGGTCGCACCGCTGGGTCGGGAAGCGATGTCAGTAAGACGCGTGCATCCGAACGCCGTTGGTGGTGCGCTTCCCGTGGGCGAGCGCTGGCGGCGTCGCGGTGACGGCCCCCGTCTCGGCCGTCGATATCGCTTCCACGATCCTCGACCTGGCGGCCGACCACGCCACCGTCGGTCGCGTCGCGGTGGACGGCCGCAGCTTCCGCCTGTGGCTCGAGGGTGCAGGAGTCGTGGACACGGCTCGGCAGGGGGTGCTGGTGGAGTGGGCCGGGGATCGGGAGGTGCCCGCCTGGAGCGAGGTGCGCACGGACGGGTATGCCTACATCGAGCATGCCGACGGCACGGCCGAGCTCTACGACGTCGAGGGAGCCTTCGGCCCGGCGGACCCGGGGGAGCTCCACGATCGAGCCGGCGATCGTCGGTACGCGGGCGTCCAGGATGAGCTCGACCGTCTGCTCGACGCGCTGACCTCGGCCTTGCCTCGACCGCCCGAAGCCCGACGCTAGACTCCAGCATCGTGCAACCGTCGGCCTCCCCCATCCGTCCCGCCGGCCCCCGCCGGCCGACGAGACAGCAGATCGCGCGTCGCCGCTTGTTCGCCGCCGTGGTCATGGTGCTGGTCGTCGCGCTCGTGTGGTTCGCCTGGCCCAAAGGCGAGGGATCGAACCGAGCGGGAGGGACCACGCCCGGCGGCGGTGGCACGGATGGGAACGGCGCCGGCCCGACGAACGGCGGCGACGATGCGGGTGTGATCGTGCCCGGTGAGAATCCGATCGAGCACGTCATCTTCCTGATCAAGGAGAACCGGAGCTTCGATCACTACTTCGGTCGGTACCCCGGCGTCGACGGAGCCAGGGAGGGCGGCACGCTCGACTGCTCCACGTTCCAGAAGGGCGCGACGGTCGAGCTGAAGGACGCGCCGCTCGTGATGCCCCACGACCTCGGTCACGCGTTCTATCCCGGGCTCCTCTCGATCAACGGCGGGAAGATGAACGGATTCAACTGCATCTCGCTCGGCGAGGACCTGACGGGCTACGCGCAATACGATCGCGACTCGCTGCCGGCCTATTGGTCGTACGCCGACAGGTTCGTGATCGCCGACCACTTCTTCACGTCGATGTACGGGCCCACCTTCCCTGAGCATCTGTACACGGTGGCTGCTCAGAGCTACGGCATCGTCGACAACAAAACGACCACGAACGTCGAGGGAAACTACTGCGACGACCCCACCGAGTACACGCAGCGGTTCCCCCTCGAGGATCTCACCGAGGCCGACATCAAGCGCATCATGCGGCTCGAGAAGAACATCACGGCGTCGCCCCAGCAGCTGTTCGAGATCGCAGCGTATTGGGAGAGCACCCGCACGTGCATCAACATCAAGGTGCTGCCGGACCAGCTGGAGCGCGAGGGCATCAGCTGGAAGTACTACGCGCTGCCCGACAAATGGATGAACGCGCTCCAGGCGATCCGACACGTGCGGTTCGGCGACATGTGGAAGAAGGTGCAGGACCCCGAGACGATCCTGCAGGACCTGAAGGACGATTCCCTACCGGCGGTGTCGTGGCTGGTGCCGCCCGAAGGTCAGCCGAACGAGCACCCCGGCTCGGGCACGAACGTGTGCGAGGGTGAGAACTGGTCCGTCGAGTACCTGAACGCGATCCAGCGGAGCGACGCGTGGCCCAACACCGCGGTCGTGATCGTCTGGGACGACTTCGGCGGCTTCTACGATCACGTCGCGCCGCCGCGCTACGACATCATGGGTCTCGGACCGCGCACGCCGGCGTTGATCATCTCCCCGTGGACGCGCCGAGGCGACAACCCCGATGGCGGCGCGGTCGACGACAACGTCTACGAGTTCTCCTCGGTGCTCCGGTTCATCGAGGAGCTGCACGGGCTGAAACCGATGACCGACCGCGATCGTCGCGCCGATCCGCTCTCCGGTGCGTTCGACTTCACGCAGGAGCCTCGCCTCGACCCGCTCATCCTGGAGCCGCGCGACTGTCCGAGCTCGTGAGCCGGTCCCTCCTGGCGCTCGTCGTGATGCTCGCTCCCACGGTGCTCGCAGCGACCGACCCTTCGGGTGACGTGGTCCCCTGCCCGCACGTGCACGCCGTCGTCGACGCGGGCGTCGAGACCGGCGCCCCGGATCTCGTCGAGGCATCCGGGGACGTCGTCGAGTTCGGCACGTCGGTGCGCTTCACCCTGCGCTTCGCCGAGCCGCTGATCGTGCCCGACGAGGAAGGGAAGCCGTTCCGCGTCGACATCGTGCTGTTCGACCCCGACGTCCCGGCCGTCGACGCGGGTCTGTACCGGGGTGTGAACCGGATCCTGCGCTACGACGCGGTGCGCGATCCGGTCACCTCCACGATCCTGGTGCCGGAAGCGGGGCAGAGCCGATTCATCCCCCCGACGATCGACGGTGCCACGCTGGTGATGCAGGTGCCGGGTCGCACGCTCACCGCCGACGAGGATGAGACCGGCACCTCGCCGGGCCTCGAGCGGCTGCGCTGGGGCGTGATCGTGCGCGACGAAGGCTCGTGCGACCTCCTGGGCGCCGGCCGTCCCGTGGAGCGGCTTCGCTCGCTGGGTGAGACATCCCCGCCGGCGTCTCCGGACGGCGAGGACGTCGCCGGGCAGAGGGATGTTCGTCCGCTCGTCGCGTGGATCGCGGGAACGTTCGTCGTGCTCGGAGCGACGGCCTATCTGGTCCTGCGGCGCCGGAGCCCTCGGTAGTCGGGTTCGGCGGCTCTCGGGCCGTGCTCGCCGAGCTGCCAGAGCAACCGGTTCATGCCCCTCGTGCCACGTTCTCGCACGGTGCGCACGCGGTCGAGGTCGAGCACCTCGCTGAGGAGCTCGTCTCCGGTGCCTCCCTGGAACAGGACGCGGCCCTCGGGGTCGACGCCGATCGAGCGGCCGCCACCAACCTCGATCGAGGCGTTCACGTTGAGCACGTAGCACTGGTTCGCGATCGCATTGGCCCGGGCGAGCACCAGCTCTTCCTCGCGATCGGGTGTGCTCGTGAGCGTGGGATGCAGGATCACCTCCGCCCCGAGGAGGGCGAGTGACCGCGGTACCTCCGGGAACCAACCGTCGTAGCAGATCATCATGCCCGCCTTCCCGATACGAGGCAGGTCGACCACGGGCGCCGGTGCAGCGCCAGGGTCGGTGCCCTCGAACGGCAACCACGGGAAGAGCTTCCGATAGGTGGACACGAGGGATCCGTCGGGCGCGAACAGCAAGGCCGTGTTGTAGGTACGCCGCCCCGCCGCCTCGTAGATCGAGCCGGCCTGGATCCATCGGCGAGCGCGACGGGCCACCGCGCCGATCCGCTCCGTGAGCGGTCCCGGTACCCGATGACGGTTCCTCGAGATCGGCACGTGCGTGCGGAACGGCTGCTCTCCCGCCAGGTACAGCTCGGGGAACAGGTAGAGCTGCGCCTTCGGGAACGACCCCCGGATCGTGCGGACCTCGTCTGAGAACTTCCCGAACGTCGCCTCGGGGTCGCCGCCGACCGGCGAGATCTGTGCCCCGACGACGTGCAGCAGCCTGGTCATGCGTTGGCTCCTAGCCCACGGCGGCGGGTTCCAACGGCGTCGGCGGCTCGACCCAGCGTGCGTCGGGCAAGCCATCGGCGACCTGGTCGCGCCACCACTGCTGACCTTCCTCGGGCAGCGTGTAGATCGGGTCGAAGTACACGTACTCGCGGCTGAGCGCCTCGGGGTCGTCGAACTCGATGCCGGTTCGGTAGTTCTTCGTCCAGGACGAGATGCCCTTCTCGCGATCGTAGCGCTTCAGCATGTGCACCCAGCGCTTGCCCACGAACGGCACGTCGCAGATCACGCGAGGCGTCGCGAAGCCGGGCATGTACCCCATCAGCTCGTACTGGAGATCCTGCGCCTCGGCCACCGAGGTCCGCCAGTGCTCGGCGTTGGGGATCATGTCGCACATGTAGAAGTAGTAGGGCATGATCTTCGCGCGATCGAGGAGCATGAAGCAGAGCTCCACCAGGTCGCCCGGTGACGTGTTCACGCCCCGCAGCAGCACGCCCTGGTTCCGCACGTCGCGGAAGCCCGAGTCGAGCACCATGCGGGCCGCATCGCCGACGAGTGGAGTCACCTGCTGCGCACAGTTCACGTGGGTATGGAGGGCGATGTCGACGCCACGGTCCACCGCGCGCGAGCCCATGCGGGCGAACGCCGCCTTCACGTCGTCCTGGAGGAAGTGCTGGGGGATACCCATGAGTCCCTTGGTCGCGAGCCGGATGTCGCGGACGTTCTCGATGTCGAGGAGCTTCATCACGAAGTCCTCGAGACGCTTGGCCGGCACGTTGGCCATGTCGCCCCCCGACACGACCACGTCGCGGACCTGCGGGGTCCTCCGCAGGTACTCGAGCATCTGGTCCCAGCGCTCGTTCTGCTTCGTCTCGAACTTGTACTTCAGCACCTGCAGCGTGTCGTTGCCGACGAGGTCCATGCGCGTGCAGTGCCCGCGGTACTGCGGGCACGTCGGGATCAGCTCGGCGAGCACCTTCGTTGGGTAGCGATGCGTGAGCCCTTCGACGGCCCACATGTCGGCCTCGTGCAGCGAGTCGCGCGAGGCCATCGGGTGGGAGGCCCATTCCGCCTCACGGTCGCTCAGCGCGGGCGCCATGTATCGGCGCACCCGGTCGTTCCGCAGGTCCTCGACCTCCATCGTGTTGATCATCTGCGGCGGGATCAGCATCGACATCGTGGCGCGCTCTTCCTGATCGAGCCGGATGTCGTCGAGGAGGTCGTCGGAGAGATGGTGCCCGAGCGCCTCCTTGAACTCCTTGAGGTTCTTCACGGAGTGCGCCCGTTGCCACTGGGCGGTCTCCCACTGCTCCTTCGTGACGTCGCGGTACCCGGGAAGACGGGTCCAATCCGGTTCGGCGTAGTCACGTCGAAGGGGGTAGTGGAACGGCTGGTCCTCGGCGACGTGCGCGTGCGACTCACGATGGCCGGGGCGGATGTGGGACGGGTTCGACGCGGTGCTCAACGGAGCCACCTCCTGGATCGACCTTAGGCCGGTCAGGCTTCACGACGCGCTGAGTTCCGGCGTTCCTTCCGATGAAAACCCATTATAGCCGAAGAACGTCCGGCGAACGATGTCGTGGACCGAAGGATGTTCGGCTCAGCGGGTGATTTCCAGGACGTTCAGCTCAGCGACGGCCGCCGCGGCGGTTGTCGTCGCGTCGTGGGCGCCGCTCGATCCTCACCTCCGGCACCTGCTTGGGCAGCCGGGCCTTCATCGGTGCGTGGCCGGTGCGCTCGAACGTGACCATCACGTGGTCGGCTCGCTGCTGCCGGTCGAGCTCACGCCAGCCGTTGGCGACCAGGTGCTTCTGCCGGTTCGCAGCGGTCTTGCGGAGCTTGTCGGTGCCCGGCACCCGCACATACAGGCGCTCGTGCAGGATCTCTCGATAGTCAGCCATCGCGGGCACAGGGTAGCAGGCACCGAGGAGCCTCCGGTGCCGGCGCACCTCGACCGCGCCGATCAGCCGGCGGCGAGCTCGTCGCGGACCCTCCGCGTGATGCCGGCGGCGTCGATGCCAGCCCACGCCCGCATCTCCTCGGCCGTTCCCGAGCCCGGCATGTCCCGCACGGCGAGCTTGACCACGGTGCCGGCGAGCGCTCTACCCTCGGCGAGGGAATCGAGCACGGCGTCGCCGATGCCACCCTCGACGCGGTGGTCCTCGGCCACCACGAGGAGGCCCGTCTCCGCGAGCGCGCGCCGCATCGTGTCGGCGTCGATCGGCTTCACGCTGTAGGCGTCGATCACGCGGGCGGGGATGTCCTCGCCGGCCAGGGTGTCTGCGGCCTCAAGGCACACACGGAGCGTGACGCCGGCGCCGACGAGAGCGACCGCGTCGGCGTCCGACGTCCGCAGGGTCTTCGATCCACCGATCGGGAACTCCTCGTCGGCATCGTAGATCGCCGGCGTGGCCTCGCGCGTCGTCCGCACGTACGAGATGCCGGGAAGATCGCACATCGCCGTGACGAGCTTCAGCGTGGCGGTGCCGTCGGCCGGATAGAGCACGGTCGACGAGTGGAGCGCTCGGAACATCGAGAGGTCTTCGAGCGCCATCTGCGACGGTCCGTCCTCTCCGATCGAGACGCCGGCATGAGAGCCGCACAACCGGAGGTTCGCGCGACTGATCGCGCCCATGCGTATCTGGTCGTAGGCTCGGGTGAGGAAGGCGCCGAAGGTCGCGGAGAACGCGGTCTTGCCCAGCGCCTGCAGGCCGGTCTGCGCGCCGATCACCGCCTGCTCGGCGATGTACATCTCCACGAACCGTTCGGGCGCCGCCGCCAGGAAGTCGTCGGTGTGCGTCGAGTTGCCGACCTCGCCGTCGAGCACCACGAGGTCCGGGCGGTGGCCGGCGAGCCAGGCCAGCGTCTCGCCGAACGCCTTCCTCGTCGCGATCGGCTCCGTGTACGTGGGCGCCGGCTCGGTCCGGAGCTCCCCGAGCACGAGTGGCTTGATGTCGGGCGGCGAGAGGGGAGTGACGGTGAGCGAACGGATGCCGCCCAGCTCCTCGATCGCCTGCGCTGCCTGTTCCTGTGACATGGCCTTGCCGTGCCAGCCCTCATGGTTGGCCACGAACGAGACGCCGTGCCCCTTCTCGGTGCGCGCGACGATCATCGTCGGGCCGTCGGCGGCGATCGATTCCGTGTAGGCCGCGTCGATCGCCTCGACGTCGTGCCCGTCGATCTCGATGGAGCGCCATCCGTACGCTTGGGCGCGGCGAGCGAAGAGGTCGCCGTTCCACTCGTGCATCGTGGGCCCTCGTTGGCCGAGCCGGTTCATGTCCAGGATCGCGACGAGGTCGTCGACCTCGTGGAACGCCGCGGCTTCCATGGCTTCCCAGACGCTGCCCTCGGCGGCCTCGGAGTCGCCCAGCAGCACGAACACGCGTCCACCGGTGCCATCGAGTCGCATCGCGAGGGCCATGCCGAGCCCGATCGCCAGTCCATGTCCGAGCGAGCCGGTCGCCACGTCGATCCACGGGAGCTCCGGGACGGGCGCCGGATGCCCTTGCAGCGGGGAGCCGAACCGTCGCAGCGTGAGCAGTTCCTCATCACTGATCGCGCCGATCGCCTTCAAGGCCGAGTACAGGGCCGGCGCCGCGTGACCCTTGGACATGACGAAGCGGTCGTTCGCGGGCGACTTCGGGTCCTTGACGTCGAGACGGAGGTGGCTCGCATAGAGCACGGCGAGCAGGTGCGCGCACGAGAGCGACGATGTGGGGTGTCCGGACCCGGCCTCGGTGGTGCAGCGGATGCTGTCGACGCCGATCTGAGCGGCGAGGTCGTTCCACAGCTGGATGCGGTCGTCCATCGTTCCCCCTCGTGACTGGTTCGGGAAGCCTACCCGCGCGACCCTCTGCGAACACCCGCCCACCTCGAGCCGAACAGTTACCCTTCGAGGAGATGCGCACGACCTCTTTCCGAGATCTCGGCGTCTCCGACGTCGTGAT
Organism: Actinomycetota bacterium; assembly: GCA_050692855.1. Taxonomy (GTDB): domain Bacteria; phylum Actinomycetota; class UBA4738; order UBA4738; family HRBIN12; genus JAOUEA01. The sequence continues at coordinate 24,138 of JBOGVO010000258.1, read as the reverse complement.
CGACACGCTCGCCGCACGCGGCATCGACGACCCGTTCCCGATCCAGGTGATGGTGATCGAGGACGCGACCGCAGGGCGAGACACGCTCGCCAAGTCGCAGACGGGCTCCGGGAAGACCCTCGGCTTCGCGATCCCCATCGTGGAGCAGCTCGATCCCCACGCGACGAGCCGGCCAGAGGCGCTCGTGCTCGTGCCGACCCGGGAGCTCGCGACCCAGGTCCGTGATGAGTTCGTCGACGTCGCGAAGGCGAAGGGCCTCACGGTCAAGGCGGTCTACGGCGGCACGCGGGTGAGCGAGCAGTCGAAGGGGGTCGGCCAGGTGCACATCCTGATCGCGACGCCCGGGCGCCTCGACGATCTCGCGCAGCGGAGGATGGTGCAGCTCGGCGGCGTGCGCATCTTCGTGCTCGACGAAGCCGATCGCATGCTCGACATGGGGTTCCAGCCTCAGGTCGACAGGATCGTCCGACGACTGCCGAAAGACCGTCAGACGATGTTCTTCTCGGCGACGCTCGACGGGGCGGTGGGCCGCATCGCCGAGGTGTACACGCGCGATCCCGTCCGTCACGAGATCGAGTCGGAGGGCAAGACCGTCGAGGAGGCCGACCACCGGTTCCTGCCGGTCGAATCCCACGGGAAGCTCGCGCAGCTGATCGAGCTGGCCCAGGAGGAGGAGCCCGATGGTCTCACGCTGGTCTTCGTGAACACGAAGCGAGCCGTCGACTCGCTCGCGCGACAACTCCGGCGGGAAGGCGTGACCGCCGTGACGATGCACGGCGACATGACCCAGCAGGCGCGCGAGCGAGCGCTGCAACGATTCGAGGACAAGCACGTCGGCGTGTTGATCGCGACCGACGTCGCCGCCCGGGGACTCGACCTCGACGACATCACGCTCGTCGTGAACTACGACCCTCCCCAGGACGACAAGGGCTACGTGCATCGCGTGGGGCGCACAGCCCGAGCCGGACGCACCGGCACCAGCGTCACGTTCGTCACCCCGCAGCAGCTCGGTGACGTGAGCCGCATGGCGGCCAGGCTCGATCTGCACGCGGAGTTCGAGCTTGAGGGTATGAAGGTCTCGCCGCCGCGGACCGTCTTCAGCGGCAGCGCGCGGGGGCGTCGTTCCGGCTTGCGCGGACCGACGCGCCGACGGCGCTAGCCTGCCGCCGCCGACACCGCTAGCCCGCCGACACCGCTAGCCCGCGGCGATCTCGCTTGGGCCTCCGTCGACCACGTGCATCGAGGCTCGGCGATACATCGTGAGGATCTCGTCGGCGGGCACCGGCCGACAGAAGTAGAACCCCTGCCCGAGCTCGCATCCACGGTCCGCGAGGAACCGCCATTCGCCCTCGGTCTCGATCCCCTCGGCGAGCGGCGTCATGCCGAGGGTGTCGGCGAGCGAGATCATCGCGCCCACCATGCTCGCGGCATCGCCGTCGAGGTCGATCTCCCGCACGAACGATCGGTCGATCTTGAGGATGTCGACCGGCATGTGCTTGAGCCGGGCCAGCGAGGAGTACCCGGTGCCGAAGTCGTCGATCGCGAGCTTCAGGCCGCGGTCGTGCATCTGGTCGAAGAGCTCGACGGTTCGATCCGGGTCGGTCATGGCCGTGGACTCGGTGATCTCGACGGTCACCCGGGATGGATCCATGCCGGCGATCACGATCGGCGCCACCACCTTGTCCACCAGATCGGGCTGCCACAGCTGTCGGGGCGAGAGGTTGAAGCCGATCTCCAGCAACAGTCCTTCGGCGCGCCATTTCGCGTCTTGCCGGCAGATCTCCTCGACGACCCAGTCCCCGATGGTCTCGATCAGACCCATCTCCTCGGCGAGGGGGATGAACTCGCCGGGCGGCACCAGCCCGCCGCTCGGGTCTGGCCACCGGATCAGTGCCTCGACGCCGAACATGTTCCCGCTCGCGAGCTCGATCAGGGGCTGGTAGTGCAGCATCCACTGCTTCTGCTCGACGGCCTTGCGGAGCCGGGTCGACAACGACAACCTCGTCATCGCGTCGCCGCTCTTCCTCGTGTGCACCACGAAGCCGCCTGGACCGATCTTCTTGGACTCGAACATCGCCGTCTCGGCGTTCTTGAGCAGGCTCGCGGCATCGTCGGAATCGCCCGGGAAGACCCCGATGCCCTGGCTGGCCGTGATGTACAGCTCCGTGCCGGCGACCTCGAACGGGGCCCGCATCGCCTCCTGGATGCGGACCGAGACGGCTTCGGCGGCGATCGACCCCCCGTCCTGGCCACCGGGGACCGGGGGCGTCACGTCGAGGTCCGCGAGCAGCACGAGGAACTCGTCGCCGCCGGGGCGCGCCACGAGGTCGGTGTCACGGGTCGCCTCACGCAGTCGGTCGGCCAGCAGCCGGATCAGCTCGTCACCCGTCTCGTGTCCGAGGGAATCGTTCACGAGCCGGAAGTCGTCGAGGTCGACCCAGATGACGGCGACCCCGATCCCGCTCCGCCTTGCTCGCGCGAGGGAGAGATCGAGCAGCTCGTCGAACATGGCTCTGTTGGGCATGTCCGTCAGTTTGTCGTGATAGGCGAGGTAGGCGATGTGCTGTTCGGCGGCTTTCCGTTCGGTGATGTCGAGCATCACGCCTTGGATCAACGCCGGGCGACCGTCGGGGTCGGGCAGCACGATCGCGGAGTCCCTGAACCACACCGTCCGTCCGTCACGCGCGATCAGGCGGTACTCGTACACGAACGGCTCACCGAGTTCCCGGCCCCGGAGGTACGTCTCGACCGCGGCATCCCGATCGTCGGCGTGCAGGATGCGCGTCCAGAGGCCCGGATCGTCGACGTACTCCTGCGGTGTGTAGCCGAGCAGCGGCAGGATCTGCGGGCTCACGTACGTCGTCGTCATGTCCTCATCCGCGACGTCGGCGTAGACGATCGCCGGGATCTGCTCCACCAGGGCGCCGTACCTCGTCTGTGCTTCGAAGAGCCGTCCCCGCGTCGCCACGTCGTCGGTGGTGTCGAACATGGATCCGAGCCAGTACCTCGGCGTGCCGTGATGATCCCGGATCAGGACGCGGTCTTCCTTGATCCAGACGACGCGTCCGTCGCGATGCGTGGCGCGGTACTCGACCCGCATCGGTTCCCCGGTCTCCGCCGAGTGCCGGGAGGCCGCCACGACCCGGTCACGGTCCGCGGGGTGCACGTCGTCGATCCGGCCGTCCTGCCGGGCGAGCCATTCGTCTCGGGTCACGCCGAGGAGTTGCTCGATCGACAGGCTCACGTCGACCATGAGGCCGGACCGATCGATCCCGTCGATGTAGATCACGACCGGCAGCCGGTCGATGATGCCGCGGTATCGGACCTCCAGGTCGTCCAGCTGGGATCGGAGGTCGGCGATGGCGCCGGCCGATGGCCACGACCCCGGGGGAACGGCCGAGATCGGGCCCGCCTGGGCCGTCACCGCATCGAGGCTCGCTTGAGTGGTCTGATCGTCGAGGCTCACGTTGCCTGCCGTTGGTCGAATCCGACCTCCCGAGTATCGGCGCCCTGTAGAGGCGTCTTGAACGCGCCGCGACAACGCTTTCGCATCCACGGATCGGGGTCTGCGCACCGGCGCACGGTACCCTTCGCCCGTGAGCGGGACCATGCGAGCGCTCCGGAAGGTGACGCGAGGTTCGGGCGCCGAGCTCGTCCGGATCGCGATCCCGACCCCGGGAGACGACGAGGTGCTCGTCCGCGTCCGTGGCGCGTCGATCTGCGGGACCGACCTGCATATCCACGACTGGAACGAGTGGGCCGATCGCCGGATCGCCACCGTGCCGATGACGTTCGGACACGAGGTGGCGGGCACCGTCGAGGCGATCGGGAACGAGGTGCATCATCTGCAGCCCGGCACGTTCGTCGCAGCCGAGAGTCACATCGCCTGCGGGCATTGCTCCACGTGCCAGACCGGTCGCGCGCACATCTGCGAGAACCTCCGCATCCTGGGCGTCGACACCGAGGGAGCGTTCGCGGACTACGTCGTGCTGCCCGCGCAGAACGCGTGGGTGGTCGGTGAGGGCATCGATCCCGACGCCGCGTCGATCATGGAGCCGTTCGGCAACGCCGTGCACGCGACGTTCGGCACCGGAGGCGGCGAAGACATCGCCACGAACACGGTTGCCGTGATCGGCTGTGGGCCGATCGGCATGTTCGCCGTCGGCGTCGCTCGCTCGCTCGGCGCCTGGAAGGTGGTCGCGATCGAGCCGAACGACCATCGCCGCTCGAAGGCGGCGGAGATGGGAGCCGACGTGCTGCTCGATCCGATGGAGCGCGATCCGGTGCAGGCGGTGCTCGAGCTCACGAAGGGCGCCGGCGCTGAGGTCGTGCTGGAGATGAGCGGGAACGAGCGGGCGATCGATCAGGGCACGCGCATGCTCGCGCGGGGCGGTCGCATGTCCCTGCTCGGCCTGCCAGATACATCGGTGATGTTGGATCTGAACGACCAGGTGATCTTCAAGGAGGCACGGCTTCAGGGCATCACGGGTCGCGAGATGTTCCGCACCTGGCAGCAGACGACGACGCTGTTGTCGACCGGCCGCGTCGACGTGTCGCCCGTGATCACGCACCGGTTCCCGCTCGAGCGGTTCGAGGAGGCGTTCGAGACGACGGCGTCGGGTCGCGCCGGCAAGGTGATCCTGTTCCTCGATGAGGATGAGGACTGAGGAGCGTCCTTCCCGGCTGCGCGGCAGGTGCGGCGGGTAGGGTTCGAGCGACCGAACCCGAGGAGGAACCGCGATGCCCGGCACGCTCGATTACCTGAAGGAAGAGCTCGAGGCGCTCGGGCGAGACGGCCTGTTGCTGCACCCGCGAACGCTCGAAGGACCCCAGCGGGCTCGGGCGCGCTTCGACGGGCGCGACGTGATCAACCTGGCCTCGAACAACTACCTGGGACTCGCGAGCCACCCGCGCATGAACGAGGCGGCGAGCGCTGCCGCGTTGGAGCTCGGGGCCGGATCGGGCGCCGTCCGCACGATCGCGGGCCAGATGACGGTGCATCGTGAGCTCGAATCGCGGTTCGCCGAGTTCAAGCATGCCGAGGCCGCGCTGATGTTCCAGTCGGGATTCACGTCGAACGCCGGCACCGTGGCGGCGATCCTCACGCAGGAGGACGTGATCGTCTCGGATCGGCTGAACCATGCGTCGATCATCGACGGGGCGCGTCTGTCCAGGGCCGAGATCGCGGTCTTCGATCACCGCGACACCGACCATGCCGACCGGCTGCTCGCGGAGACGGCGAAGCCCGGGCGACGCCAACTGCTCGTCACCGACGGGGTGTTCTCGATGGACGGCGACATCGCGCCGCTCCCCGATCTGGTGGAGGTCGCCGAGCGGCGCGGCGCGATCATGATGGTCGACGACGCCCATGCCAGCGGCGTGCTCGGCACGGGTGGCGCGGGCACGGTGGACCACTACGGGTTGCACGGGCGGGTCGACATCCAGGTCGGCACCCTCTCCAAGGCGATCGGTGTGCTCGGAGGATTCATCGCGGGCCCGGCCCATCTGATCGAGTGGCTGCAGAATCGCGGACGTCCCTACCTCTTCTCGACGAGCGCACCGCCAGGGGTGGTGGCGGCCTGCATCACCGCGCTCGACGTGATCGCCGACGAGCCCGACCGGCTCGATCGCCTGTGGTCGAACACCGAGCTGTTCAAGGCCGGCCTGCGCGAGCTCGGGTTCGACACCGGCACGAGCGAGACGCCGATCACCCCCGTGATCACCGGAGACGAGGAACGCACACAGATGTTCGCGAAGAGGCTCTTCGACGAAGGAGTGTTCTGCCCGGCGATCGTGTTCCCCACGGTCGGCAAGGGGCTGGCGCGCGTGCGCACGATCGTCACGGCCGACCACACCGAGGACGACCTGAGGACGGCGTTGGGCGTGTTCCACCGGGTCGGGGCGGAGCTGGGACTGCGCTGAGGTCGCCTCAGGATGCGGCGACGACCCGGGCCTGGATGCCGGCCAGGAGCAGGTCGAGACCGAACTCGAACTGTTCGTCCGGGTCGCACTCGGCCAGGTGCGGCATGGCTGCGACCAGGCACGGCAGCTGCTCGGCGGGCAGGAACGACGCGAGCTCCTGGTCGGGCAGCTTGGCGTGCACGGCGCTGAGATCCACGGTCTTCCCGCCTCGCGCGGTGCCGGCGGAGAACATCGCGCCGACCTCCATCATCACGACGCCCATGATGTAGCCGCCGATCACGTTGAAGACCAGGACGCCCTCACGGGGATCCATGCCGGCCCGCGTGATCACCCGGAGGGCGAACTCCATCGGCATCAGGGCCTCGAGCTCCGTCATCGGCCGCTGTCGCTCCGCCCAGAGCGCGATCACGTTGGGGTGGTCGCGCAGCACACGGCGCCATTCGCGGGCGCCGTCGCGCGCGACCTCGATCCAGGGTCGATCCTCGTCGGGATAGCGGAAGTCGCACATCACCATCGCGCAGACACCGTCGAGCAGATCTTCCTTGTCGCGAACGTGGTGGTAGAGCGACATCGCCTCGACGCCCACCTCCCGGGCGACCCGCCGCATCGAGACCGCATCGAGTCCTTCCTCGTCCATGATGCGCAGGGCGGCTCCCACGATGCGCTCTCGTGTGAGACGCCCCTTGACGGGAGTCTCGACGCGGGCTCGCGGTTCGGACTTCCGGGTTCTTGCGGGCATCTGCATCGTTCTCCGAACGTTCGCCTGGATCGGGGTTGACAGGCTTACGGTGTATGTCTATCCTCCCGTACGCTGTAAGCATACACCGTACGTCAAGCGTCGGTCCCAACCGGCGGAGGAAGGGGGAACGCGGGATGCGCATCAATCCCGAATCGCTCGCGAAAGCGAGCAGCCGCCACCCGTGGCGGACCGTCGGCATCTGGGTGGTGCTGTTGATCGCCGGGATCGCTTCGGCCGCCACGCTGCTGGGGTCGGCGCTGACCACCGACATCGACTTCACGAACTCGCCGGAGGCGAAGCGAGCCCAACAGATCCTCGAAGATCGGAACCTCGCGGAGGACGTGATCTCCGAGACGTTCGTCGTCGCCGGCGAGCCGGGGGCGATCGAGGATCCGGCCTTCGCCGACCGGGTGAACGGGTTCATCACCGAGCTCACCGATCTCGGACCCGACGTGTTCTCCACGCTGCCGGCGGCGTTCCCGTTGACCGAGGAGCAAGCTGCCGATCCACGGATCGCTGCGCTCGGTCCGATACCGTCCGAGGACGGATCCGCCGTGCTGTTCACGGGCGTCTACGCCGGTGACATCGACGAGGCGACGCCGCACTTCGAAGACGTAGAAACGGCGCGCGAGGCCGCTTCGGGCGATGGGGTCGAGGCGCACATGCTCGGCGCCGTGAGCTCGTCCGAGGACTTCCGGGTGATCTCCGAGGAAGACCTGGCCTTCGGCGAGAGCATCGGCGTCACGGCCGCGATCATCGTCCTGCTGATCGTGTTCGGGGCGATCGTCGCAGGCATCCTCCCGCTGCTGATGACGGTCCTGTTCACGCTTCCGATCACGCTCGGCATCGTCGGCCTGCTGGGAACGCTGTGGGACTTCAGCTTCTTTACCCCGAACCTGATCTCGATGATGGGCATCGCCGTCGGCGTCGACTACGCCTTGTTCATCGTGTCGCGCTACCGCGAGGAGCGGCACAACGGGCGTGAGAAGCAGGATGCTATCCGAGCCTCGGGGGGCACGGCCTCGCGCGCGGTGTTCTTCAGCGGGATGACCGTCGTGCTCGCGCTCGCGGGCATGCTGCTCGTGCCGACCACGATCTTCCGGAGCCTCGCGGGTGGCGCGATCATCGTCGTCCTGGTCTCGGTGGCCTCGTCGATGACGCTGCTGCCGGCCGTGCTCTCGCTGCTCGGCGACCGTGTCAACTGGCCGTACCTGTCGCGCATCCCCACGCTGCTCGTGTTCATCGCGATGCTGCTGGGCGGTGGCGTCGTGGGCGTCGGCCTGGCCGCCGCGGGGGCATCCGCCGTGGCTCCGATCGGCGGTCTCGTGGGTTTCGTCGGCGTGGGCATCCTCGTCAACCGCATGGTCAAGCGGGGGGCGTTCGCTCGGTACTCGCGGCCGGAGGGCTCCAGCCTCAGCAGAGAGGGTGGGTTCTGGGACCGGGTCACCCGTGCGGTCATGGGCCGCCCGGTGGCGTGGCTCGCGATCGGCGGCGCGTTCATGCTCGCGCTGTCATTGCCGTACTGGTTCCAATCTCACCCCGATGGCGAGGGCAGCGGTATCAAGACCGGGTTCGCGGGCATCAGCACGCTTCCCGACGGCATCCAGACCAAGAAGGCGTTCGACGTCATCGTCGAGCGGTTCCCCGAGACGGGTGCCCAGGCGTCGGTCGAGATCGTGATCGAGGCGGACGGCGTCGGGACGGCCGGCACGGAGCCCGGCGCCCCTGGTGAGCTGACGGGTGAGTACGCGACGGCCGTGCAGGGGCTCGAGTCGGCGATCGCCGACGATCCCACCCTCGGCGCGCCCCTGCCGCCGCAGGTCAGCCGGGACGGTTCGGTCGCGCTGATCGAGATCCCACTCGCGGGGGCAGCGACCGACGCCCAGGGCGAGGCGGCGGTTGCGACGATCTCGAACCTGCGCGAAACGTACGTGCCTGAGGCGTTCACTGGCACCTCGGCCACTGTGTTGGTGGGCGGGGACACGGCCTTCGTGAAGGACTTCTTCGACATCTCCGACACGTCGACGCCGTTGATCATCCTGCTGGTGCTGGGATTGTCCTTCCTGTTGCTCACGGTCGTGTTCCGTTCGATCGTGGTGCCGATCAAGGCGATCATCATGAACCTGCTGTCGGTGGGCGCCGCGTACGGGCTCATCGTGCTCGTGTTCCAGAAGGGCGGGCCGGCGTTCGGCGAGTCGATCGCGAGCTTCCTCGGGTTCCAGCAGGTCGATGCGATCGAGGCGTGGCTACCGCTGTTCCTGTTCTCGATCCTCTTCGGCCTGTCGATGGACTACCACGTGTTCCTGCTCACCAGGATCCGGGAGCAGTACGACAAGACCGGCGACAACGCTCAGGCTGTCGCGTACGGGCTGCGCACGACGGGCGGCATCATCACCGGAGCCGCCGTCATCATGGTGGCGGTGTTCGCCGGCTTCGCCGCAGGGCGCCTGACGTCGCTGGAGCAGATGGGCTTCGGCCTCGCGGTCGCGGTCTTCCTGGACGCGACGGTCGTGCGATCGATCCTGGTGCCGTCGACGATGCGGCTGCTCGGTGACCGCAACTGGTATCTGCCGAGGTGGCTGCAGTGGCTGCCCAAGATCGACGTCGAGGGACACGCCGTGGCCGACGAGACCATGGTGGTGCCGGACACGCCGGCCGAGTTGGTGGAGGCCGACTCGAGGGAGTAGTCCGAGATCGGGCGAGGGACGAGCCGCAGGAGGGGGCGTTCGCGCCCCCTCCTGCCGCGTGCCGGCGCGGCTGCGCGAGAAGGCGAGATCATCGGCCCACGAGCCGCTCGGTGACCGCGTCGCTGCGGAGCTCACGCAGCGCGTCGCGAGCGATCCACCGGGCGCTGCGGCTGTCGAGCTCGAGCAGGTCCTGCGCCTCGGCGATCGCCGCGTCTCGGAGCGCGAGGTTCCGCTTCCCGATCTGCCGCAGCGACCAGTTGACCGCCTTCTTCACCGCGTTGCGGTCGTCGGTTGCGGCGAGCCGTATCCTCGGCAGCCAGGTGAGGAAGTAGCGGTCGTCGCGTTCCTCGTGGTGGACGGCCTGAGCAGCGACGATGCTGAACGCCGCTCGTTTCACGTACTCCTCATCGCGACGCGCCCATGTTCGAGCCGAGGATCCCGCGAAGCGGGTGTCGGCGAAGAGGTTGTTGCAGACCTGATCGCAGAGATCCCAGGAGTCGAGATCGCTCGCCCAGCTCTCCATCTGCGCGCGGGTGGCCAGCGATGGGTCCTCGACCATCGACGCGAGGATTCGCGCCTCGTGGATGCCGGTAGCCCACAGGTCGCCTGCCAGCTCGTGCTCTCGTCGATGCGCGCGCGCGATCCGTCGACAATCCGGGATCGAGACTCCGAGTGCCCGGTCGACGGTGATGCCGACCCTGGCCATACCGGGCCTGCGGGTTGGGTCGGCCGCGGCTCGCAGCTCGGCGAGGACGGTCCGCGTGACCGCCTTCACCGACCGGCATCCCGTGGGGCGGGCCCAGTGGTCGAGGCGCGTGTCGGATGGACGTCGCACGACTGCCGTCCGAGCAGGCTACCGAGCATCGAGCGCCGCCGGGCGACGGCCGCATAGACACGATCGGTCAGCCTGGGCATCGACTCGGCCAGCGCGGCGATCGGCGTGCCAGCGGGGAGTCGCCGCATCAGCGGAGGCACGGCCGCGCCCGCGGACCGGATCGAGCCGTCGGGCTCGACCAGATGCCACGAGGCGGCTCGCCGTTCGGGCGACAGGTCGTGCAGGAGCCGGTCCACCTCGCGATGCTGGAGGGGCACGAACCGGAGCGCACGGTGGCGGTCCCAGACGCGGAGTCGTTCCGTCGACCAACGGCAGAAGCCGCAGTCCGCGTCGTAGAGCACGGTCGCCCGATCCATGCAGCGAGGCTACCCGCGACGGTACGGATCGATCGTCACGAGGTCGAGGCCCATCTTCCGGATGCCGCGCACGATCCTCGGCAGCGCCTCGATGGTGTCGGCCCCATCGCCGCCTCCGTCGTGCAGGAGGACGATCGAGCCGGGTCGCACGCGGCGCAGCACGTCCTTCGCGATCTGCTTCGGCGTGCGCGAAGCGTCCCAGTCATGCGGATCCACGCTCCACATCACCACCCGTTCCTGCTGTCGCCATGCCTCCAGCAGCACCGTGTCGTCGATGCTCCCGCCCGGCGGACGGAACAGCGTCGGGTCGGCGCCGGCACCACGCAACGCCTCCGCGGTCCGGGCGATCTCGGTCGCGACGCGACGATCGGAGATCTCGGCGAGCGGTGGGTCGACCGGGTGGGTGAACGAATGGTTCGCGATCTCGTGCCCGGCGAGCAGCACCTTCCGCACGAGGTCCGGATGCTCGGCTGCGAGCGATCCGACCATGAAGAACGTGGCCTCGACGCGAGCGCGGCGCAAGGCGCGCAGGACCCCTTCGGTGTCGCCCGGCCACGGGCCGTCGTCGAACGTGAGCGCGACCGCCTTCGGGATCCGCCGCGGTCCGGCCGTCGTCACGCGCACGTCGATCACCTGACCCGACCTCCTGCCCACGGTCGCGATCTCCTGCACCCGGCGGTAGGTGACGAGCGTGCGCTGCACGAAGGCGTTCGCGCGACCCGGGACCCTGGTCCTCACGAGCGTGGTGCCCTCGGTGCGGTCCTCGCCGTCGACGAGGGCGATCCGATCGCCCGGTGCCAGGAGGTGCATGGGATCGGGCTCGAGACCGTTCAGCTTGACGTGGCCCTCGGAGATATGGCGCTCGAGCACGTCGCCGGTGACGGAGAGCAGGCGCCCGTCGCGTGCGTGCAGATCCTCCCGTTCGGCCAGGGCCGCGTACGTCAGGCCCTGAGGGATGGAACGGGCCTGCCGATCGATGCGGATGCGCACGGGAGGAGGCGGTGCCGGCGTGACGGCGACCGTCGTCGTGCACGAGGATGCCGCGAGGACGAGCGAGCCGCCGACCACGAGCGTGGTGGGCAGGCCGCGGAGGGAGCGTCGACTCGCGGTCACGGTTGCCGCATCGTGACACGAAGGGCCTGGGAGCATGGGGTCATGTCCGGATCGACGGCGCCGACGGCCGACGGATCCCCGGCACGTCCGGCGACCCGGGCCGAGCAGCGGCCGAGCGGCACGGCGCTCGTCGCCGCCGACCTGGTGGCCCTGCTCGCGTTCGTCGGCGTGGGCTTGCGGTCGCACCACATCGGGCCCGTCGCCGAGGTGGCGGCGCGGAACCTGCTGCCGCTGGCAGTGATGTGGGCGGTGGTCGCGCTCGCGGTCGGCACCTACCGACGACGCGATCTGGCCTCGCTCCTGATCACGTGGGTGAGCGCGGTGCCCGTCGCCTTGCTGGTGCGCACGTGGTGGGTCGGATCTCCGCAGGGTGGAAGGATCCTGGTGTTCGTGGCCGTGGGGCTCACGTCCACGCTGCTCCTCCTGCTGATCGGACGCGCCGTGGTCGCGGTGCTCAGCCGGACCCGTCCGGTCTGGAACGGCTCGTCGCGGCTCCCGGACGGTCAGTAGCGATCGTCGCGCTCCGGCGGCAGGCGCTCGGGGTCCCGCTCGGCTTCGTTCACGCGGTATCGGGTGACGCGCTGGTCCGTGATCTGGCGGTCGTACTCGGCCTGGAACGCGCGCGTCTTCCGCTTGAGGCCCCACCACGCGAGGGCCCCGAGCACGATCACGGTGAGCACGACCGTGATCACGAGGAAGGCGACCGCCTTCAGCACGGCGCCCAGAACGCCGAACACGGCGGCCAGCAGCAGCAGGATCAGCACCAGCACGAACATCGTCGCGTCTAGCGTACGGCGGTTCCGACGAACCGTGCGATGCGCCCTGCGAGCGCCTCGGGGTGCTGCAGCGGCAGGTCGTGGATCCCGCGCATCCACTCGATCGTGACCGGGCGGCTGTGGGTCAGGTCCCGCACGCGAGCGACGGCCCGTTGCATCCGCTCGTGACGCTCCTGGTCGGCGAGGTCGCGCGCGACGATCGCGATCGTCGGCACCCGCACGCGGGTCCAGAGCTCGTACGGATCCTGTTCCCAGATCGCGCGCAGGATGAGGAAGTGGTTCGATCTCGAGAGGCGCGGCGTGATCGTGCCGTCGGGGCGGACGCGCATCATGGATAGTACCTGGGCTTCCAGGTCGGGCGTGATCTCGACGGCGTCGGCCAGGAGCGTTCGCATCACGGCGCGGAACTCCTCGAGCGGCATGCCGGTCAGATGCGGGGGAGCGAGGAGCTCCTTGGCCGTCGGCCAATCGAGGTGGTCTCGCATACGGTGCACCCCACCGTCGATCAGCACGGCGCCCGCGATCGAACGCGGGAACCGGGCCGCGAGCTCCAGCGTCACCATCGCGCCCCAGGAGTGTCCGACGACGGTCGGCCTGTGCAGGCCGGTGCCGCGCGCCACGGCCAGCGTGTCGGCCACCACGTGGTCGAATCCGTATCCACGGCTCGGCTTCGCGCTCGATCCGTGACCCCGGGCGTCGAACGTGACGACGCGAAGCCGCCTCGTCAGCCGCGGCAGCATCAGGTCCCAGATGTGCTGCGACGAGGCGAGCCCGTGGTGCAGCAACAGGCCCGGCATCCCCGGGAGGGAGGGGTCGACGACGCGAGCGGCGAGTTTCACGCCGCCCTCGCCGGCCACCCTGCGTGCTTCCTCGTTCATACTGCGCAGCATGGCAGACGGGTTCCGCTCGCCGCTGGCGGCAGACGCCAACGCGGGAACGGTCGCGATCGTGACGGGCGGGGGCACGGGCATCGGGCGTGCCACCGCGCTGGAGCTCGCGCGCACGGGCGCCGACGTGGCGATCTGCGGCCGCCGTCCGGAGCCGCTCGAGGAGGTCCGGGCCGAGATCGGATCCGAAGGGCGGGAGGTCCTCGCGGCCACGTGCGACGTGCGCGAGCCCGGTGAGGTCTCGACGTTCCTCGACGAGGTGGGAGTTCGGTTCGGTCGCGTCGACGTGCTCGTGAACAACGCGGGCGGACAGTTCGCGGCTCCGGCCGAGGACATCTCGCTCAAGGGATTGCGGGCCGTGCACCGGCTGAACGTGGACGCGGTGTGGGACGTCACCGGGGAGGTGGCGCGTCGCTGGATGATCCCCGACCGACGGGGAGTGGTCTTCTTCCTCGGGTTCAGCCCGCGTCGCGGCATCCCGATGATGGCGCATTCGTCCATGGCCCGATCTGCGCTCGAGACGATGGCCGCGTCGCTGTCGAACGAGTGGTCGCGATACGGCATCCGCGCCGTGTGCATCGCCGCGGGATTGATCGAGACCGAGGGGCTCCGGCAGTACGGGGGGCCCGAGGTCGTGGCGGAGTACGCGGCCCAGGTCCCGATGCGACGGGCCGGCCTGCCCGAAGAGGTGGCGGCAACGATCGCGTTCCTGGCATCGTCCGGCGGGGGCTACGTGACGGGATCGTCCGTGCTCGTCGACGGCGGCGCCGATGCCTGGGGGCAGGGTGCGCCGCCGCCCGAGCTGGCGCCGCCCGGCTGAGCTGCTTGCCCTCGACCCGCGCGCTCCCGCAAGATGGTCCCGTGCCCTCACGACCCCGCGTCCCGACGCCGATCGATCGACGAGCGTTCCTGCGGAGGATCGCCGCGGCCGGGGTCGCTGTGCCGTCCGCGGCCGCGTTGCTCGCCGCCTGTGAGCGAGGCGCCGCACCCTCGTCGCCCGAGGCGCCGATCGTCTCGAGCCCGATGGGGCCCACGTTCGAGGCCGGCAAGCCGGCGGAGCCGGAGGCGACGCTCAAGGTCTACGAATGGCGCGACTACCTGTCCAAGGGCACGATCCGGTCGTTCGAGCAGCAGTTCCCCGACGGCGACGTGCGCGTCCAGGTCGAGAGCTTCACGCACATGGACGAGGCCATCGCTCGCCTGCAGGATCTCGCGACCGACTTCGACGTCTTCTTCCCCACGATCGACGCCCTGCCGGGCCTGGTCGATGCGGGGCTCCTTCGTGCGCTCGACCATGGCGACCTCCCGAACCTGCGGAACCTCTGGCCGTGGTTCCGCGAGGGCGACGGTCCCTTCTACGACCCCGGTCAGCGGTACTCGCTCCCCTACACCGTGTACGTGAGCGGCGTGGCCTGGCGCGCCGACATGGTCGACGCCGTCGACGCTCCCCCCGCTGCGGCAGATCCGTACGGGTTGTTCTGGAACCCGGACTACCGCGGGCGCGTGGGCATGTACGACGGGTTCCTCGAGGCCATGTCGCTCGCGCTGCTGCGCGACGGCGTCACCGACGTGCGAGCGGCCGGCGACGCACAGCTGGCGGCCGCGGCGCAGGCGTTGTCCGACGCGGTCGCGATCACCGATGTCCGGTTCACGAACGACGGCGTCGAGGAAGGCCTGTCCGAGGGATCGTTCTCGGCGCACCAAGCGTGGTCGGGAGACGTGCTCTCGGCTCCGGGCTACGCCGCAGCGGAAGGCGACTTCGATCTCGCCGAACGCCTGCGGTTCTGGTCGCCGCCCGGGCCCGAGAAGATCGTGGGCTGCGACCTGATGGCCGTCTGCGAACGTGGAGCCCACCCCGATCTGGCGCATGCGTTCCTCAACCACCTGCTCGACACCCGGGTCGGCGTCGACAACTTCTGTTGGAACGGGTATCAACCGCCGCTCGAGGGCGTCACGCGAGCGGCCTTCGCGGCGCCCGACTCACCCTGGCACATGGAGGTGCCGCCGAACCTGCTCGACACGCTGCTCGACAACAGGGCGTTCTCCGATGCGCAGATGCTGGTGGGGTTCGGCCCGAGTGAGCGCGCCCGCTGGCTCGACTACTGGAAGCGGGTCGCTCCCGGCACCTGATCGGGCGAGCCCACGCGGCGCGGGAGCCAGCTGAGGTCGGCGTCGTAGGCCTCGAACACGGCTCGGAACTCGCCCGATGTCGCGTCGACCACCTGCACCAGCACGTTCTGTGGCGTGCATCCGTCGTCGTTACCGCTGCGCGCCGGGGAGACGAAGTCGCCTTTGGCGGTGAAGTAGCAGAGGTCGTTCGTGAAGAAGACCCACGAGGGTCCCCAGTCGACCCCCTGGGACGCGTTCTGGACCTCGGCGAGCGTCACCGAGACGTCGGCGCCGCGACCGGCTCCCGGCAGCTCTCGCCACGCCTCCGCCGGATCGACGCCGGTGGCGAAGCCCTCGACGGGCAGCAGGTCGTAGCCGAACGTCCCCGGGATCTCCTGGCGAGCTTCCTGATGCAGCGGGGTGTAGGGGTCGGGCTCACCTCCGCTGCACGAGGCCGCCACCAGGGCCCCCAGGACCGCGAGGGTGATGGTGGCGAGGGGAGCGGTGGTGCGCACACGCCGAGCGTACCCCGCCCTCGGGACCTCGTAGTAGGTTCTGGACACGACGCGATCCCGGGAGGGAGACCCGATGGCAGACGCCTTGCAGAACTATGTCGACGGCAAGTGGATCGACGCGCTCGACGGGGGGCGGTTCGACGTCTTCGACCCCTCGACCGGTGAGGTGATCGCCACCGCGCCCGACTCGCAGCCGGCGGACGTCGACCGCGCCGTCGAGGCGGCGCGGCGCACGTTCGACGACGGCACGTGGTGGCCCGGCACGTCGGCGCGTGAGCGCGGGCGCATCCTGTTGCGCGCGGCCGACATCGTGCGCCGCGAGCGTGCCCGGCTCGCGGCGCTCGAGTCGCGCGACGTGGGCAAGCCGATCTCGGAGGCGGGCGACGACATCGACGAGGTCGCGTTCATGTTCGAGTACTACGGCGGCTGGGCCACGAAGATCGCCGGCGAGAGCCAGCACGTCGACGCCGACGCGATGTTCATGGTCTGGAAGGAACCGGTCGGCGTGGCGGTGGGCATCACGCCCTGGAACTACCCGATGATGATGGCGGTCCAGAAGGTTGCGCCGGCGATCGCCGCGGGCTGCACCTTCATCCTCAAGCCGCCGGAGCAGACGCCACTCACGTGCCTCGAGATCCCGAAGATCCTCGAGGAGGCCGGCCTGCCGGCGGGTGTCTTCCACGTGCTGACGGGCTTCGGCGAGACCGCGGGAGCCCCGCTCACCACGGTCCCCGGCGTCGACAAGGTCGGGTTCACGGGTTCCAGGGAGGTCGGCAAGATCATAATGCGCAGCGGAGCCGAGACGCTCAAGCGCGTGACCCTCGAGCTCGGCGGCAAGTCGCCGAACATCGTCTTCGCCGATGCCGATTTCCCCAGCGCGATCCAGGGCTCGGCCAACGGGGTGTTCTGGAACCAGGGCGAGATCTGTTCGGCGGGCACCCGAGTCTTCGTCGACCGGACGATCTACGACGACGCCGTGAAGGAGCTCGCCGGCCTCGCGACCTCGGTGAAGGTGGGCGACCCACAGGACGCCGCGACCACGATGGGCCCGCTGATCTCCAAGGAGCAGCTGGATCGGGTGCGCGGCTACCTCGAGGTCGGAGCGCGCGAGGCCCGGCTAGCGGGCCAGGGCGCGACGCCCGACGACCCGAAGCTGGCGAAGGGGTATTTCGTGCCGCCCACGGTCTTCGCCGACGTCGACAACTCGGCGCGCATCGCTCGGGAAGAGATCTTCGGCCCCGTCATGTCGGTGATCCCGTTCCGGAGCGTGGATGACGTCGTCGCGATGGCCAACGACAACGACTACGGGCTCGCGGCGGCGATCTGGACGAACGACATCACGAAGGCGATGCGCACCGCCCAGGCGGTCCGAGCCGGCATCGTGTGGATCAACGACACGCAGCCGGCGCCCACGGAGATGCCGTGGGGCGGCTACAAGCAGTCGGGCGTCGGCCGCGAGCTCGGCAAGCACGGGCTCGACGACTTCCTCGAGGAGAAGGCGGTGTACCTCAATATCGCCGACCGATGAGGTCGGACAACATCGCCGACCGATGAGTCGGACAACTCCCAGGCGGACGACCGCAGTCGATTCGATCGATGGGTAGGGAACCGGGCTTCCATCTGGCGCAGGTGAACGTCGCACGGCTCCGGGCGCCCCTCGACACGCCGTCGATGCAGGCCTTCGTCGACGGGTTGGAGCCGATCAACGCGCTGGCCGACGGCAGCGCGGGGTTCGTCTGGCGGCTGCAGACCGAGGACGGCGACGCCACCGCGCTGCGGGTCTTCGACGACGACATGCTGATCGTGAACATGTCGGTGTGGGAGTCGGTCCACGCCCTCGGAGCGTTCGTGTTCCGCACCGAGCACGCCGACTACCTGCGGCGCCGATCCGAGTGGTTCGAGCGGCTCGCCGACGCGTCGACCGCGCTGTGGTGGATCGCTGCCGGAGCGACCCCGACGATCGACGAGGCGAAGGAACGACTCGAACTCGTGCGGGCAAACGGTCCGATGCCAGAGGCGTTCACGCTGCGCGACTCGTTTCCGCCTCCGGAGCCCGATGAGACGGCCGGTGAGACGGGAGGACTCCGGGCTCCGTCAGGCCCGTGATCGCGGGGCCATCAGCCCCGCCGCGATGATGCCGACGGTGGCGACCACGATCACGCCCATCGCGGCGCGCAGGTCGATCGTCTGCGCGACGTAGCCGAGCAGCGGCGGGCTCCAGATGAAGCCCGTGTAGCCCACGGTGGTGACCGCCGCGACCGCGCTCGTGGGATCGTCGTCGATGCCCTCGGTCAGGCTGAAACCGGCCGGGCCCGCCGCGCTGATCATGAATCCGAGGATCAGGAACGCCAGACCGACCACAAGGATGTTCTCGGTGAGGGTCGCGAGGAGCCCGCCGGCCAGCGATCCGACACCGGCGACGATGATCGTGGTGCGTGGCCCGAGGCCGAAAAGCACGCGACCCGCGAACAGACGCCCGAAGAAGATCGCCCCCGAGAACGCGATGAACGCCATGGCGGCGACGCCGGCGGAGGCGCCGAGCTGCTCGCGCAGATACAGCCCGGACCACGTGTCCATCGATCCCTCGACGAGGAACGCGAACAGGACCGTGAGGGCGGGCACCCAGAGCGCGGGCGCGCGGAACAGCGCCGAGATCGAGAGGGTGGCCTGCGCGCCATCAGGCCCCCGGTCTCGGGGCGCGGTCCTCGAGTTCCAGATCGCGGTGACGACCAGGCAGACCGAGGCGAACGCCAGTCCGAGGCGGAAGTCGAAGCCGGCGGCCAGCAACAGACCCGCCGTCGCCGCGCCTGTCACCCCGCCGAGCGCGTAGGACGCGTGCAGCCATTGCAGCACCGGCCGGCGTGACGACCTCGACGCGCTGGGCCGCGACGTTCATGTAGACGTCGATCAGTCCGTTCCCGGCTCCCACGAGCAGGAACCCGATCACGACGAGCGCGCTCGGTTGATACGCGATCACGGCCGTCCCCACGGCGAGCACGAGCAACGACACCGGCGTGACCGTCGACAGCGGCAAGCGCTGCAGCCTCGGAGCGAGCACCAGCATCACCACCACGGCCGTGAGCGACAGCATCGTGTACATCGCGCCCAGCCGGCTCTCGGAGAGCTCGTGGAACTGCTGGAACTCGACGACGAGGATCACCCAGATGCCCCAGAACTGCCCGAACGTCAGGTATCCCGCGAGCAGCGGGACGAGTGCTCGGCGGGCGGTGACGGGATCGAGCGAGCCGTGCGGGAGTCTCCCCGATGTCGCGGGCCGCGGGGAGAGCTCGTCCATCGAGGCATGATGCTACGAGGTTGAACGGCCGTTCGAACTTGACCGGCGACGCGGCGGCTGCACTAGACTCCGCGGGAATGGCTGGTGGACAGGTACAGCTCGTCGATCTGGTCAAGCGGTTCGGTGACTTCACGGCGGTCGCCGGCATCAACCTCGACATGCCGTCGGGCGAGTTCTTCTCGCTGCTCGGTCCGTCGGGCTGCGGCAAGACAACGACGCTGCGCATGATCGCCGGGTTCGAGCGGCCGAGCGAGGGACAGATCCTGCTCGACGGGGTCGACATGGCACAGACCCCGCCGCACAAGCGCAACGTGAACACCGTGTTCCAGAACTACGCCTTGTTCCCCCACCTCACCGTGGCCGAGAACGTGGCGTTCGGCCTGAAGTACAAGGACGTCTCGAAGCAGGAGCAGCGCGAGCGCGTCGGGCATTCGCTCGAGCTGGTGGCGCTCACCGGGTTCGAACAGCGCCGTCCGACCCAGCTCTCGGGCGGCCAGCAGCAACGTGTCGCACTCGCGCGTGCCCTGATCCTGAATCCCGCGGTTCTCCTGCTCGACGAGCCTCTCGGGGCGCTCGACGCGAAGCTCCGCAAGCGCCTGCAGATCGAGCTGAAGGCCTTGCAGGAAGAGGTTGGCATCACGTTCGTCTACGTCACGCACGACCAGGAAGAGGCGCTCACGATGTCCGACCGCATCGCGGTGATGAGCCAGGGCCGCGTCGAGCAGATCGGCAACCCAAAGGAGATCTACGAGGAGCCCGCCACCGCCTACGTGGCCGACTTCCTCGGCGTGTCGAACCTCATGGAAGCCGACGCACACGGCCAGGGTGAGGGTGGATGTCGCGTGAGGGTCGGCGAGTTCGAGCTCATCGCCGGCCGAGGGGACGAAGACACGACGGGTTCGGCGAAGGTCACGATCCGCCCAGAACGCGTCACCCTCGAGCCGCAGGGCACGAGCGGTGAGAACCGACTGCCCGGCATGGTCGAGCGCGTGGTCTACGTCGGGTCGATCCTGCAGGTGATCGTGAACCTGGCGCCGGGCCAACGTATCCAGGCGTGGATGCAGAACGAAGGGGGAGCCGTGCCCTTCGAGTCGGGGGCTGCCGTCACCGCCCATCTCCCGAGCGAAGCCTTGCGGGTGTTGCCCGAGGCCGGCACGCCCATCATCGAGAGCGGCGAGCTCGAAGAGGCCTGAATCGAGGCGCACGAAGCCGGGGCTTCGGCTCGATCGCGGACCTAGAGCTGCGCGAAGTTGCTCACCTCGCCGCCCTCCTGTCCCTTGGTGAAGCGACGGTAGAGCAGGTAGCCGATCAGGATGACGGTCATCGTCGCGATCAGCATCACGGTGGCGGCTGCGTTGACCGCGGGCGTCGGCGAGCCGCGGGCCGCCGAGTAGATCTTCACGGAGAGCGGTTCGCTGTCGGCGCTGGCGGAGAGGAAACGCACGATGACGAAGTCGTCGACGGTGTCGGCGAACACCACGGCGACGCTCGCGAGGATCGCCGGCCACAGCAGGGGCAACAGCACCCGGCGCATCGACTGACCGGGTTTCGCGCCGAGGTCCATCGCGGCTTCCTCGTACTCCGGGCCGATCGTGAGCAGCCGTGCACGCACGATCACGACCGCATACGACATCTGGAACGTGATCAGGCCGAGCCATTGTGCTCCGGTGCCGAGGTGCATCACGGTGTTGAACAGGTACGTGAAGACGAGGAAGAGCGAGACGCCGAGGATCATCTCGGGGAGCACGAACGAGAGCAGCATCAGGAAGTTGGCGCCCCGTGCCGGCCTCCCGTGCCAGCGGTCGATGCCGATCGCGAAGAGCGTGCCGAGCGCGACCGCGACGATGGCGGTCGGGACCGA
Organism: Actinomycetota bacterium; assembly: GCA_050692855.1. Classification (GTDB taxonomy): domain Bacteria; phylum Actinomycetota; class UBA4738; order UBA4738; family HRBIN12; genus JAOUEA01. Next base: position 3,043 of record JBOGVO010000258.1, on the reverse strand, counting down.
CAGGCGGAACGTCTGGAACATCGCGGTGCGCAGAGCCTCGTCGTGGAAGAGCGAGTTGAATGGATCGCCGGTCCACCACCGCAGCGAGAATCCCTGCCAGCTGCTGCGGGAGCGGCCCGAGTTGAACGAGAAGATGATCGCGATCACCACCGGGAGCAGCGACCAGAGCAGGTACGCGATCGTGATGCCCTGCAGGATGTGCGGCTTGCGCCACGGGTTGCTGAAGTAGCCCCGGGTCGGCGTGGCCTTGGCGGAGACGCCTTCGGCGACGCGATCGAGCACGGCGTCGCTCATGCTGCCTCCGCCGCGCGCTTGGTCTCGCGCAGGTAGTAGAGCATGGGCACGACCACGATCACCATGAGAAGGATCGTGAGCGATCCGGCTTCGGGCCCCTGTCCCGACTGGAACACCGAGTTCGCGATCAGGTTGCCGAGCATCGAGGTGCTCTGGGTGCCGAGCAGGTCGTTCGTGTAGTAGTCACCGAACATCGGCAGCGACACGATCACAAGACCCGCGAGGATCGCCGGCTTGGACAACGGCAGCGTGACGCGCCGGAACGTCTGCGTGGGGCTCGCCCCCAGGTCACGGCCGGCCTCGAGCAAGTTCTGGTTGATGCGATCCAGCGATCCGAACAGCGGCAGGATCATGAAGGGGATGTATCCGTACACCAGTCCGAGGATCACCGTGACCGGGTTCCCCGCCAGCCAGTTGACCGGCGACGCGACGATGCTCCAGATGTCGTTGATGTAGCCGTCGGGCTGCAGCAGGGACTGCCACGCGTAGATCCGCATCAGGTAACTGATCCAGAAGGGTGAGACGAGCAGCACGAGGATGAGCACGCGGTACTTCCCGGCATAGCGGGCGGTGTAGTACGCGACCGCGTAGCCGAGCACGAGACAGATCGCGCTGGCGGCGATCACGTACACGAACGTACGGATCAGCGGCTGTTGATAGACCGCGTCGCCGGCGTAGAACTTCTCCATCGTCGTCGTGAACGTGTCGAACTCCCACCACCATGGCTGATAGACCGGGAGCGGAGTGCGGAAGAGCGGATCAACCGTGCCGAAGGCGACGGAGAGGACGGTGTAGAACGGCAGCACGAACAGCACGAGCAACCAGACGAGGCTGGGGAACGTGAACGAAGGCCAGTACCAGCGGGGGAACCACGCTCCCCCGCGGCCCGCTGCCTGGGCGGCCCGGTCTCGCTTCCCCGTGGGCTCGGCGGTCGCCTCGGCGCTCGACACCCTTAGCCGCCGGCTTGGATCTCGCTCCAGGCATCGAGCCAGAGCTTGTCGTCCTCGGGCGGAAGCTGGCTCTGGATCAAGCCCGTCGTGAACATGTCCTCGGTCACCACCGCTCGGTCGAGCGCCGGGGGCACGACCCCGTCGTCGATCAACTTCGCCGGCTCGAGGGATGTGAAGGGCGGCTGGTATCCGTTCCAGCTGGCGAAGTTCTCGTACCCGTACTTCTCGCTCAGGAAGAAGTTGAGGAACTCGTGCGCGAGGCGAGGGTTCTGCGCCGTCGACGGGATCACGATCGTGTCGTTGCCGATCAGACCGGGCTCCGCGTCGGGGTACCAGTAGCCGAGCACGTCCCATGAGGTGTCCTTGGGCAGGTACCACTGCGCGCCCACGATGTCACCGGACCAGGACTGCGACACGGTGAACTCACCCTCGGGCAGCTTCGCGTACGTGCCGTTGATCCGGATCTGACCGTCGAGGTCGTTCACGAGCTCGAGGATCCCGTCCTTCGCCGCGTCGATGGCGGCCGGATCGTTGGTGTTGGGGTCCGTCACGCCGTTGCGGATCAGCGACATGCCGATCGCGTCGCGGTAGGAGTCGTAGTAGGCGATCTCGCCGGTGTAGTCGGGGTTCCAGTTCAGGTCATAGCCCTGCGCGACGGCGTCGGCGTCGTCGACCCGGTCGCGCCGGTACGCCACCCCGGTCGTGTAGATCGTGTAGGGGACGGAGTAGCGGGCGCCCAGGTCGTAGTACGGACCGGGGTCGGTGAAGCTCGGCCACACGACCGAGCCGAGGTTCGGGATCAGCTCGTGGTTGAGCGGCTGGATCAACTCGCCCTCGACGAGTCTGGAGATGTAGTCGGTGGTGGGGAAGAAGACGTCGGGCTGGACCTGGCCGGCGACGAGCTTCTGGATGCCCTCCTCCATGTTGTTGAAGGTGGTCCATTCGATCGTGACGTCGTACTCCTCTTCGAAGGCTTTCAGGACCTTCTTGTACATGTAGTCGATCCAGTTGTAGACCTGCAGCGTCGCGCCGGCCTCGATCGGTGTGCTCGTCGGGATCGGGTCACCGTTGAGCGGCAGCTCCACGGGGTTGTCCGGCCTCGCGATCGGGATCGGCCCGGTGCCGCTCGCGCCGCCGGCGTTCCCCGTCGAGGTGCCCGGCTTCGAGCATGCCGCCATGATCGCCGCGAGCGAGGGCACCGCTATGGCCCCGGTTGCTGCTCGCGCCAGGAATCGCCGCCTCGACCAACGATCCTCCATGGGATGTCTCGATGCCATGTCTTTGCCCTCCTGTTGTCGGGCCGCGGGACTGAGCGGCGATTCAAGCCGATGGCGTGAGTACCATAGGCGCGCCGTGCCACGCAAGTGTCCCCTACGCGCGCCTCATGGCGGTAGTCCGTTCGGACGCCGTCAGTGATGGATACGCGCAGACGGGCGGTCGTGGTTGGCGCCGGGTTCGCGGGTCTGTCCGCGGCGCGCTCGCTCGCCGACGCGGGTCTGCAGGTCACCGTCCTCGAAGCACGGGAGCGCGTGGGGGGCCGCGTCTGGTCGGTTTCCCTGACGAACGGGGCGGTCGTGGAGCTCGGGGCCGAGTGGATCATGGCCGACGACGCGGCGGTGCAGGAGATGGCTGCGCGGTTCGACGTGCCGCTCGTGGAGACCGGCGCCTCGTACGGACGACGCGAACCTTGGGGGGAGGGGGCGGCGACGCTCGAGGCGCAATCCGACTTCCTCGAGGCGGCCGACGCGGCGCTGGCGTCGCTTCGGCCCGATCGCATGGCGGCGATGAGCGTCGGCGAG
>JBOGVO010000257.1:0-3549 GCA_050692855.1 Actinomycetota bacterium | reverse complement strand
GTGACGCTCCGCGCCAAAGAGGTCGCTCAGTACATCGATCCCGCGGTCACGGCCCCGGTCGCCGTGGCCGCGGTGCCCGACGCGGCCTATGAGGTGCTGCGTCGCGCCCACGCCGATGCGTACGCGCGCGGCGTGGTCATCGTCCCCTACTCGTCGGCCCTGCCGATCGTGTTGTTCCTCTATGCGCTCGTGCAACGGTTCGGCGACGCCCCCGACGTGCGGGCGAGCCTCGCCGAGATCGGGGCCGTGCTCGACTCGCTCGAGTCGGTGGTGGAGAACCGCTTCGCCCGCGCCGGCGCCATGATCGTGAACGGCGCCGACGAGTTCCGGTCCCAGCTCGGCAAGGCGCGCGGGTCGATCGCGCGCGCCCGCTCGGTGTCCGAGGTCGCCGCGGAGGCGTCGGTCGATCCTGCGGGCGAACCGGCGGGCGAACCGGCGGGCGAACCGGAAGGCGACCCGGCGGGCGAGCCTCAGGCCGACGGCGACGACCTCGGGTCGCTCTCCGTGGTGGGGTGAGCCTCGGGTCCGACGACGCCGGGGCAGGCATGCGAAGCTTCCCCGCATGGACTTCGACGAGGCGCTCGAACGGCTCGGCTTCCGCCGGAGCGGGGAACGCTCCCTGGGCGCCGCGGGGGACCGCCGTTACGAGTCGCACCCGAACACGTTCATGTCGTACACGGTGCAGGTCTTCGACGACGGCACGGCCATGTTCAGCTGGGAGTTCGCGCTCGGCGACTACCTCGTGGGGCGCGGCATCCAGATGGGCTCCGACGAGGCGCTGAACCAGTTCGTCTACCCGCGCGAGGACCTGCGCGGCCCGCAGGACGGCGCATGGCTCGTGGGCGCCGTCGAGCAGACCGAGGCGATGCTCTCGACGATCCGATTGGACCGCCCCGAGTGATGGATACGACGCGACGGCTCCCCGTTCCGATGCGCCGGCTCGCGCTGCTCCTCGCGTTGGCGGCGTCGTTCGCGACGGTCCACTCGGGGTCGGCGTCGGCGGGCGATGCTTCTGGGGGCGATGCTTCTGGAGGCGATGCTTCTGGGGGCGACGCGGCGTCGCGCGGATCCGTCGTCCTCCCCGACCCGGTGCCCTGCCCTGGATGCTGGACGCCCGCGCTCGAGACCAGCTGGCAGTGGCAGCTGCAGTACCGGATCGATCGCTCGTACGACGTCGAGATGTACGACGTCGACGGGTTCGACGTGCCCAAGGGCGTCGTCGCGAAGCTGCACGACGAGGGCGCCGCGGTCGTCTGCTACATCAGCGCTGGTTCGTGGGAGCGGTGGCGCCCCGACGCCGGTCGGTTCCCCGAACGCGTGCTGGGGCGGCCGAATGGATGGCCGGGGGAGCGGTGGCTCGATATCCGCCGGCGGGCCGTGCTGCGGCCGATCATGGAACGCCGCCTCGACATGTGCGCGCGCAAGGGGTTCGACGCGGTCGAGTTCGACAACGTCGACGGGTACGCGAACCGCACGGGCTTGCCGCTGCGCGGGCGACACCAGCTCCGCTACAACGTGCTCCTCGCGAACTCGGCGCACCGTCGGGGCCTTTCGGCACTGCTGAAGAACGACCTCGGACAGATCCGCAGGCTGCTGCCGTACTTCGACGCCGCGCTCAACGAGCAGTGTCATCAGTACGACGAGTGCCGACGTCTGGATCCGTTCGTCGAGGCCGGGAAGGCCGTGTTCGGCGTCGAGTACAAGCTCGAGCTCGATGAGTTCTGCCCCGATGCGAACGCGCACGACTTCAACTTCCTGAAGAAGCGGCTCGCGCTCGGCCCCTGGCGTCGGGCGTGCCGGGGCGTCTGACAACCACCCCGGGCCTGATCGGCTGACATGGTTATCCAAGCTGTGCATACTTATGCACCATGATGTCGACCACTCGTATCGCGGTGCTCGGGGCCTCCGGTTCCACCGGCGGGGAGCTCGTTCGCCTGCTCGCCGGGCATCGGCGGGCAGACGTCACGTTCCTGGGAGCGAAGGACTCGGCGGGGAAGACGCTCGCGGAGGTGCATGCGCACCTCGCCGCGATGCCGATCGCGGAGCTGGCCCTGCAGCCGATCGAGGCTTCCTCGATCGCCGAGGAAGCCGACGTCGCGTTCTGTGCGCTGCCGAACGGCACCAGCTCGTCACTCGTGCCGTCGCTGCTCGACGCCGGGGTGCGCGTGATCGATCTCGCGGGGGACTTCCGGCTTCCGGCGGAGGCCTATCCCGAGTGGTACGGCTTCGAGCATCCGGCACCTGCCCTGCTCGAGAAGGCGGTCTACGGCCTGCCCGAGCTGTTCGGGAGCCAGGTCTCCGGGGCCGAGCTCGTGGCGAACCCGGGTTGCTACGCGACCGCCGCGATCATGGGCGTCGCGCCGCTGCTCGGTGAGGGTCTCGTCGAGCCCGGCGCGATCCGGGTCGACGGGAAGACGGGCCTGTCGGGCGCCGGCAGGGCCGCGAACGGTTCCACGACCTACACGTCGACCGAGGAGAGCATCCGCCCGTACCGGGTGCCGAAGCATCAGCACACGCCGGAGATCGAGCGGGGCCTGGAGCTCGCGACCGGTGTGGCGCCGCCCGTGCTGTTCGTGCCGCATCTCGTGCCGGCCGTGCGCGGCGTGCTCACCACGAGCTACGCGACGCTCACCGAGGGCACGACGACCGAGACGCTCACCGATGCGCTCACGGTCGCCTACGCGGGACGGCCGTTCGTGCGCGTGCTGGCGCCGGGCGCCATGGCGGACTCGAAGCGCGTGCGCGGCACGAACGTGATCGAGCTGCAGGCGGTGGCCGACGCGCGCAGCGGCACGGCGGTCGTCGTGGGCGCCGTGGACAATCTCGTGAAGGGCGCTGCCGGGCAGGCGATCCAGAACCTGAACCTCGCGCTCGGCATCGACGAGGCGGAAGGCCTCCCCACCCTGGCGGTGTACCCGTGAGCGTCACATACCCGCTGGGGTTCCGGGCCGCGGGCGTGACGGCGGGCTTCAAGCCGAGCGGGCTCCCGGACCTGGGCTTGCTCGTGGGCGATCTCGGCACGACGTCCGCGGCGCTGTTCACGACGAACGCCGTGGCGGCCGCGCCGGTGGAGGTCGGGAGAGCCCGCCTTCGGCGCGGCCGCGTCCGAGCGGTGCTCGTGAACAGCGGTCAGGCCAACGCGGCGACGGGCTCACGGGGCGTCGACGACGCGCTCACGACGAGCGCCGAGGCCGCGGCGTTGCTCGACGCCGAGCCCGACGAGGTGCTGCCGTCGTCCACCGGTGTGATCGGCGAGCCGTTGCACGTCGAGCGGATGCGCCGGGCGATGCCCGCGTTGGTCGACGGGCTGACGGCCGACGGCGGCGAGGCGTTCGCGCGCTCGATCATGACCACCGACACCGTGCCGAAGCAGGCGACCGGGGACGCCGGGGCGTTCCGTATCGGAGGGTGCGCGAAGGGCGTCGGCATGATCGCGCCGAACCTCGCGACCATGCTCGCGTTCGTCACGACCGACGCCGCGGCGTCGGTCGACCACCTGCACCGGCTCGCGACCGAATGTCTCGCGCCCCGATTCAACGCGCTCACGGT
>JBOGVO010000256.1:0-5561 GCA_050692855.1 Actinomycetota bacterium | reverse complement strand
CGCCGCGTCGTCGTCGATCACGTGCTCTTCGTCGTGGCAGACCTGGACGCGAGCCGGGGGCTCTATACAGACGTCCTCGCCCCACTCGGCTACGAGGAGCTTTACGTTCAGGACGACTGTGTCTCCTACGGGGCCGAGGGACTGGACGACTTCACGATCTGCCGAGGGGAGCCCGTGACCACAGCGGCGCATGTTGCGTTCTCCGCCGAGGGTCGGGACGCCGTGGATGCATTCTTCGCGGCCGCCGTCGCAAACGGCGCGACCGTCCGCGGCGAGCCAGGGTCTGGACGCAGTACTCCGAGCGGTATTACGCGGCGTTCGTCAACGACCTGCATCAGAACAACGTCGAGGCCGTGTGGCACGCGCCCGAGCCGGTCGTCGACGCGCCTCGCCGTCCCGGCGTTCCCTGATTTCGAACGGTCCAAGGTACATTCCCGAACTCTCGCCCACCCCAGAGGACGATGTCAGCTCGCGGGTTGGACCAAGCTCCACTCGGGCAACGACCGCCGGGGCCACGCGAGCGCTGCGGGCCCGGGACAGGCACGTTCCCCTAGCAGGTACGGTTGCCAGACGACCCGAGACCATGGAGTTCTGATCATGCGGAAGCTGATAGCGACGGTGTTCAACTACTCGCTCGACGGCCTTCTCGCCGACGAGGGCACCGAGTTCTGGAAGTTCTGCCTCGACCTGCCCGAGAACCGTGCGCCCGACGACCCGGCGCAACTCGACTTCCTCCAGAACGCGTACGCGCACATCATGGGCCGTACCGCCTACGAGGGCATCGCCGGGTCCATGACGACGGCCACCGACCATCCGTTCGCCGACATCCTGACCGCCGGGCACAAGGTCGTCTTCTCCCGGACCCTGAAGACGGCCGAGTGGGCCAACACCACCATCGCCGCTGGTGACACGGCAGAAGAGATCGACAAGCTCAGGCGGGGCGGCGACGGTCACATCGTGGTCTGGGGCGGCGTCAGCCTCTGGCGGTCGCTAATGCGGCTCGACCTGATCGACGAGCTCCAGCTGAGCTTGTTCCCCTACGTTGCGGGCGAGGGCACCCGGCTGTTCGACGGCGTCCCCAAGTCCTACCGGCTCGACCTGGTCTCCAGCACCGCCTCCAGCAACGGGATCGTCGAGCTGCAGTACCGCCGGCACCGCTAAAAGGTCGCCTTCCGCGACTACCTCAGGTCCCACGCCGATGAGGCTCGCCGGTACGAGGAGTTGAAGATCGGGCTCGCCGAGCGGCACCGCGACGGGGACCAGTAGGCGAGCGCGAAGTCCTCGTACGTCACCGAGGTGCGCCGCCTCGCCAGAGCGACGACCGGTGGCGGCCCCGACGCTCCGGCGACGTAGCCGCACACAAGCTCACCACGGCGTGCTCCTCCTTCGGACGCGGAACGGTGGGCCTCCGCCCGCGTCTGGTGGAAGCCGGCGCGATTCCAGATTCCCGGCACGATCGTGGTCGGCGAGCCGTTCGACGAACGCGAATCAGGGTTGAGATGAGCCCCTGGCGATGGACCACACTGCCTGCAGGGCAAAGGCCACGCTCACCACGATGACGACCCAATTGAGGACGGTGAAGCCGTCGTTCACTCCCTCGATGATCGTGAGGATCCCGATGACGGAGAAAGCGATGAGAAACAACCACGCCCTAGTTCGATCCACGTTGCCCTCCTCGGTCGGCTCGATGATTTTCTACCACCTCGTGAGGCTTGGTTGTCCCCGCCGGCTCGGCCAGACCCAAGTAGTTGGCCTGTTCTCGGCCTAGGTGCTTCGATATGCCGGTGGTCACGATCGTCGAGTCCGACGCCAGATGGGCCGGCGAGTTCGACGCCATCGCGGCTCGTCTCCGAGAGGCGACATCAGAGAGCGTCGTGCGTATCGATCACATCGGCTCAACGTCGGTGCGACAACTGCCAGCGAAGGACGTCATCGATGTTCAGATCACCGTCGAGGACGGAGCGGCCCTCGAGCCCGTGGTCGAGAGGCTCGCCACTCGCGGCTGGCGCAGGGTTGCGGACATCGTTGATGACCACCAGGTTCCCGGCTTGTCGCCCTCACCGCTGAGTGGCGGAAGCTCTTCTTGCGTGAACCCGATGGAGAGCGGGGCACGAATGTGCACGTCCGCGTACAGGGCCGAGCGAATCAGCGATATGCGTTGCTCTTCCGTGACTTCCTCCGCGCATCCGGACTCCGCCGCCTCCTACGCAACGGTGAAGAGAGGACTTGCCATGCTCGCTCCGGACACAGACAGCTACGCGGACGCGAAGGATCCGGCATGCGACCTGATCTACCGAGCGGCCGAGGCCTGGGCGAAGGAAGTCGGATGGGACTCCGTCGTGCCTCCTCCACCTCCATAGCCACACGCTTGCCCATCCGACGGCCCTCACTCTCGACGCGCTTGTAGCAGGGGCCACGCGCTACACGCGCGGGTGAGTCACGGCCACGCGCTACCATCCGCAGCATGTCGCCTCGCGCTCAGGCGCCGATCGCCCTGCTCTGGGGTGAGGACCCGTTCCTGTTGCGCGAGGCCGCCCTGGCCCGGCTCGGCGACGCACCCGTCACCGAGGTCGACGCCGCGGAGTGGCAAGGCGGCGAGCTGCAGGATCTGGCCACGCCCTCGCTGTTCGGCGAGCCGCGGGCCCTCATGATCGCCGATGCGCGTTCGCTCACCAAGGACGCCACGGCCGAGCTCGCCGCCTACCTGTCGGCGCCCGACCCCGAGGCCCGGCTCGTGATCAGCTGCCAGGTCGCGGAACGGGGCAAGGTTCCCGCAGCGCTCGACAAGCTCGTGAAGCCCGTGGGTGACGTGGTGCACGTCGAGATCAAGCGGAAGGATCTCGAGCCTTGGCTCGCGCGTCGTGCCGACCAGCTCGGCCTCGATCTGTCCGTTCCCGCGGCCCGGGCGCTCGTCGAGATCCTGGGCGAGGAGCCGGGCCGGCTGGTGGCCGCCCTGCAGCAGCTGGAGTCCGCGTTCCCGGGTCAGCGCGTGACCCCCGCCGCGGTCGCCCGGCAGTTCCGCGGGCTGGGGGAGCAGAAGGTGTGGGATCTGTGCGACCGCGCGTTCTCGCGCGACCTTCCGGGGGCGATCCGCTCGTGGCGTTCGATCGAGGAAGGCGGCGACGATCCGTTGAAGGTGCTCGGCGGCGTCTCGAGTCGCCTGCGCGATCTGATCCGGGTCCGCTCCCTGCCCGATCGGATCCCGCCGGCGGAGCTCGCCCAGCGAGCCGGCCTGCGCTTCGAGTGGCAGGCTAGGCGGTACCAGCAACAGGCCCGCAACTTCTCGATGGGGCAGCTGCTGAACCTGCACGAACGCGTCACCGATGCCGACCGTGCGCTCAAATCGGGTGCCTCAGGAGAGACGGTGATGCCGGTGCTCGTCGTCGCCATCGCCGCGGGGTGACGCCGGGCGTCGAGGCTCGGGCCCCCGATCACTCCTCGCCGCAGGCGATCGAGCTCTGCACGAACACCGTCGGCCAGGCTGGTCGATCCATGTCCTGACCGCGAGCGACCGCGACGCGTCGCCACTCCCAGCGGCCCGCATAGTCGAGCTCGCCCGTCCAGAGGACCTTCGGCCATGGGCCACCTCGCACGATGCGGCGATCCCCGAGCTTCGCGATGTATCCCTGGACCTCGAAGGCCGCGACCACCTCGTCGGTGGGAGCCGTCGTCCCGAACGTCGTCATCCAGGTCGGACAGCAGCCGCGGGCGTCGCAGTAGGGGCGGCCGCGGCCGACGCGGGGGTTCCCCAGCACCGCCGTCATGAAGTCTCGCTCCAACGAGGGCGTCGGGGCGGGCGGCACGAGCGTCGCTCCGGCGTCGAGACCGATCGCCCGATCGGGCTGGGAGGGTCGGCCGGGCTCGGCGATGAGCGTGACCCCCGCGATCACCGTGCCCGCGACCGCGGCCATCACGAGATAGGTCAAGATCGGGGAACCACGTGGCGAGGCCGCCATGAAGCCAGCCTATGCCGAGGAACGGAGACGCGGGAGACTACTCGGACGCTGCGGCGGCGTTGGCGGCCTTCGCGAGGCGGCTCTTGTGCCGGGCGGCGGTGCGCTTGTGCACGACGCCGCCGCTCGCGGCCTTGTCGAGCGCGCGGCTCGCCTCGCGGGCGCGGTCCTGGGCGGCTTGGGCATCACCCTCGTCGACGGCCGTCTGCACCTTCTTCTGGGAGGTCTTCAGCGCCGAGCGAACGGCCTTGTTGCGCTCGCGGCGCGCCTCGTTCTGCTTGTTCCGCTTGATCTGGGACTTGATGTTCGCCATGAACGGCAGAGTCTACCAGCGGCTCCGGCCGGCCCCGAGCGACCGGAGACGGCACACGTGCGCCCGTACCATGGGTGGGCCGTGAGCACCGACACCTCCCACATCCGCAACTTCTGCATCGTGGCGCACATCGACCACGGGAAGTCGACGCTGGCCGACCGCCTGCTCGAGGTCACCCATACGGTGGCGGACCGCGACATGCGGGCGCAGTACCTCGACAAGATGGACCTCGAGCGCGAGCGCGGCATCACGATCAAGGCGCAGTCGGTGCGGCTGCTGCACGAGGGCTACGAGCTGAACCTGATCGACACCCCCGGTCACGTGGACTTCACCTACGAGGTCTCGCGATCGCTCGAGGCGTGCGAGGGCGCGGTGCTGCTCGTCGACGCGGCGCAGGGTCTCGAGGCCCAGACCCTCGCGAACTACCACCTGGCGCGCGACGCCGGCCTCGTGATCGTTCCCGCCTTGAACAAGATCGACCTGCCGGCGGCCGAGCCCGAGCAGCGCACGAAGGAGCTCGCGAGCCTGCTCGGCTGCGATCCGAGCGAGATCCTGCACATCAGCGCGAAGTCGGGGGACGGCGTTCCCGAGCTGCTGCAGGCCGTGATCGATCGCGTCCCAGCGCCGGTCGGCGACCCCACGAAGCCGCTCCAGGCGTTGATCTTCGACTCGATGTTCGACGCGTACCGAGGGGTGATCACCTACGTGCGCGTGCAGGAGGGCGTGCTGCCGTCGAAGGCGCGCATCCGGATGTTCGCGACCCGCGTCGAGAGCGACGCCGAGGAGACGGGCGTGAACGCGCCCGAGCCGACGCCCGTGCCCGAGCTCGGCCCCGGGGAGGTCGGATACCTCGTGACCGGGCTGAAGGACGTGCACCATGCCAAGGTCGGCGACACGATCACGCTGGCGGGCAAGCAGGGCGCACCGGAGCCACTCCCCGGCTATCGGGAGCCCAAGCCCATGGTCTGGTCGGGTCTGTTCCCGGCCGACGGCAGCGACTACGCGGACCTCCGCGACGCGCTCGACCGGCTGAAGCTCAGCGACGCCGCCCTGCACTTCGAGCCCGAGACGTCGCAGGCGCTCGGGTTCGGGTTCCGGTGCGGTTTCCTCGGCCTGCTGCACATGGACATCGTGAAGGAGCGGCTCGAGCGGGAGTTCGACCTGGAGCTGATCGCGACCGCGCCTTCGGTGGGATACGAAGTCGAGCTCCTCGACGGAACCAAGCGTGTCGTTCGCAATCCCACGGATATGCCCGACGCGGGGCAAATCAGTGACGTCTACGAGCCGTACGTATC
>JBOGVO010000255.1:0-4245 GCA_050692855.1 Actinomycetota bacterium | reverse complement strand
GTCTCGCCTTCAGCTCTCGGATGCCGACGTTCATGTAGTCACGCTAGCGCATCAATGAGACTACATCTCGGTCTCAAACGGATTGGGTCGCCGGGCTGCGCAGGGTGAGCCAGGCTTCGTAGACGGTTCGGTACAGGGGGTCTCCCGCGAGGGTCGCGGTCGGCACTCCGGGCAGTCCACGCAAACGCCCGACGTCTTCGAGGAACGGTGCCTGCGCGATCGCCGCGTCGAGCTCGAGGAGCAGCGCCGCGGCGTCGACCTCCTCGAGAGCTTCGAGGGCACGTCGCACCTCCCGCACCGCATGCAGCACCACCCGGTTCTCGTGGATGTCGGAGGTCATCACGCGCCGCGAGTCGTAGACGCGCTTGAGCCGACCGAGCTCGTCGAGGTTCCCGGGCTTGCGGCGACTGCGTATCAGCTCCCGGGGCTCCGGATGGCGGGCGAGGTCGCCGGACGTCCAGCGTTCCACCCGCACGAGGTCCTTGCGGTGCGCCTGCTGGAGCCGCACGAGCACCTCGGCCAGACCCGGCCGGCCCGCCACCCCCTGCACGATCTCGGCGAGGGCCTCCATGCCGATCGGCGCCGGCTCGAGAGCCGCTCCGACGGGCGGCTCAGAAGTAGCTGGCGAAGCCATGCGAGGCGTAGTCCTCACGCATCAGCTCGGCCTTGGACTTCGCCAGCGGGAACCGGTCGTCCAGGGCCTGTGCGAACCCCGAGAGCGCCTCGTCGAACCGAGCGTCGGCGCCGCGCACGCGGGGGAGCACCTTCTGCACGAGCTGCTCGTCGAGCGCGACCTGCCACTCGACCCCGACCTCACCGGCGGCGATCACGTAGTGATGCACCTCTTCGAGCACGCGGAAACCGAACGGCGCGATGGGCCTCAGCACGTCCCAGATGTGCAGCAGCACCTCGCCGTAGGGCTCCGCCTCGAGATACTCCACGACGTAGTCGCGTTGCAAGGGGAGCTCGAGGAGCTGGGCTCGGTCGTAGACCTTGTCGGCGAACCCGTGCGTCGTCTCGTCGATGTTCACCGTGCCGGCGAACTTCAGGTTGGGCGTGAGCTCCACCGTGTGACCGGGGGCGAGGTCGAGCCGCGCGATGCCCTCGCGCGAGCGGACCTCCATCGCCGAGAGGAACCGCGAGAAGTAGTGCTCGACCCGCGCGAGGTTCATCTCGTCGAGGATCACGTGGAACTCGCGCGCCGTCCGTCCCGCGAGATCGGCGGAGGTCCACTCGCGGGCGGCTTCCTGCACGAACTCGCTGAAGGGCGTGTGGTGGTAGAAGCCGTCGAGCGGAGAGAGATAGCCGAGCAGGTCCTCGTTCGACGACCAGCTCGGATCGACGGCCGCGAGCTTCGGCCGGGCGCCCACCGCCTCCGCATAGGCCTGTGCGAGCCACGTCTTGCCCGTGCCGCTCGCGCCCGAGAGGATCACGAACCCTCGCGATTGCAGCGCGAGGTGGTACCGGCGGATCACGTCGTCGCCGATCAGGAAGCCCGGGTTCTGCTCGCGGAACTTGGCGATCACTTGCCCGAGCAGCGAACCGGTGCCTGCTCGGTCGGTCGCGCTCTGGGTCTGCGTCATCGTGTCGCTCACGCACCGGCCTCCCACGCTCGTCCTGGGGCGGCCGAGGAGTCCGGCACGCACTTGGTGTTTCGGCAGGGGAGGGCGTGGACTGAACCCCGTCCGGCCGACGAGTGGTGGGCCGGAACGGGCCGTTCGACGTCAGGAACGCGCGAGCGGGTGCTTGGGCGCGGGCCCGGTGTGCAGCCAGCACGTGCTGGCGGCGTTGTAGGTGGAGAGCACCGTGGTGCATCCCGGTTCGTTACAGAGCCGTCCCTGCGACGAGCGAGCGAGCGATGCCTTGCCGGCGCCGGGTGGCCCGTACTGGACCCGGTCGCTGCCTCGTGCCTTCGTCACGGCGTTCCCCCTTCGTGGTGCGTGCGTGGATCCGTGGGGGCGAGGTGGCGGCGGACGCGGGCCGTCTCGATCGCTCGGCGCGAACCCTCGGGTGCGTCCCGAGGCCTCCAGCCTACCCTGCGAGCGGGAGGCGGGCCGACACTGCCGGTGTCGGCTGCGGTCCGAGCGACCTGGATCGCCTATCGGGTCCACGACGTCGGATACAGGAGGACGCCCTCTTGCTCCAGCATGAGCCGGGCGCCCGAGCCATCGCTGCGCATCGCGTAGATCGCGAACCCGGACACCGCTTCACCTGTTCGGTTCGTCGCCTGCTGCTCGGGGGTCGCTCCGCGATCGCTCGTGAACGCGATCCACGCGCCGTCGGGCGACCAGACCGGGATGAAGTCCCACCCGCGCCGATCGGTGAGCATGCGAACGCCGGAGCCATCGGCGTCCATCACGTACACGTCCGGATCGTTGTCGGGTCCATCGGCGAACAGGATCCGGCGTCCGTCCGGCGACCAGGAAGGCGTGTGTTCGATCGACGCGTCGTTGGTCAGCTGCACGGGTTCCGAGCCGTCAGGATCCATCGTGTAGAGATCGAACCGCGCGTCCTCTTGGTCGGGGAAGCCGAGCAGCAGGAGCCGCCGTCCGTCCGGCGACCAGGAGACCTCCTCCCAGTGCCCGTCGAGCACCGTGCGCCGTCCGCTCCCATCGGCGTTCACGATGAAGACCGTGCGGTTCGAGACGCCTTCCCGAGGCGTCCGGCCGGAGTACGCGATGCGCGAACCGTCGGGTGACCACGCCAGGCTGAGCAGGTCGGGACCCGCCGCTCCCGTGTCGTCCTGCTCAACGATCGTCACGGGGTCGCTCCCGTCGGCATCGGCCACGACGACCTCGTAGCGCGGGCCGGGGGTCTCGAGGGTGAAGGCGAGCCGCGAGCCGTCGGGGGACCAGACGGCCCAGAGCACGGTTCCCGCTCCTTCGTAGAGGGTTTCGGGCTCGCCGGAGGAAGCGTCGAGCACGAATAGGTCCCTCGACGCCTCATATGCCCCCAGGTAGGCGATCCGCCCGGCCGGCGCTGCCGTCGCGCCGGGCACGGGGGATCGGTCCTCCGCGAATCGGAGCTGCCAGGCCGCCAACACCGCGAGGATCCCGATGACGGCGGCGACCGCGAGCGCCTGGATCCGGCTGACGCGATGACGCCGCACGGCGACGGCGCGGATCTCATCGAGCCGGTGTTGCGGGTCGACTCGGACGTGTGCGCCCGCCCGCTCGAGGCGCTCGTGCAGCTCCGGGTCGGCCCTCATGGCTGCTCCTCCCTCGGATCGATGCCGAGGCCTCCTCGCAAGGCCCGGCGCCCGCGCGAGGTCGAGCCAGAACACCGAGACGGCCGCTGCGGCGCCGAGCCACGGCAACCGCAGCGAGGGGGTCGCGGCGACCACGCTCGGCACGAACGCCGGGAGGTGCATCCCGCCGAGCAGCCTCGCGAGGAGCGGCTCACGTGCGCCGAACCCCGCCTCATCGTGGAGCGCCGTCGCGGTGTCGCGACCGAGATCCATCAGCGGGCCCCCCGGGCAGGCACCCGCGGCGCCCGTCGATGCCCGGCCGGTTGCCGGAGCCGGGCGGTGATGTCGGGCAAGGCAGGGTCACGCTGCCCGAGCGCGAGCAGGATGACCGCGACCGTACCGATCGTCGCCCAGTAGCTCACCGGATCGCCGATCACCACCCTCGCCGGATCGATCGCGATCGGACGGTGCAGGGCCAGTCCGAGCACGAAGGGAAGTACGAGGGTCACGCCGACCACGCCGAAGGCGGCGGCGATCCCCGACCGCTCCGAGGGCAGGCGGCGGGTGGCGATCGCGGCGCACGCCAATGCGACCAACGCGACGCTCGCGAACATCGCGGTCATGGGAACGGTCGGCGCGCCGAGCGGCCCGATCCACATCAACCCGAACCAGGCGATCGCAGCGGTTGGCACCGTGATCGACGCCCGAACGGAGCGTCGCAACCACAAGGGCACGGGCGCCGGCGAGGACAGCTCGGCGGCCGCATCCTCGAACGTCAGGCAGACCCAGACGCCGAGCAACGTTGTGGCGATCGGCAGCGCGACCGTGGTGGGGTCTCGCCCGTCGCGACTTCCCTCGCGCACGACCGCAGTGGCGATGGCGACGATGACGGCGAACGGCATCCACCGTGTGGTGCGGGCGCTGGGCCAGAGGAGCAGACCGGCCACGGTGCTCCCGGCGCTCGTCATCAGTAGCCGCCGGGCGGCGTCTGCTGCGCCGCCGCGACGACTGCGAGTCCGAACGCCGCGACGACGACGACGAGGCGCGCGACCGTACGC
>JBOGVO010000254.1:0-6765 GCA_050692855.1 Actinomycetota bacterium | reverse complement strand
GTGACGAAGGTGCCCACCGGCGGCAGCGCCCCGACCAGCTCGACGTCGCGCCGGGCCAGGCCGATCTCCTCGTCGGCCTCGCGGAGCGCCGTCTCGGCGAGCGTTTCCCCGGGATCCTGCAGCCCTCCCGGAAACGAGATCTCCCCCGCGTGGCGCGACAGCGCGGCGGCGCGCACCGTGAGCACCAACGAGGGCTCGGGCTCGAGGACCAGCGGCGCGAGCACCGCCGCCAGCCGGTCGCCCGGGCAGGGAGCTGGCGCGGGATCAGGCTCCAATGCGGCCGCGAGCGAGGCCAGCGCGTCGGCGTGTAGCATCGCGCGCCATGGTAGATGAGGCTGTGCTGGCCGCGGCGGCCGACGCGGTGGAGCCGGACGATGTGCTCGCCTTCGCCCGAGCCCTGATCGCGGCGAAGAGCGAGAATCCGGGCGACACCGAAGAAGCGGCGGCGGGCGTTGCGAGCGACATCCTCACCGGGCTGGGCGCAGAGATCGACGTGGTCCGGTCGGACGCGGGCCGGCCGAGCGTGGTGGCCCGCATCGGCGACAGCACCGGCACTGCCCTCGCCTGGAACGGGCATCTCGACGTCGTGCCTGCCGGCTCGACCGACACCTGGAGCCACGACCCGTGGTCGGGCAAGGTCGACGACGACGGGCAGCTCGTCGGACGGGGCAGCGCCGACATGAAGGGGCCGATCGGAGCGGCCCTCGCCGCGACGGCGGCCCTGCGGCGGGCGTCGACCCCGCTCGCGGGATCGCTCGTGTTCCACCTTGCCGCCGACGAGGAGCTCGCCGGCCTGCACGGCACGAAGGTGCTCTGGGAGCGCGGGTACCTCACGCAGAGTGCGGCGATCGTGGGCGAGCCCAGCGAGATGCACGTCGCACTCGCCGAGCGGGGGGGCGCCTGGTTCACCGCCACCGCCTACGGGAAGGCCGCGCACGGCTCCCAGCCGCATCGCGGGGTGAACGCGATCACCTCGATGGCTCGGTTCCTGTTGCGCCTGCCCGAGGTGCTGCCCGATCGTGAGCACCGGTTGGTGGGACGGCCCACCGTGAACGCGGCGCTGATATCGGGCGGGAGCGCTCCCAACGTGGTTCCCGACCGGTGCGTGGTCGACATCGATCGTCGCACCGTGCCGGGCGAGAGCGATCCCGACGCGGTGGGCGCACCGTTCGCGGCCCTCGCAGGGTCGCTTCGCGCCGAGCATCCCGAGGTCGACATCGAGGTCGAGCTCCGCCAATGGACCGAGGCGGCAGAGACCTCGGCCGACACGGACATCGCTCGCATCGCGGCCGAGGCGGTGGAGGCGGTGACGGGCGAGCGATCCGACTTCGTGGGGTTCACGGGCATCACCGACGCGCGCTTCTACATCAACCAGGCCGCGATCCCGACCGTGATCTGTGGCCCCGGCTCGCTCAGCGTCGCCCACTCAGCGAACGAGTCCGTGCCGCTGACGGACCTCGTCGACGGCGCCCGCGCGTACGCCCGGATGTTCACGGCGTTCCTGGCAGGATGATCCGGCCTGGGGCGTTCGCGTTGGCCCGGGCGAGACGTATCCTGGTAGCGATGGATACGGCGACCTCCCCTCTGATCACGATCACCGAAACCGCGGCTCGCAAGGCCCGCGAGCTCGCAGAGCGTGACGCCCGGCCCGACGCCGCGCTGCGCGTGCGGGTGACGGCCGGCGGCTGCTCGGGGTTCAGCTACGTGCTCACGCTCGAGGACGAACCCGTCGCCGACGACCACGTGATCGTGGGTCCCAGCGGCTTCCGGGTGCTCATCGACCCCGCGAGCGCGCCGATCGTGATCGGCTCGACGCTCGACTTCAACGATTCGCTCATGGGCGGCGGGCTGAAGATGGTGAACCCGCAGGCGACGCACGAGTGCGCCTGCGGCGAGTCGTTCAGCCTCTGACGCCGGGCTCCGACCGTCACCCTCCCCCCGAGCGACTCCGACCTCCGGGACTCGACGCACGACCGATCCACCGCGCATCTTCTCAGGCGACCTCCAGCGTCCCGGTCATCGACGGGTGGATCTCGCAGTGGAACCCCGTCGAGGCCGTGAGGTCGACCTCGACGGTGACTTCCTGACCGGGCGAGAGCGCCTCGTCGACGCTGCCGTCGTCCAGCGTGAACGTGTGATCGGTGGAATCGGCGTTCGTGACCGCGATCTCGGTCGTGCCCGAGGCCACGGTGATCGTGGACGGCTCGAAGGCCAGGTCCACGATGTTGATCACCGCCGAGCCGGGCGCCAGATCGCCCGACTCCTGATCGGTCGGTGTGTCGGTCGTCTCATCATCCCCACCCCCGCACGCTGCGGTCACCAGCGCGAGGGCCGCGAACCCTGCCACGAGCACGGCGTACCGTCGCGAACCCATATGTCCCCCCTGATCTCGTCGTCCTAGCTCCAGCGTTGCGTTGAAGCCTATCCCGAGACGGCCTCAGAGGGGGATGCCGACGCGCCGAGGGCTCACGAAGCGTCGGATATGCTGCCGTCCATGCCTGCCCCCACAGATCGGTCTCAATGGCGCGACCTCTACGACGAGGTGGTCACCACCGGACTCTGCACCGGCTGCACGGCGTGCATCGTCGCGTGCCCCTTCCACGTGCTGGGGTACGAGGACGACCTTCCGGTCCAACTGCAGGACGAGGGCCCCGATCGCTGCTCCCACGGCGACAAAGGCTGCTCGCTGTGCACGATGGCCTGTCCCCGATTCCGGGATTGGGAGTCCGAGATCGACACGTCCCTGTTCGGCATGGCCCGCACACCCGACGAGGTGATCGGCAAGCACCGGGAGATCGTGCTGGCGCGAGCGACCGAACCGGAGATGCTGATGAGCGGGCAGGACGGCGGCGTCGTCTCTGCTCTGCTGATCTGGGGCTTGCGAACGGGGCAGATCGACGGTGCGTTGACGTCGAAGCTGAGCGAGGAGCGGCAGTGGGACGCAGAGCCCACCGTGGTGACCGACGCGCAAGGCGTGCTCGACACCGCCGGGTCTCGATACACGTACTCGGCCAACCCGTTGGCGCTGCTCCAGGCTGCGGAGATGGGACTGTCGAACGTGGCGCTCGTCGGCATGAGCTGCCAGGCGAGCGTCACGGGCTCGATGGAGGCGCGCCGCGTGAACAAGTGGCGCAAGAAGATCGCGTGGACGTTCGGCCTGTTGTGCTCCAAGACGTTCACCTACGACGGGCTCATGGTCGAGATCGCTCAGCGTGAGCTGGGGCTCGACCTCGACCACGTGGCGCGCGTGAACGTGAAGGGCAAGTTGCTCTTCTACACCGACGACGGCGATGAGCACACGTACTCGCTCAAGGACGCCCACCGGTTCACGCGGCCGGGGTGCCTGCGCTGCCCCGACTTCGCCGCGGAGCACGCGGACATCTCCTTCGGCGGCCTCGGGCAATCGGCCGGCTGGACCCTGACGATCGTCCGGACCGACCGTGGCGCCGACGTCTGGCAGCGCGCGCTCGCCGAGGGCGTCGTCGAGGCGCGTCCGGCCTCGGAGGATCCGAAGGCGGTCGACCTGATGTTCAAGCTCGCCGCGAGATCGCGGGCTCGATGGCCCACCGGCGACGAGATGCCTGCGGCCGGGACCGGCCCCGGCATCGTGCCCGACCCCGCTTGAGCCCTCCGGCTACACCCGCGTCCCTCGCGGCCGATACTCCTGAGTGACCCGGATCGGGCGACGTGCGTCCGCGCGCCCGCATGAGGAGGCGACGCGAGTGGAGACGGCCCGGCCCGCAGCCGACGCGAGCGGCGGTGCGCTCCGTGACGACGCCGTGCTGGAAGCGGTCGCGTTCGCGGCCGAGCGGCTGCTCCTGGCCGCGGACTGGCGTGAGGCTGCCGACGAGGTGCTCGAGCGCCTCGGCCGGGCAGCGGGCGTCTCCCGCGCGTACGTCATCGAGAACCAGGCGGCCCACGATGGACGGCTGCTCGGCACGATGCGTCACGAGTGGTGCAGGCCCGGGATCGGATCGCTGTTCGACAGCCCCCTGCTGCACGACGCCCCCTGGGATGAGGGCTTGGGCAGATGGGCGGCGGCCCACGCTCGAGGCGAGGCGATCGTCAGTCGTGTCGCCGATCTCCCCGATGACGAACGGACGGAGTTCGAGGCCCACGGTGTCCTGTCCGTCGCCGAGCATCCGGTGGTCGTGGGAGACGAGTGGTGGGGCGTGATCGGCTTCGACGAGTGCGCCCGGGAACGGAGCTGGGGGCCCGAGCTCGATGCCCTCCGAGCGGCGGCGACGGTGATCGGCGCCGCCGTGGCGCGTCATCGCATCGAGGACGATCGGCGGCGGGCCGAACGGCGGTGGCGCCAGGTGATCGAGCACATCCCGGCGGTCACGTACACGGACGTCGTGGTGGGGCCAGACGACGTCCGGATGGGGTTCGTCAGCCCACAGGTGCAGGCGATCCTCGGCTACGAGCCGGAGCGGTTCATCGATGACCCGTCCCTGTGGTTCAGCCTGATCGAGCGGGAGGATCTCGCCCGCCTCGAGGCGTCGGGCGTGCTGAGCGCGGGCGACGTCTCGACGTTCGACGAGGTCTATCGCATGCGAGCAGCCGACGGCACGGCGCGGTGGATCCACGATACGTCGACCCCCGTGTTCCGCGACGACGGCTCGCTCGAGCACTTCCTCGGCTTCATGATCGACATCACCGAGCGCAAGCACGCCGAGGAGCAGCTGCGACACGCCGAGGAGCGCCATCGGGCGCTCGTCGAGCACATCCCGGCCGTCGTCTACCGGGAATCGCCAGAGGGCGACCCGTCGAAGTCCTACATCAGCCCCCAGGTGTACGACCTGCTCGGCTATACCCCCGAGGAATGGACCTGGGCCCCCGGCTTCCGACGGACCGGCATCCATCCCGACGATCTGCCCTTCGTCCAGGAGCTCGACGATCGGTCGAACGGGACGAAGGAGGCGTACTCCGTCGACTACCGGTTCCGCCACGCCGACGGCCATTGGGTCTGGGTGCACGACGAGGCCACGTTCGTGAAGGAGGCAGAGGACGAAGGGTTCTGGCAGGGCTTCCTGCTCGACGTCACCGAACGCAAGGAGACGCAGGCCCGGCTCGAGCGGGCGTTGGCCGTCGAACGAGAGGCCACGCATCGGCTCCGATCGCTCGACGACATGAAGAACACGTTCCTGCAGGCGGTCTCGCACGACCTGCGCACACCGCTCGCCGCGATCCTCGGACTCGCGATCACCCTCGAGCGCGGGGACGTGAGGCTCGACGAGGCCGACGCCCGCGATCTCGCCGGCCGCATCGCGGGCAACGCCCGCCGGCTGGAGCGCTTGGTGACGAACCTGCTCGACATGGACCGACTGGCCAGCGGCATCGTCACCCCCAAGCTGGAAGGGGTTGACGTGGGTGACCTCGTCCGGCGAGTCACGGAGGAGTCCGAGCTCGTGGCGAGCGATCGTCTAGTGCTCGACCTGCCGTCGCTCGTCCAACCGGCCGACGTCGCGAAGACCGAGCGCATCGTCGAGAACCTGCTCGCGAACGCCGCTCGTCACGCCCCAGCGGGCGCGACCATCTGGGTGCGGGTGCTCGGCGAGCCGGGGGGCGTGGTGATCGCGGTCGAAGACGACGGCCCGGGGGTCGCCGCCGACCTGCGCGAGGCCGTGTTCGAGCCGTTCACCCAGGGTCCGAGCGCGCCCCGTCACTCACCGGGCGTCGGCGTCGGGCTCACCCTCGTTCGACGGTTCGCGGAGCTGCAGCACGGACGCGCCTGGGTGCAGGACCGAGACGGTGGAGGCGCCTCGTTCAGGGTCTTCCTGCCATCGAGGCCCCCGTCCGACGACTTCCTGCCCCCCGCCGAGCTCGGCTCGATCTCCGAGCTCGGCCCGATCTCCGAGCTCGGCCCGATCTCCGAGCTCGGCCTGCTGCCTCCGGGGGGGTAGCCGCGACCGACGGTCGGGACCTACTCGCCTGCCGAGAACGCGAGGTCGGCCACGTCGATCGCGCCCGCCGAGGTGCGATCGAACCTGATCACGACGCGAACCACGTTCGCGAGATCGACGCCGGTGAATCGATCCAGGGGAAACCTGAGCTGCTGCAGGAGCACGTGCCCGGCGAACCTGCGCAGCCCATTCGGGTAGCGGAGGGCCTCGCTGCCCACATCGGACGCCACCACCCTGGCCGAGGTCCCGGCCCCGTCGACGAGCTCGAGCGTGAGATCTTGACGGCGGACGCCGTTGTTGGCCCGGTACCCGGGGTTCAGCGTCGTCCGCATCTGCAGCGCATCGAAGGACTGCACGTCGACACCCCCATCGAGCTGGAACCGCACCCGACCGCCGCGGTGCGACCAGCCGAAGACGCCCCGCGACAGACCGGGCAGGTGCGCGTCGAACAACGACAGCTCGCCGGGCACGCAGGGGGTCGCCTCGGTGTTCTCGCACCATCCGATGAACGAGAGGCGCGCGGTCTCCACGGGCGTCCCCATCTCGGTGCGCCGGATCGACCGTGCCCTGGTGAAGCGATCGACGTCGAGCCGCCGCGTCGGAAGATCGGGCGCGAGATAGGAGACGAGCGCTCGTTTCGGTCGGATCCCGCGCGGTTGCGACTCCCCGGTCCAGATCGGGTCGAGAGCCGCCTCCCCGCCGAGGTACCTGCGGAAGTACGTCACGATGTAGGCGGCCGCGACACGTCGCTGCTGCGCCGCGGTGAGCCGCCCATCGCAGCGGCCGAAGGAGTCGTCGAACGATCCTGGGTAGCCGGATGAGGGGGTCCACACCGTGTTGAAGAAGTTGTGGTTGGCGC
>JBOGVO010000253.1:0-4080 GCA_050692855.1 Actinomycetota bacterium | reverse complement strand
CAGATACACCGCATTGAGCTCCCGCTGGCCGGCCATGCCGGTGTCGATGATGGTGATGCCGTTCGCGACCGGCGCGATCTCGAGGGGCTCCTCCTCCACTGGCACGAAGTCTCGCATGTCGGACCTCGCTGCTAGCGTCGGCGACGGAAGGGGGGAGCCAATGGTGACGGTGAACGTCGTGGTGCTCGCGGGCACCGTGTCGGCAGAGCCGGTTCAGCGCCGGATGCCGTCGGGCGATGAGGTCACCGAGATCCGGCTCTCCGTTCCGGAGGCGGGCAAGCGCCTCCTCCCCCTCCCGGTCGCGGCATGGCACGCCACGGTCGGCGCACAGGTGCTCGGCGAGATCGCCAAGGGCGATCGGGTGCTCGTGCACGGGCAGCTCGTCCGTCGCTTCTACCGGAGCGGTGCCGGGGCTCGGAGCCTCACCGAGGTGGTCGCGAGTGGCATCAAGAAGCTCGAACCGCTCGATCGAGCGGCGTCATGACCAAGCCCGTCCTGGGCTTGGGTCAGATGAACGTCGACTCCTTCGGGAGCCGCTCGCCGCGCCCGACCGCTCCACGGATGCGGCCGGGCGTGGTGGGTGGCAGAAGCGACGTGACTCGGAGGGCGAACTCGCGCGGGGACGCGGTGCAGCGACCTGCGGCTCGATCAGCATGCGGACGCGAGGCGCAACAGGTCAATCCCGAACGCGCGAGAAGTCGTGGACCAGCCCGAGCACTGTGCGAGCGAACCACTCGGGGTCCTCGTCATGCATGGTGTGACCGAGCCCGCTGGCGCGGATCCAACGTCCGTCCCGCAGTAGCGTCTCGGCGTGGGCGACCTCGTCTTCGGAAAGGCCGCCGAGCTCGGGATCGGCCAGCAGGACCACGACCGGACACTCGATGCGCGTGAGCAGGGCCTCGTCGTAGCCGGCGTGCATGGCCTCGAACTCGATCACGGCGTCGACCATCTCGGGGTCGTTCTGGCGGGCTGTCTCGGCGGCCCATCGCAGCTCGTCCTCGTCGACACCTGGGATGTCGCCGAACCGGATGATCTGCCCCGTCTCGAATCCCAGCGGGACGTCGGCGACGTGCCGGATCAAGTCCTCGTCCGGAAGCGAGGATCCGGCGCTGTCACGCATGGCTTCGAGCATCGGCCGGGTGGGTGCGATCGCCCGGCGTGCGATGTCTCCGGACAGCGGTCCGTCCTCGTCGATCACCGCCAGCGCCGACGAGGGATGGAGCGCGGCAACGATGAGCGCGACCTCGCCCCCGAGCGAATGACCGAGCAGGATTGCCGGTTCCCGGACGACGCGCTCGAGGAACGCCGCGATGTCATCGGCGTAGTCGAAGAGCCGATAGCTTCCCGGCGTCCACGTCGACAGACCGTGTCCGCGAAGATCGGGCGCGAAAGCGTGCGTCCTCGCCGCGAGCGTATCGATCACCCACCTCCACGCCTGCCATCGCAACGAGCCTCCGTGAAGCAGAACGAGGGGTGGGCCGTTGTCCGCTCCCTCCGCATAGTTGATGAAGATGCCGCCGTTGTCGAACCGATGCTCCTTCACCAGGGTCCTCCTCTGCCGAAGACCGGTCTCCCAACTCGCACGAAGGCGGGCTCGTCCTCGACATGAGTCTGCGACATAGGGGGGCTCTTGCGGCAACTGGGGGCTGCCATGAGATAATGGATATGTAGGAAACGTGCCTCGTTGATTCGTATCGAGCAAGGAAATCGGGCGTCGGCAGACGCACGACGCGAGTTGGAAGTTGGGCATCGGGGGATCCTCCCCCACAGGTCAGGCTACCGCGATGACCCAGAGCGGTGACTCACTGAGGTCCTCCACGACATCGGCCTGCAACAGTCGGAAACCCGCTTCTGACAAGAGACGCCGATTGGTCTCGGCATCGAAGTGGCTCCAGTACATGGGTGCTCCGAAGAAGTCCTGCTCGCGCTCATCCGGGTTGTCTCCACTGCCGCAGGTCCCGAACAACAGACCGCCCGGGCGGAGCCAGGTGTGCAGGCGTCGGAGGAGATCGGCGTGGAGGTCTCGACGGACGTGGATGAGGGACCAGAACGCCGCGATGGCATCGAAGGCGGAAGGCCTGAACTCCACCCGCGCCATGTCGGCAAGCACGAACGAACCGCAAGGCACGCGGTGACGAGCGAGGTGGATCTGCGTAGATGAGATGTCTACGCCGACGACACGAGCGCGCCTCGCGATCTCGACGCCGACGATGCCAGCTCCACACCCCAGATCCAAGACCAGCCCGCCTTCTGGAATGGAATCCAGGCAGCGATCCAGGAATCGCCGGTAATAGGTCTCACCCGTGCGGTGCCTTGCCGTGTGTGCTGCGTACCGCTCGCCGATCTGATCGTAGCCCGCCGCGACGATACCGTGGGGAGGATCTTGTGGCCTTCCGGATCGAGCCTCGCTGTTCATGTCGCCGCCTCTCGTCGGGCGAGGGTAGCGTCTCGCGCAAGGGCAGCGGACGCGCCAGCCGGTCCACCGGTAACTCGGCGATATGACCGACCTGATACAAGGTGGAACTCGAAACAGGGAATGGCATCAAGAAGCTCGAACCGCTCGATCGAGCGGCATCATGACCATGCCCGTCCTCGGCTTGGGCCAGAAGAACGTCGACTTCTGGGGCAGCCGCTCTCCGCGCTCGACCACGCCGCGGATGCGATCGGGCGTGGTGGGGGGGAGCAGGTAGGCGGCGATCGCGCCACCTCTGGCGACGAGGGCCTCCGCCTCCGATGCCTCGGGCAGGTACCGGAGCGAGCCCTCCGGGGCTCGTTCGTCGAGCAGCTCGAGGTGCAGGGCTCGCACCGTGGGCGGACGCCCCGCCAGTTCGACGACGCGATGTGTCACGGCCCCGTCGTCCCCACGGCGGATCGTCGCTATCGACACCGCGTCGTCGGAGATGGCCGAGAGCGCGGCGTCGAGGTCGGGCACGACGTCACCGTCGAGCGGCGGAGGGTCGCCGGCGACCTGCACTCGGTGGAAGGGCAGCACCGGCAGGTGCTGGGTTCTCGCGTCCACGACGAGGGTCAAGACCGAGTCCCACGCGCCGGCCCCGTCGCGACGCCTGCGCTCGTCTCGGTAGCGCAGGGCGGTGGTGTATCGGTGGTGTCCGTCGGCGATCAGCGCGCGTTCGTCCGCGAGTCTCGGGAACGTCGAGGGTTCGGCCGGAACGGGCCACACGCGATGGCGCACCTCTCGCTCGTCGAGCATCTCGAAGGGAGCGCGACCACGAGCCGCCTCGTCGAGGAAGTCGTCGAGGTCCGGCCGTGGGCTGTCGACCGTGACGTAGACCGGCGAGAGGTGGGTGGTGGTGGCGCGCAACAGGGCCAGCCGATCCTGAACGGGTCCGTCCATCACGCGCTCGTGGGGCACGATCGACCCGCCCCAGTCCTCGAGGACCATCGCGCAGATCACGCCGCGCACCGTCAGCGGAGATGCCGACCGCGCGCCGGCGGGATCGCCGGAGCCGTCGACCCGCTTGCCGGGTGCCGTCATCTCGTAGGCGTAGAGCGACGGCTCCCCGGCGCGGCGAAGCACGCCGCGCTGCTCCCATCCCGCGAGGAGACGGCCGGCGCGCGCGTACCGGTTGGCCGGATCGGCGGGATCGTCCGATCCCTCCGCGAGGTCCACGCGCACCACACTGAACGGGCTGGCTCGCAGGTACTCGAGCCTCCGTGCATCGCTGATGATGTCGTACGGTGGCGCCGTCACCCGTTCGAGCGGACCGGCGACGTCCGCGTCGAACATGAGTCCGTGGAACGGTCGGAGATGGGGCACGCACCTTGTATAGCAGTCGACATGGCAGTCGCGATCGAGCCCCGAGCCGCCCGGCGGGGCACCGATGATCGCCGCTGGATACGACGCGTTCCTCTTCGACCTCGACGGGGTTCTCTATCGAGGCTCCGAGACGGTACCCCGCGCCCCCGAGGCGCTCGGTCGCCTCCGTTCCCTCGGGAAGCGGGTCGCCTTCGTGACGAACAACTCCGGGCGCACCCCCGCGACGGTCGCGGCGCGCCTGCAGGCGGCCGGGGTGACCGCCGACGCCGGCGAGGTCGAGACCTCGGCCCTCACGACGGCGT
>JBOGVO010000252.1:0-3062 GCA_050692855.1 Actinomycetota bacterium | reverse complement strand
GACCCTGCCGCCGGGCGACGCCGGCGACGTGACCCAGCCGCGGGGCGACGCCGACGACGATCCCGAACTGGGCGGCCCGGCCGCCCCGTGACTCGCGGCGCCCCGCACGGGCGCGCCTGCGTTCAGCCCACCTGGAACGAGCGCTTGGCGAGCCCCAAGAAGTAGCCGTCGATCTCGGTCTCGGGCGAGGCCTCGGGATCGGCCGCTGCGCCCATCGTCACGAACAGGGGGGCGAAGTGCTCCACGGTGGGGTGCGCGTATGGCATGCCCGGGGCACGATCGCGGAAGGCCATCAGCTCGTCGACATCGCCCCTGCCGAGGGCTTCCTCGGCCCACAGGTCGAAGTCGACCGACCACCCGGGCGGCGTCGCGTCGATGCGGAAGTCGTTCAGGAACGGCAGCCCGTGCGTGAGGAACCCCGAGCCGATGACGAGCACACCTTCGTCGCGGAGCGGCCGCAGTCGCTGACCGAGGCCGAACAACCGCTGGGGGTCCAGCGACGGCATCGAGATCTGCAGCACCGGCACGTCGGCGTTCGGGTACATCACCATCAGCGGCACGTAGGCGCCGTGATCGAGCCCGTAGTCCGGGCGGTGCGCAACGGTCTCCGTGTCGGGCATGAGGGCCGCGACCCTCGACGCGAGGTCCGGGGCCCCGGGGGATCGGTAGGTCATGCGGTAGAAGCGCTCCGGGAACCCGTAGAAGTCGTAGGTGAGGGGCACGTCGGCCTCGGTGGCGCCGAGCGTCAGCGGGGCGGACTCCCAGTGCGCGGAGACGATCAGCACGGCACGGGGCCGCGGCAGCTCGCGTGCCCAAGCGGCGAGCTGTGAGGTCCACATCGGGTCGTCGAGCAGCGGGGGAGCGCCGTGTCCGAGGTACAGGGCCGGCATCGGTCCGTCGCCCGCGTCCCTCTCGGACGCCGGGTCGGCCTCGGCCGAAGGCTCGTCGGTGATCGTCATGGTTCGCTCTTCGGTGATCAGCACATCGGCCATCGTCGCACTCCTCGAACCGTTCTGGCAGGGTCTCATGAAAGGATCGACCAGAGCACCACGGTCTCCTGCGGAGCGAGGTTCCGCCAAGCCGAGACGGACTCCGTGGAGATCGCGATGGCGTCGCCGGCATGCAGGGCCTCGGTGCCCTCACCGATCCGGAGCTCGAGCACTCCCGAGATGACGACCACGAGCTCGCCGCGTTTGGTGGCGAACGGCGGTCGTCGACCCGAGGCTTCGCGGGCGAACCGGAGCAGGTTGGTGCCGGCGCCGTCCGGCCCGTGAGTGATCTCCTCGGCCTCGAGTCCGGCCGCGATCGCGTTCGTGGGCCTCGCCCCGCGGCGTGAGACCCGGTACGGGGGAACGACCGCGTCTTCGGTTGCCCCGAAGGTCATGCCGAGGGCGTCCCATGCCCTGGTGAGCGTGGAGCCCGAGAGTCCGGCGGTGCCGCGCTCGGCCTGCGACAACGCGCTCGGGCTGATGCCGATCCGGCGCGCGAGCTCGGCCTGGGAGATGCCGCGGAGCCTGCGGCGTTCCTTGAGCCGCGCGCCGACGCGCTCCTTCGTGCCGGCTTCCCGTTCCTGCACGAGGGCGGCCCGTCCCGATCGGAACCGGATGTGCGCCCGTCGCCCCGTGACCTCGGCGGGGCGCCCTTCGGCCTTGACAACGCGGAGCGCGTACCCCTCGTCGTCGGCCTCGATCCGGACCGCGACCTGGGTCACGCGGGTCAGGCGTGACAGGAACGAGGTGCCGTGGGCTCCCCGGTCGAGCAGCCACAGGGCCACGGTCCTGAGCACGTACAGGCGTGGGCACGAGCGCAGGAAGAACGAGAGCGCCGCCTCGGCTCCCCAGAGCTCCTGCATGCCCGTGAGGCTGTCGAAGACGTAGCGGGTGTTCGGGCCCAGGTCGTCCTCGAGCGTCGTCATCGTCCGTTGAACGGCGTCGACCTCGGCCACCTCGCGCACGCGGATCACGCGCATCTCGCGAGCCTGCTTCGAGCGATAGAACCGCTCGAGCGCGGGCTCTGAGCCTCCCGCCCCATCCGTGTAGCAGTCGACGAGCACCGCGCCGGGGCCCAGTTCGGCGGCGAACCGGTCGAGCACGACGCTCGGCGGCACATGGAAGCTCACGTACGCGAGACCCGCTGCCCGTCTCGAGGCGTGCACGAACGCCGAGACGAATCCATCGATCGCCGTCTCGGTGGACGTCTCGAACACCAGGTTGTCGCCGACGCGAACGCCTCCGATCAGGTCGTCGAGCGCACGCAGCCCCGTGCTCGGTCGCGCCATCGGTCGGACTACCGGGGGAGGCCCGTCGTTTCGTCGCCCATCCGATCGGGTATCCGGATGTTCGCCGCGATGCCAGGTATCGGGTGTCGTTCGATCGTTGGGTTCATGTGCGCCACTTCCCGCCCGGGCCCGCCCGGGTCGCGGCCGGGCGCCTCCCCTCCGCTGGAGTATAGTATCGCTTCACGATTGTGATACATCGTGAAGTTGCCGATGTCGACAGGAGCATCCCGAACGACCCATGAAGGGGGGAGACGTGATGGTGGCCAACGGAGATCGGCCGATCGAGCGACCGCTGACCGGCCGCTTGCATGAGCTGGAATCCGACCTCATCCCCGAGCTGGAACGTCAGCTGGCGGGAGACGGTGACCTGGCCGTCGAGGCCAGCCTGGGCGCGGCCCGGCGCGAGGCGGAGGACATCCGCGACGCCCTCGAGCGTGCTCGGCAGTCGCAGGACGCCCCGTGGGACGAGCAGCAGATCGAGGTCGGGGACGAGGTCGAGGTGCGCGAGCCCGGGGTGGGACCCGCGGAGCGATACGTGCTGGTCTGGGGTGGCCCCGGTGCCAGGATCGAGGAGGGGTGGATCTCGGATCGGTCTCCGCTGGGCAGCGCGCTCATCGGGAGTCGCCGCGGCGAGGTCGTCGTGGTGGACGCGCCGATGGGGCCGGTCCGCTACGAGATCGTCGACTTCCAACGGGCCGGCTGACCTCACGTTCCCCACACCGCTCGGGCTCGGTCGGTGTCCACGGGCCACCGACCGAGCATCGGGAAGAGCCAGGCCTTGGCG
>JBOGVO010000251.1:0-6315 GCA_050692855.1 Actinomycetota bacterium | reverse complement strand
CAGCACTTCGGACTGCAGCTCGTTTCGGAGAGGGTGGAGTCCTTGGCCGGGCGCGTCGTGGTGGACTCCGGGCTAGGTCGAGGGACAATCGTGGCGGCTGCTATCCCCCTGGACCCGGGGCCCTCCTGAGTCCACAACCCCGCAGGCGATCGGTGTCTTCGAGTGCTCGGAACATGGGAAAGAGGGAGGCCTCGAGGCCCCCCTCTGATTTGGGTGTCTCGTTTGGTTGCTTCAGACCCGCCAGTGAGCGCCGCCCGCGAGGGCGACAGCCAACAGGGATCCGAGAGCGATGGCGAAGCGGCGAGCAAGCTTCATGTCCGTCCTCCCTATGTCGTCGACCCCCAATCAGGGGACGCGGAGTAACTATCGGGGGACCCCCAGTCGGGGGACAACCGCTTCATGCGCCTACGGAGGAAGAGGTAGGCCACTCCATGATCACTTGGCCTACTTTCAATCGAAGTGGCGGCAGCGCAATATTGGCGGCGCATGCATGGCTCCAGCAGAACTCAGACTCGATTGCTGATCGCGTTTCAGACCCTGGTGATCGGCCCAACACTCGGGCTGCTCGTCTTCGGCATCGCGAACGACCCCAGCATGATCACAGGGCAGCTGGTTGGGCTCGCGGCGTTGGTCGCAGTGGTCGAGCTCCTGCCGGTGCCTGCGTGGCGAGGTCTCCAGCTCGGCGTTGGTCTCCCCCTGATGCTGATGATCGGGATGCTCCATCCACCCATAGCCGCTGGGGCAGCGGCTTTGTTCGCGGCGTCCGATCCTAGGGAGCTCAAGAGAGAAGTCTCAATTGGCCAGGCACTCTTCAATCGCTGTCAGGTCGCACTGTCCGTTCTGGCTGCGAGTTGGTCTTTCCACGCTGTAGCGGGCATCCACACATCTCCAACATGGGTCCTCGTGCTTGGTGCCATGCTGGCGTCGATCGTCGACTACGTGGTGAACAGCGGGATAGTCACGATCTTCATGAGCATCAAGCTCGGGCTTTCGCCGGTCAGCGTCGCTCGCGAGCTCCGGTTCGGACGACTCTGGGAGTTCATCGTTAGCTATCTGGGACTCGGTGTTCTCGGGCTTGCCCTAGCGGTCATGTTCATAGAGGTGGATTGGTGGGTGCTTCTTACGGTCGTCGCGCCCCTCGTCTTCGCTCGGCAAGTGTTCTTCCGATCGCAGGCGCTCGAGGAGGCGCACAAGGAGCTTCAGGAACGCGAGCAGGTGCTGAAGACCCTGTCCAACGCGATGGCGGAGGAGCGCGCCGACGAGCGATTGCAGATCGCGGGCTACCTGCACGACGACCTAGCGCAGGTGCTGTTCCGGCTCTCGATCCAGGTCGACGTGGCGCGCAAGCTGCTCGAGAAGGACGACATCGTCGCCGTGCGCGACCAGCTCGAGAAGATCCGCGAGTCGAAGCAGGAGACCTCGGAGCGCATCAGGGCGCTGATCCGTGACCTGCACCGGTCGCCGTTGGGCGCCAAGGGCTTGGCCGAGGCCCTGGAGTCCTTCACGGACGAGGTGGGGCGTGACTCGGGCGTCGAGTACCACCGAGAGGTCGACGAGATGCCGTTGCCGGCGCCGATCGCTCTGCTGATCTTCCACATCGCGCGGGAGGGCGTCATGAACTCGCTCAAGCACGCGCACGCCACCGACATGTGGATCACGGTGCTCGAGCAGGACGAGTCGATCGTGCTGAAGCTCCGCGACAACGGGGTCGGATTCGATACCGAGGCCCCGGGTCCCGAGGGACACTTCGGCATGGCGATGATGCGCGAACGCGCTCAGGTTGGTGGTGGCACGTTCGATGTGGAGAGTGCGCCCGACGAGGGCACGACCATCACCGTGAGGTTCCCGAGCTCACTGCTGCAATCGGAGACGCCGGCCGAGGCCGATGAGGAAGCCGGCGATTCGGGGGAAGGTGCTTCCCCCGGTACATCGGGATCCACGCGGGCGGACGGCGATTCTCGGCGAACCGTCCACGCATGATGAGCACGGTGAAGGCCACGACGCCCGAGTAGAGCAGCACGTCGCCGACCGAGAGCACGGTCGCGAACGGTGGCGGAAGGCCGATCACGTCCGCGAGCGGCGTCAGCACGTCCGACGACGTCATCAGGTGGTGCTTGCCGTCGTCGATCACGGCCGGCAGCGAGCGGGCGTCGGATCCCGTCGTCCGGATGGCGTCGGCGCTCACCGGCATGCCGCCGTTGGCGGCGATCACGACCACGTTCAGGGCGAGCCCCGCGAGCATCAAGGGGGCGGCGGGCACGCGGCGATTCACCCAGACGAACGCGATGAGGAGCACGTACGAAGCGAGCACCGTGCCCACGACCACGTCGTCGTCGAACCATCGGTGCACGGGCACGATCTGCAGCAAGAGGCCGGCCGCGGCCACGCCCCACCAGTGGATGTCCACTCGCTCGAAGTTGCGCAGGGTCCCGCGCGCCAGGAACCCGGCGACGAGGGCGACGATGATGACGATCAGGACGACTGACATGTGGGGAAGGCGTGCGGATGGTCGGACCGCGCTGGGATTCTCCCGCCGGTTCGGGTGGAAGTCCACCTGCCGCCGCGGTCGTCGCCCTCGGCAGTGACCACGATCGTTCGTACCATCGACGCATGGCGACGGGATCCGACGGCGGGTACTTCGGGCCACGGAGCGTGTCCTGGAGAGTGCACCGCGAGGTCACGGTGCTCTTCGGCGGCGCCCGGGCCCTGCTGATGCACGCGGTGCACCCGCTGGTCGTGGCCGGCGCCAACCAGACCGGCATGTACGAGCGGAACCCGTGGAAGCGGTTGCAGCGGACGCTGATCCTGACCTACACGCTCACGTTCGGCACGAAGGCCGAGGCGCACGCGGCCGCCGACGCGATCAACGAGGTGCACGGACGCATCAACGGGATCGATGCGGTCACGGGGAAGCGATACGACGCCCTCGACCCCGAGCTCCTGCTCTACGTGCACGCGTGCCTCGTCGATTCGGCGATCCTGTTCGAGCAGCTCACCGTCGGGCGGTTGGACGACGCCGGCCGGCAGCGGTTCCATGAGGAACAGATGCTCGCGGCGGAGCTCTGCCTCGTGCCCCGCGAGACGATCCCGCCCACCTGGCGGGGGCTGCGAGCCTGGCTCGCCGGCTTCGAGGAGCGAGGTGAGCTGCAGGTGACCGACGGGGCTCGCCGGGTGCTCGACCTCTTCATCGATCCGCCGCGGGAGGCTCAGTGGCGACCCGTGCTGCGAGGTGTCTCACGACTCGCATACGGCACCCTGCCAGCCGGCATCCGCGAGATGTACGGGTTGCCGTTCGGTCCGGTCAAGCGGACGGCCATGCGGGCGACGTTCCCGGCGATCCGGGTGGGGCGCCCGCTCCTGCCGGGCAGGTACCGCTTCATCGCGCCGTACACCGACTTCCTGATGCGGCAACGGGGGATCGATCCGGGCGGCGATGTGGCCGAGGCGCGGAAGCGGGCGGGCATCCGGCTGTAACCGACGCACCGGTCGCCGGTGAAAGCGGCTCCCGGGCGTCGTGACGCGAGCCGCGGCCATCGTGCCAGACTTCGGTTCATGGCTTCCCGGGTCGACGTCGACGCCCTGCTGCTCGACATCGACGGCGTGCTGGTCACGTCGTGGCGGGCGCTGCCGGGCGCGGCGGAGGCGATCGAGACGTTCCGGCGGCTCGGCGTGCCGTTCCTGTTGATCACCAACACGACCACGCACACGAGAGCGGGTCTCGCGACGACCCTCCGGGAGGCCGGCTTCGACCTCGAGACCCACGAGATCGTGACGGCGGTGAGCGCCACTGCCGCCTACCTGCGCGCGAACCATCACGGGGCGCCGGTCTTCGTCCTGAGCGACGGGGACCCCCGGGCGGACCTCACCGACGTTCGGCTCGTCGACGTCGAGGAGGCCGACGTCGTGGTGCTGGGCGGCGGGTACGACGGCTTCAGCTACGACACGATGAACCGGGTGTTCCGCCGACTGAGCGACGGGGCCGCGTTCGTCGCGATGCATCGGAACCTGTACTGGCGCACCGACGGCGGGCTCCAGCTCGACGGAGGAGCGTTCGTCGCGGCGCTCGAGGCGGCCTCAGGGGTGACGCCGGTGGTGTGCGGGAAGCCCTCGGGCGCCTATTTCGAGGCCGCGCTCGAGATGCTGCACGTCGCCCCCGCGCGAGCGGCGATGGTCGGCGACGACGTGGTGAACGATGTCGTCGGAGCCCAACGGGCGGGACTGACCGGCGTGCTCGTGCGCACCGGGAAGTTCCAGCCTGGCGATGAGGCGCGGGGCTCGCCGGATCTCGTGCCGGACCTCGTGGTGGAGTCCGTGGCCGACGTGCCGGCGGCGCTCGGGATCGGGCGATGAGCGGCGAGGGCCCGTCGGACCGGCCCGCGGCCTCCGGGTTGTTCGGCGCGATCGCGCCCCAGTACTCGTGGGCAGGCGCGGTGATGTCGTTCGGTCAGGATCCTCGGTGGCGACGGTTCATGATCTCGAAGCTTGGGGTGGTGCCGGGCTCGCGCGTGCTCGACGTCGCGGCCGGCACGGGGCTCGTCTCTCGGGAGCTCGCCGCCCGGCACCGGACGAGGGTGGTCTCGCTCGACCCGAGCGAGCCGATGTTGCGGGCCGGGTTGCCCGCGAACGACGAGGCGGGGCTCGCGGAGCAGATCCGGCCGGTGCTGGGCCGCGCTGAGGCGCTGCCGTTCGCCGACGGCGTCTTCGATGCGCTCACGTTCACCTATCTCGTGCGCTACCTCGACGAGCCGGCCGAGACCCTGCACGAGCTGGCCCGAGTGGTCCGGCCGGGGGGCGCGATGGCGTCGCTCGAGTTCCACGTGCCCCAGCAGCCGATGCTGCGCGCCGGATGGTACGCGTACACGCGCGGCGTGCTGCCCGTGCTCGGGTCGTTCGTCTCGCCGCAGTGGCGGCGCACGGGGCACTTCCTCGGCCCGAGCATCAGCCGGCTCGACGCGCGGGCGCCGCTTCCCGAGCAGGTGCGATGGTGGCAGGACGCAGGGATCCACCACGTGCGCTCGCGTGAGCTGACGCTGGGGGCAGCGGTGGTGATCTGGGGCATCAAGGAAGGTCGCCGTGTCGGGTGACGGGGAAGAGCGTCCGGCCTTCTACGCGCTCGCTCCGGGCGGGTGGCGCGATTGGTGGACGCTCCTGCACCCCCCGTACACGGTGTGGCACCTCTCGTACGTGGTGATCGGCGCCTCGCTCGCTCCGCACCTGAACCTGCGGTGGCTCGCCGAGACCCTGCTCGCGTTCCTCCTGGCGATGGGGCTGGCGGCGCACGCGCTCGACGAGTTGCACGGACGTCCGCTCGGCACGCGGATCTCGAATGCGGCGCTGGTGGGGCTCGCCGTGGCCGGGCTGGCGGGCGCCGTCGCCCTCGGCATCGACGGCATGATCCAGGTCTCGCCGTGGCTGGGTGCGTTCATCGTCGCCGGCGTGTTCCTGGTGGTCGCCTACAACCTGGAGCTGCTCGGCGGAGCCTTCCATTCCGACCTGTGGTTCGCGCTCGCCTGGGGAGCGTTCCCGGCGCTGATGGCGTTCTTCGCCCAGACGGCGGAGCTCAGCGTCGCAGCGGTGGTCGCCGCCACCGCCTGCGCGGCCTTGAGCGCGGCCCAACGGGTCTTGTCGACACCGGTCCGGCGGCTCCGGCGCCACGTCGTCGGGGTGCAGGGAGGGATCACGCTCGACGACGGGAGCGTCGAGCCGCTCGACGCGGGCGCGCTGCGCGCAACCCCCGAGCACGCGCTCAGGCTGCTGTCGATCGCGGTGCCGCTCGTGGCCGCCGCGCTGCTGGCGACGCACCTCGTTTGAGTGCGACTAGCCGTCGGACACGATCCCCAGCACCTCGTCGGCATAGCGGTCGAGCTTGGCCGGTCCCACCCCGGGCACCGCGGCGAGGTCCGCCCAGTCGCGCGGCTTCCGCTCCGCGATCTCGGCGAGCGTCCTGTCGTGGAAGATCACGTACGCGGGCACGCTGTCGGCCGACGCGCGCGTGCGGCGCCACTCCTTCAGGCGGTCGAACAAGGCGCTCCCGGCGGCTCCGACCGTGACCGGCCGCGTCGCTCGAGCCGCCCGTGCCGGGCGGAGCGCCGAAGCCTTCACGACCCCGACCTCGCGCAGGAACAGGCTGGGCGCGGTGCGGGGCTCCCGTGGCCACGACAGGAACAGGTGCTCGCGTGCTCGCGTGATGCCCACGTACAAGAGGCGGCGCTCCTCGTCGGGATCGGCCTCGCTGCGGCGGGCCTTGTAGGGCAGCTCACCGTCGAGCAGGCGAGGCAGGAACACGGCGTCGAACTCGAGCCCCTTCGCCCGGTG
>JBOGVO010000250.1:0-13957 GCA_050692855.1 Actinomycetota bacterium | reverse complement strand
ATCCGATGCGGATCTGGTTCTGGATGAGCTCGCCCACGCTGCGCAGGCGGCGGTTGCCGAAGTGGTCGATGTCGTCGGGGTCGTAGCCCTCCTCGCCCGCGTGCAGCTTCACGAGGTAGCCGACCGTCTTCAGCATGTCCTCGTAGGTGAGGACCGCCTTGTACTTCGGCGCCCCGGCGCCCTGCTCGTCCTTGAGCTGGTCGGAGAAGACCCGGTAGCGGAACTGCTCCCAGGCCTTCTTGTCGGGGTTGTCGATCTCGCCGAGCGCCTTGTGGTGGGCGCGGAGCTGCTTCAGCAGCACGCCCTCGGCCTTGCCGAGCTTCTTGTCGACCTTGTGCCGGCCGACCTTGGCCACGTCGTAGCGCTTCGGGTTGAAGAACAGGTTCTCGAGCAGGGTCTTCGCGCTCTCGGCCGTGGGCGGCTCGCCCGGGCGCAGCTTGCGGTAGATGTCCTCGAGCGCCTCTTCCTGCGTCTCGACGTGGTCCTTCTCGAGGGTGTTCTGGATCGACGGCGCGTTGTCGAACAGCGTCAGGATCTCGTCGGTTGTCCAGCCGAGCGCCTTCAGCAGCACGGTGACGAGCTGGCGGCGCTTGCGGTCGATGCGCACGCCGACCGTGTCCTTCTTGTCGACGTCGAACTCGAGCCAGGCCCCCCGGCTGGGGATGATCTTCGCGATGAAGATCTCCTTGTCGGAGGTCTTGTCCATCTCACGGCTGAAGTAGACGCCGGGCGAGCGGACGAGCTGGGAGACCACGACACGCTCCGTGCCGTTGATGATGAAGGTGCCGCGCTCGGTCATGATCGGGAAGTCCCCCATGAAGACTTCCTGTTCCTTGATCTCGCCGGTCACCTTGTTGACGAAGGTGGCTTCGACGAACAGCGGCTGGCTATAGGTGATGTCGCGGTCGCGGCACTCCTCTTCGGTGGCCTTGACCTCTTTGAACTGATGCTTGCCGAAATACAGCTGGAACTGTTCGGTGAAGTCCTCGATCGGAGAGACTTCCTCGAGGACCTCCTTGAGGCCCTCGTTCAGCAGGGAATCGAACGACCCCCGCTGGATGCCGACGAGGTCGGGAAGTTGCAGGACCTCGTCGAGCTTGGCGAAACTGACACGCTCACGGACAGGGACGAGCTGGTCAGGCAAGAGACACCCCTCCCAGGGAGACGAAGACGGCGCACAGCAAAGCGCGAGGACGGCACGGCAATCGAGTATTGTACGCGCAGATTTGGGCACCGTCAACGGTGCCCTCCACCGGGGGCGTCGGTGCAACCCCCGTCCCCGGCTGGACGCGGGAAAGATACGCCCGACACCGCCCGGGGTCAACCCACTGAACGGCCCAATCTTGGCCACTGAACGGCCCATCTCCTGACGTGGGCGCGGCCTAGGCGCTAGGGTTCGGCAGGTGTCGACGCCTCCCTCGGGGGACCCCCTCTCCCCCTCACCGCCCTCCGAACGCCCCCGCCAAGGGTGGCGGCTCGCAGTGCCGGATCGAGTGCGCGAGAGCATCCGGCTTCCCCGGTCGCACCGGCGGCGCTCCGAGGTCCGCCGCATCGTGCTGGGCGTGCTGGCGGCGCTCGCCGCGCTGCTGCTGCTGCTGACGATCGACGCCGTCTGGTCCGGGCGGACGATGCTGCGCGGGGTCTCGACGGCCCGCTCCGAGCTCACCGAGGGATCGGTCGCGGCGGTGACGGGCGACCCCGCCGCCTCGATCCCCCACTTCGACCGTGCCGCCGGCGCGGCCGACTCGGCGCTCTCGGCCGGCGACCACCCGTCGATGGCGCTGCTCGAGCGTGTGCCGTGGCTCGGGGACAACATCCGGGCCGTCGTGGCCGTCGCCGAGGCCGAGCGGCGCTCGGCCGACGCGGGCTTCGCGATGGCCGAGGTCGCTCGGATCCTCGGGTGGAACGACCTGCGCCTGCCGGCGACCGAGGCGATCGGCGAGGTCGACCTCGACGCGCTGCGCGCCGCCGAGCCGGGGTTCGACACGGTCGCCACGGAGCTCGGCACGGCGCTCGCCCGGCTCGAGACGGCCGACACCGGCCGGCTGGTCGGTCCGGTGGCCGCCGGGTTCGACGACGCGCGCGACACCCTGCGGCGGCGGGCGAAGATCGCGCTCGACACCCGCGACATCGTGGGGTTCCTGCCCGGGTTCCTCGGCGGGCGAGGCGAGCGCCGCTACCTGCTGGCGGTGCAGACGCTCGGACGACCGCAGGGCATCGGGGGCGAGGTGGACCTGATCGGCGAGCTCACGGCGCTCGACGGCACGATGACGCTCACGACCGCGCTCACCCCCGCAGGCGAGGAGTTCCGGCAGGCCACGGCCGCGAGCGACAGCGCCGCGGCCGGCGACGCCCTGCTCACGGCCGCGAGCGAGGTCGGCTTCGGCAGGCTCGACGGCGTGATCCTCGCGGACTCGATGTGGCTCGCCGACCTGCTGCACGTCACCGGGTCGGTCGCGCTACCCGGGCGGTCTCTGCCCCTGAACGGCGATCAGGCGGCCGGCTTCCTGGAACGCGACGTGTACGAGACCACGGACCTCGCCTCGGCCGAGCAGCGGCGGGCCCGGGTCGCGAGCGCGATCGTCGAGTCCTACCTCTCGAAGCGGCCGGCGACCGAGGCCTTCGCCGAGGGGCTCGCGCGCGAGGTCTCCTCCCAACACCTCGCGATCCTGTCGACACGCGGCAAGGAACGCCGGCTGCTCTCCCGCCTCGGGGTCGAAGGGCGCCCGACGGCGCCGCCGCACGCGTTCTCGGTGATCTGGGACTCCGTCGTCGAGAACCACGCCGTCGTCTTCGCGCAGCGTGCCGTCTCACACACCGTGGCGCTGGATCCCGACGGCACGGCCCGGGTGCGAACGATCGTGGAGCTGCGGAACGAGGCGCCCGAGGAGCCACCGTCGGCGCTGCTCGGCTTCCCGCTGCCGGCGACCGTCGCCGAGCCGGCGGACGTCGACCCGGTGGGCGGCTGGGCGGCCGACGTGCGGGTGCTGCTGTGGCCGAAGCCCCAGAACGCGACGGCCGAGACGAGCATCCCGAGCGAGACCCGGTTCGAGAAGCAGGACGGCCGGAAGTGGGCGATCGGACGACTCGCGACCGACCCGGGTGATTCGATGGCGCTGACGGTGGCCTACCGGGTGCCCAAGGCGACGCGCGGCGCCGGCACCTACGGGTTCGTGGTGCTGCCCCAGCCCTCGTTCGAACCACCAACCGTGCGCGTGCGCATCGACGCGCCGCCGGGCGAAACGATCGCCGAGGCCTCGACGCTGCTCGACGTGGGGGGCTCGACCGCCCGGTACGCGGGCAGGCCCACCGAGCCGATCACGTTCTGGATCCGGCTCGCCTGAGACGTCGGGCCGGCCCCGGCGACTCCGTCGAGACGCCCGCCCGAAGCGACTACCGCCAGTCGACGGTGACGATCTCGATGGGTTCCGACGTTCCTCGCAGCGTGACCGCTCGTGGCTCCGAGACCTGGAAACGCCCGTCCGCCGCGGTGTCACGACTGGCGAGGATCTCGTCGCCGTCCGCGAGGGCCGCGATCCGAGCCGCCTCGTGCACGCCCTTGCCCGTGAAGTTCCTGCCGGTCTGCGTCGCGCCCGACGCGTGCACGCCGATCCGAACCTTCGGGGCGAACCCGTTCGCCCGGCGGTGCTCGGCGAGCTTCCGCTGGATCGCGACGGCGCACGCGAGCGCCTCGTCCGGCGAGTCGAATCCCACGAAGAAGCCGTCGCCCGTCGAGGAGACCTCCTCGCCCTTGTGCTCGGCGAATCGGTCGCGCAGCGCCTCGTCGTGCCAGCGCAGCACGCCCTGCCACACCTCGTCGCCGAGCGCCTCGACGAGGTTCGTGGACCGTTCGATGTCGGTGAACATGAACGTCTTCTCGACGCGGCGCGGCGCCTCCTTGCCTCTGAGCTGCCATGGCAAGAGCTCCTCGACCTCGTCGACGCTGATCGCGGACGTCGGACAGGCGAGCGCGGCCTCCCTGAGCAGCTCCTCCTCGACACTGCCGGCGTCCACCACGCCGGCCTTCGCGTAGTCGCCCTCGTGCCAATCGAACGCCGTGGGGGCGATCGTGATGCACGTGCCCGCCCCGATGCATCGATGCCGATCCACGCGAGCTCGCAGCGTCATCGCGTCTCACCGTTCACAGCACGCGCTCCCGGAACGCGAACGCGGTGGCCTCCGCACGCGACGACGCGCCGATCCGCGCGAAGAGCTCACCGAGCCTGCGCGTCACGGCCGACTCGTCGATGCCCAGGTCGTCAGCGATCTCGCGGTTCGTCCGACCCTGCACGAGGCTCCGGAGGAGCATCGTGTCCGCGCTGTCCGGATCGCGGCCGTCTCCGTCGCCGGGGCCCGGACCGGGGATCGCGTCGATCCAGCCCGCGAGCCGCGACATCTCGCGACCGACGGGACCGTGGAACCATCGCACGCGGACGTCCTCGTCGATCGTGCGCTGGGCGACCATCGCGAGGGCCAGCTGGAGGGACGATCTCATCCTCTCCCGATCCGGCCCTCCGACCTCCATCAGCACGTTCGCCGCCGGCACGACGACGTCCAGGTTCCCGTCCTCGTGCATCGCCGACTCCAGCGCGTCGGTCGCGGCTCGAGCGAGCGCGGTCGCCTCGTCCGTACGGCCGCGTGCGAGCGCGACGCGAGCCTGGGCCGCGTTCGCCTGCGCCCCCCAGGGGGCATGGCCCGGGAGCGACGAGAACAGGTCCGACGCCTCCCGTGCGGATCGATCGGCCAGCGCGAGCAGCTCCTCGTCGTCGAGCTCGACTCCCAGGCGAGACGCCTCGACGGCGAGCCTCGCGAGCGCCTCGCATCGCGCGGCGGGCCGGCCCTTGTCGGTCGCGAGCTCCACCGCGCGTTCCAGATGCGATCGCATGCCGCCGACGTCGCCCGCCACCGCGCAGGCGATCCCTCGCCACGTCTCCAATCGGCGCGCCCGGAGAGGGGTCGGATGCGCCGTCGCCGTCGCGGCTGCTCGATCGATCCACCGATCGGCCTCCACCACATCACCCACGTCGAGATGCGCCATCGCGGTCCCGCCGGCCGACAGGAACTCGAGGGCGTGGTCCCCGATCTCTTTCGCGTATCGGTACGACTCCTCGCCCTTCGAGAGCGCCAGGTCCGGGATCACCTTCGCGCGCGCGAACACGTGGACGCCGTAGAGCATCTGCGCCTCGAGCGCGGCACGTTCGCTCTCGTTCGTGAAGGCTTTCATCCTGGACGTGAGGCGGCGGATCTCCTCGATGTGCCGGGCCGAGCCCGACCCGAGATGGATGTCCGGCGCCCAGCTCAGATAGGCCATCGCGATGATCGACGACATCGCGCCCCGTCGGTCGCCGAGGCGTTCGTACGTCTCGAGGGCCCGCTCGAACAGCCCCGCGGCCTCGTAGACGAGCGGTGCGATCGGCAGTTCGGGCAGGATGTCCTCGAGCGCCTCGCCCGCCGCGACGCGCTCAGCCATCGGGATGTGGAGCCCGCTCTGGACCTGCTCGACGAACCACTCCCTGATCCTTCCCAGGAGCACGACGCCCACCTCGCGGGAGGCAGCCGCGAAGAGCGGCTCGTCGTCGAGCTCCCGAGCGAGCTCGAGGGCACGTCGGAAGGCCTCCTCGGCGCCGTCGAGGTCGATCTCCAGCGCTGCGGGGACGAATCCCTCTCCGGCCGTCGAGCGGAGCAGATCCTGGCCGAGCTCCATGCACGCAGCGAGCTCACCGGCCCCGTCGCCGCGCGACACCGCGAGCTCGCGGACCTCTCGCGCGAGCTGGGCGGCGCGGTCCTCCTCCTCGGCAGTCCTGAGCGCGGCGGCACGGCGCAGCCGCACGTCGAGCTCGAGACGTGCATCGCCGAGGGCCTCCGCCAAGGCGGCGAGCTCCGCGAGACCCTCCATCCGTTCGCCCGGCCGACGGAGCATGTCCAGTGCCTGGTCCCTCGCCTCGAGCAACCCCACACGCTCCTGCGACGAGGCGGCCGACGGCAGCGCGAGCTCGACGATCCGGAGGACCTCCTCGGGAGCGTTCGCGGCGAGTGCGTTGCGACTGGCGTCGGTCGCGAAGCGAACGCACAACGCGCCGTCCCCGGCCGCCTTCGCATGATGGGCGAGGAGCGGCAAGCTCCCGGGCGAGGGCTCGCCCGACATCAGCAGCCCGACGATCGCGCTGTGGATCGCTCTGCGGCCCGCCGGCGTCAAGCCGTCGCCGGCGAACTCGCGGACCTGTTCGTGCTGGAAGCTGTAATCGGCGGCGGACCCCTCTTCGTGCTCGGTCAGCAGGCCCGCGGCGACGGCGGGTGCGAGCGCCTCCGCCAACGCCTCGGGGGCGCGCGACGTCTCATGCACGCGGAGCTCGACCTCGCGCAGATCCTCGAGGCTGAAGTGGCGGCCCAGCACGGCCGCCGACGCCAGGAGCGCCCTCGTCTCGTCGGGGAGCCGGGTCGCCCGTCGCGAGATCAGCGTCCGGACGGCGGACGGCGCCAGGCGTTCGGCGTTCTTGGCCAAGGTCCAGAGGCCGTCGATCTCCTGGATCAGCCCACCGTCCCGGTAGGCCTGGGCCATCTCCTCGACCATGAACGGGACGCCTTCGGCCTGGGCATGCATCACCGCGGCGCCGGCCGCGTCGACCGTTCCTCCGAGCACCTGCGCCAGGAACTCCCTCGTCTCGAGCTGCGTGAAGCGATCGACCTTCATCCGCCGGACGAGCCCCATGCGGCCCATGTCCGCGATCAGATTCACGGCCTCCGTGACCATGGCGAACTCCTCGGGCCGGATCGCGAACATCAGGAAGATCGGGCTCTCGGCGTCGGCACGGATCAGGTAGCGGAGCAGACGCAGGCTGTCCTCGTCGGCCCACTGCAGGTCGTCGATCAGCACCGCGAGCGGTCGTTCCGCGGCGAGGGATCGGAACGCCACCGCGCCGAGGTCGAAGGTGCGCAGGAGCCGCCGATCGGGGGCGAGCGTCGCGAGGGCAGGATCGTCCTGGCCCGACATCGAGTCGAGGCTTCGCGCCAGCGCCTCGGATCCCGCGGGCGTTGCGGCGGCCCGCAGGGCCTCGGGCGAGCCGACGATCGAGCGGGCGAGCAGGAACGGACCGCGCAGCTCCTCATCGGCGGTGACCGCGATCGTCGTGAAGCCGCCCTCGGAGGCGATCTCGGCCGCGGCCAACAGGAGCCGCGTCTTCCCGATGCCCGGCTCGCCCTCGAAGGTCAGCCCGACGACCCGTCCGAGCTTCGCGGAAGCCAGCTCCTGACGGATGGCGCCGAGCTCTGCCGGCCGGCCGATCACGTCGCCGGCCGCTCGGTGGACGTGGAGGGCCATCGGTGAGAAGGCCTCGATGGGCTCAGGCATGCGTAGTGAGAGCGTACCCGCGCGCACGCGAGGCATCGATCGCTCTCCTCGGGGAGTCAGGCCCGGCCGCGGAACCAGTCGACCGTGCGCTTCACGCCCTCCTCGATGCCCACCCGCGGGCGGAACGCGATCAGGTCCCGGGCGAGCGAGACGTCGGCCTCGCTCGTGCGGACGTCGCCCGGGCGCGAGGGCGTGTGCACGGGATCGGGGGTCACGCCGCACTCCGCGGCGATCAGCTCGAGCAGCCGGTTGACCGTGACGGACGCGCCTCCTCCGACGTTGATCGCCTCACCGGCCATGTCGGCCGCCCGCCGCGACGCGCACAGGTTGGCCTCGACGACGTCGTCGATGTAGACGAAGTCGCGCGACTGCTCGCCGTCGCCGTGGACCTGGGGGCGACCGCCCGTGAGGCAGGCCACCGCGAACCGCGGGATCACCGCCGCGTAGTCGCTCTCGGGGTCCTGACGCGGCCCGTAGACGTTGAAGTAGCGGAGCGACACGGCCGGCACGCCGTAGGCCCGGCCCCACGCTGCCCCGTACACCTCGAGCGCCAGCTTGCTCGCGGCGTACGGCGACCTCGGCTTCGGCGCCATCGACTCCCGGAGGGGGAACGAGTCCTGGTCGCCGTAGACCGCTGAGGACGAGGCCATCACGACCACCGCCCCCACCTCGTGCGCGGCGGCCAGCACGTTCATCGTCCCCCGCACGTTGACGTCGGTCGTGACGCCCGGGAACTCCATCGACCACGGGACCGACAGCTTGGCCCCATGGTGGAAGATCGCGCCGCATCC
Organism: Actinomycetota bacterium; assembly: GCA_050692855.1. GTDB lineage: Bacteria > Actinomycetota > UBA4738 > UBA4738 > HRBIN12 > JAOUEA01. The sequence continues at coordinate 5,818 of JBOGVO010000250.1, read as the reverse complement.
CCGCGCGGCCGAGGCCACGGCCGCCTCGTCGACGAGGTCCGCCTGCACGAGGGCCACCTCGGGCACGTCGCGCAGGTTCTCGAGCGTTCCTCCGGAGAGGTCGTCGAGTCCGACCACCGTGGTTCCGTCGGCGACCAGCCGGCGACAGAGGTGGGAGCCGATGAACCCGGCGGCGCCGGTCACGAGCACGCGATCTGTCGAAGGCATCGACCGGACCCTATCCGGCGGCCACGGGCGCTCGAGGCATCGGGAACCCGGAGGTCGAACGCGACCGCGCGAGCAGGTCCTCGTAGAGACGAGCGAGGCTTCCGGCGAGACCGTCCTCGGGCATGACGTGCCAGCGGTCCTCGCGACCGATGCCCATCGCGAGCAGCTGGTCGCGCACGGCCGGCGACGGTGCGATCAACGCGTCGGTGCGGGCGGCGAGGCGCCGCTCGGCCTCCACGCGGGCCATGGCCTTCAGTGGCGACGATCCCCCGTCGATCGTGTGCCCGTGGAACGTGTGGACCACGACCGGCACGCCCGCGTGCCGGGCGGCGACACGCCCGAGCGCACCGGCCTTCGCGAGGTGGGTGTGCACGACCTGCGGCCGCCACCGACGCATGAGCCCGGCGAGCGAACGGAACGCTTGCAGATCGGCGACGGGTCCCCGCCCCGGGATCAGCCACGGGAGATGCGTGGCCGGCATCCCGGCCGGAGGCGTGCGCTCGTCGATCCCTTCCCCTGGATCCGACGCCCCGGGCGATCCCCACGCGAGACGCGCGTCGAATCCAAGCCCGCCGAGCTCACGGGTCAGCGCCAGCGCCTGCTGCGCAGGCTCGCCGACGCACAGGCATGTGATCGCCCTCAACACGCGAGGGTCACGAGGGGACCGTTGCATGGAGGAGGCATCGACCGGTCGGCAACCTCGCTGTAGGCGTCCGGCGGAACCGTCAGGCGGAATAGGCGGGGGGGTCGACGAGCGCCTCGGCGAGCGACGGGTTCGACGCGTCCCGCTCCGAGACGATCGGGTCGCTCGCCGGCCACGGGATGCCGGTGCTGGGATCGTTCCATGCGAACCCGAACTCGTCGTCGCCGGTGAACGCGCGGTCGACCAGGTACTGCAGGCGCATGTCGGTCAGGGCGAAGAAGCCGTGCGCGACGCCGGGCGGCACGTACAGGCCGCGGAGGCCCGTTCCCGCGTCGAACGTGTCCCACCACGAACGGCCCTGCGTGGGCGACCCGGCCCGCACGTCGACGAGGGCCACGAACGCCGAGCCCTCGAGCACGCACCAGTAGTCCGCCTGGCGGCGGTGGAAGTGCAGCCCGCGCACGACGCCGGCGCGGCTGACCGAGAGGTTCGATTGCACCATCGCGGGGAGGCCGGAGAACCACTCCTGGCGGAAGACCTCGGTGAACGCGCCGCGCTCGTCATCCGTCGTCGAGAGATCGACGAGGCGGGCGCCGCGCGGCAGGTCGATCGGTCGCTCCCCCGAGCTAGCTGACCCTGACGCGGATGCTCTTGGACTCGCTCGAGAGGCAGCGATGCACGTGAGGGTGGGCGCCGCGGAGGCGCTTGCCGGCGAACTCCACGTGCCACTCGTTCGTGTTCTTGGGGCTCCTGGAGAACCGGTAACGGCCCGAACGCGTGGTCTCCTTCGTGAGGACCTTCTTCGTCCCCTTGAACAGCGAGACCTTCTTGAACTTGACGCACCGATGCCAGTCGCTCTTCAGCCTGCCCTTGAATTTGACCTTCTCACCCGCATCGATGTTCTTCGTGTTGACGTGGATCGAGAGGCGGGTGGGCTCGGTGCGTTGATGCGCCGATGCGGGCCCGGAGCCGACGGATCCGATCAACAACGTCGCGGTGGCCAGAGACATCACGATCTTCTTCATGGTTCCGCTCCTTGGGATCGGGCACTCCTCGGGATCGGGCTCCTCGTGTGCGGCACACAGGGTGGGTATCAATCACACCCCGGGAGACACGCGAGCAGGGTATAGGCAGTCGGCCCTCCATGCAACGACGCTCCCCGCACGGCGGCGGGTAGGGTGGGCGGCGTGCCGACCTCCTCCTCCTCGGCCGCCGGGCGATCGACCCGCGGTCGCAGGCGTCGCCGCCGTTCGGTCGCGCTCTCGCTCATCGCGTTCATGGCCCTGCTCCTGATCGGCGACGCGGCCTGGGCGGGGTGGACCGCGCGGAGCGCGCTGGTCTCGGCCCAGGAAGAGCTCGAGGTCGGCGCCGACGCCCTGCGGGCAGGCGACCTCACCGCCGCGACCGAGCACCTGCAGACCGCCGGGGAGCGGGCCGAGGCCGCGGAGTCGTTCCGCCGGCACCCCTCGGTGCTGCTCGGTGGGCTCGTGCCGTTCATCGGCGACGACGTCCGGGCCGTGGCGCCGGTGGCTCGCGCCGCCGGGTGGGCCTCGTCGGCCGGCCTGTCGGTCGTCGGCGTCGCTCGGGCGGCGGACTGGCAGGGCGGCGACATCCCGGTGCTCGAGGCGGATGGCCGCGTCGACCTCGGGGTGCTCGAGCGGGCGCAACCCGGGCTCGACGAGGCCGCGACCGGCCTGCAGCGCGCCTGGGACGAGATCGCCGGCATCGACGCCGGTGCCCTCCTTCCCCCGCTCGAGGAGGCCGTCACCGACGCGAGGAGCGCGCTCGGCGAGCAGCGGGCGCTCGTCGTGACCGTCCGCGATCTCGCGTCGGTGCTGCCCCCGATGCTCGGCGCCGACGGGCCCACCCGCTACCTGCTCGCGTTCCAGAACCTCTCCGCTCCGCGGGGCACCGGGGGCTACCTGGGCTTCATCGGCGTGCTGGAGGCCGAGGGTGGGCGCCTGAGGCTGGCTTCCCTCGACCCCGTGGCCGATGTGCCCGTCGTGTCACCGGTGCAGGTGCCTCCCGACGTCGATCGCCGGTACGCGCCTTTCGGGGTTCGCACCACGATGTGGGCGTCGAACTACTCTCCTGACGTGCCGACCTCCTCTCGCGTCGCGATGCAGATCGGCGAGGAAGGCGGGGTGGGTCCGGTCGACGGGGTGATCTGGGCCGACACCGTCTGGATGGCCGACATGCTCGGCGCGATCGGCCCCGTCTCGTCGGCCGCGTGGCCCGAGCCCGTCACCTCCGAGAACCTCGTCGAGGTGTTCAACCGCCGGCTGTTCGAGAGCCCGGACTCGGCGGCGATCGACGCCACGCAGGCCCGGCTCGGCCTCGACCTGTGGAGCGCCCTGCTCACCAGACCGCCCGAGCCCACCGCCCTCGCGTCCGCGATGTCATCCGGGACTCGGGGCGGCCATCTCGCCGTCTACGCGACCGACGAGGACGCGCAACAGGCCCTCGAGCGATTGGGCGCGGCCGGCACGTTCGAGCTGGGCGAGAACCCGATGGCCGTCGTCTGGCAGGACGCGTCGGCGAACCGCGCCGGGTTCTTCGCCGAGCACGCCGTCGACTCGCAGGTGACCCTCGACTCCAACGGGTCGGCGCAGGCTCGCACGACCGTGACGATGCGGAACGAGGCCCCGGACGGCCCGGCGTCGGAGCTGCTCGGGGACGGGATCGGCGGCGTGCCCATCGGGTCGTGGGGCGTCGACGTCGAGGTCTACCTGCCCGTCGACGCGATCGATCCGCAGGTGACCGTCACCGGGCCGTCGGTTTTCGACGTGGACGAGGCGTTCGGACACCCGGTCGCCGACGCGTACCTGTTCGCCGACCCGGGCGGCCGATCGGCCGCGACCGTGACCTACCGCCTCGACGGCGCCGCGGTCGAGGCCGACGGGGTCTGGACCTACCGGACCCGGGTCACGCCGAGGCCCATGCTGCGACCCGTGACGTACTCCGTGACGATCTCGCTGCCCGAGGGAGCGCGCGTCGAGCACGTCTCCGACGGCTTCGTGGTGCAGGGGGACACCGTGCGGTGGGAAGGCGCGCCCGCCGAGCCGACGGAGCTCGTCGTCAGCTACGCGCTCTGATCGGCGAGGGACCCGGGGCGGTCTGCCCGCTAGGGCTGGGGTTGCCGTTGCCGGACTTGCCGGGTTCGCCGGGCTTGCCGGGCTCGCCGGGCCCTGCCACCGACTCGAGGCCGCCGAGCGCCTGCACCATGTCGGCCACGGCGTGGGCGAGCCGGTTGCCCTGCTCCTTCGCGGTGATGTGCACGCCCCGCTCGTCGAGCACCGCGAAGAAGTCCTCGAGGATCGCGCGGTGGTCGCCGAGGAGCGATGCCTCGGACACGTTGAGGGCGCGGGCGAGCCGGGCGAGGGTCTGGATCGACGGCTCGACGTGGCCGTTCTCGTACCTGGACAGGCGCGCTTTGGGGATGCCGGAGATCTCCTCGAGCTCGGACTGGCTCAGGCCGGCGGCCAGCCGGGCCTCGCGCAGACGGTTGCCGAAATGCTTCCCGTCGTCGTGGTAGTACACGCCGTCCCCCTTCGATCGATGACGGTGTTCCCCTCGGGTGGCACCGTAACAGACGCTCACACACGCGACTTCCCTGAATCGATGCGCAGGAGCGGAACGAAAGGAGGGCGGGCCCTTTCGTGGCCCCGCCCTCCGTCGTGCCGCGGAGAAAACGGTTGGTCTAGGTTCGACTACTTGACCTCGACCGAGGCGCCGGCGGCCTCGAGGGCCTCCTTCGCCTTGTCGGCGTTCTCCTTGTTGACCTTCTCGAGCACCGGCTGCGGGGCGCCGTCGACGAGATCCTTGGCCTCCTTGAGACCGAGGCTCGTCAGCGAGCGCACCTCCTTGATCACCTGGATCTTCTTGTCGCCGGCGCCCGTGAGGACGACGTCGAACTCGTCCTGCTCCTCGGCCGCGGCCTCGCCGGGACCGCCGGCGCCGGGGGCGGCCATCATGACGGGCGCGGCCGCCGCGGCGGTCACGTCGAACGTCTCCTCGAACTGCTTGATGAACTCGGACAGCTCGAGCAGCGTCATCTCCTTGAACTGGTCGAGCAGGTCGTCAGTGCTGAGCTTGGCCATCGATCACTCCTTCTCACCGTCGCTCGAGGCCTCCTCGGCCTCGGCGGTCGTCTGGGGCTCTTCTTCGGGCTCGGCCTCCGGCTCGGCGGCGGGCTCCTCGCCGGGCACCTTCTCCTTGAACGCCTCGAGCAGCGACAGGAACTTGGACTGCTGCGCCACGAGCACGGCGGCGGCCCGGGACATCTCCGACTTCATCAAGCCGGCGACCTTCGACAGCATCGCGTCGCGCGACTCGAGCTTGGCGAGCGCCGTCGCCTCGTCGGCCGAGAGCATCCTGCCGTCCATGAATCCACCCTTGAGCTCGAGGGTGGGGAACTTCTTCTGGGCGTCGACGACGGACTTGGCCGCCGCCACGGGGTCGCCGTCGACGAAGGCCACCGCGGACGGGCCCTCCAACAGGACCTCGAGCTCCGCGACGCCGGCGTCGTTCACGGCCCGCCGCATCAGGGTGTTCTTGACCACCTGGAACTTCGTGCCGCCCTCGGCGAGGGATCGGCGGAGCTCGGTGATCTCCGACACGCTGAGGCCGCGATACTCGGTGAGCAGCAGGGCGTCGGATCCTTCGATCCGCGCCTTCAACTCGGCGACCCGTTCGACCTTCTCCTGGTTGGGCATCGCGCCTCCTGACATGAAACAACGCGCCTCCGCAGACAGCGGAGACGCGCGTCGTGTCGCAGGTACGTGCGCTCTTCCGTTCGCCTCGGCAGGTGCCCGGGAGTCGGGATTACGCGCTGGTGGTGAGCGCCCCTGCTGTCTGCGGCTCGCTCAGGATACGGGCGGCGGCGGGAGGACGGCAACGCCGGGGGTGCCGGTGTTTCGCCGCGGCGACTTGGCAAGGACCTCCGTTGTGGATCGCAGGTCCCAAGAC
>JBOGVO010000249.1:0-7384 GCA_050692855.1 Actinomycetota bacterium | reverse complement strand
CCGGCATCTGCCACCAGGTGAACCTGGAGCACCTCGGGCAGGTCGTGTCCACTCGCGACGGCGTGGCGTTCCCCGACACCCTCGTCGGCACAGACTCCCACACCACGATGATCAACGGTCTCGGCGTGCTCGGATGGGGCGTCGGCGGCATCGAGGCGGAAGCGGCGATGCTCGGCCAGCCGATGTTCCTGCCCCAGCCGGTCGTGATCGGCGTGCGCATGAGCGGAGCGCTCCCGGCCGGCACGACGGCCACCGACCTGGTGCTCACGTTGACCGAGATGCTCCGGGCGCACGGCGTGGTCGGGAAGTTCGTGGAGTTCTTCGGCGACGGCCTCTCGTCGTTGTCGATCGCGGACCGGGCGACGCTGTCGAACATGTGCCCCGAGTACGGCGCGACGTCGTCGTACTTCCCGGTCGACGCGGAGACGCTGCGCTACCTGTCGTTCACGGGCCGTGGCGATCGCGTCGACCTCGTGGAGCGCTACGCCAAGGAGCAGGGGCTGTTCCGGCGCGACGGTGACCCCGAGCCCACGTTCAGCGAGATCCTCGACCTCGATCTCTCGGCGGTGGTGCCCTCGGTGGCGGGCCCGAAGCGTCCGCAGGACCGCGTGCCGCTTCCCGAGGTCTGGGGATCGTTCGTCAGGGCGTTCCGCGACCATCGAGAGCCCGACCCCAAGGGGACCGAGGTCGGCCGATTCGTGGCAGAGGGCGGGAGCACGCGGGTGGACCGGCTCCCTGGTGACGACGAGATGGCCAACGCCCCCGCGAGCGCGAGCGCCCTCGGACACGGAAGCGTGGTGATCGCGGCGATCACGAGCTGCACGAACACGTCGAACCCGAGCGTGATGCTTGCCGCCGGGCTGCTCGCCAAGAAGGCGGTCGAGGCCGGTCTCGAGGTGAAACCGTGGGTGAAGACATCGCTCGCCCCCGGATCGAGGGTCGTCACCGACTACCTCGACCGCGCGGGGCTCACGCCGTACCTAGACAAGCTGGGGTTCGCCCTCGTGGGATACGGATGCACGACGTGCATCGGCAACTCCGGACCGCTGATCGAGGAGGTCGGCGCGGCCGTGGACGACCAGGACCTGAACGTCGTCGCGGTGCTCTCCGGCAACCGCAACTTCGAGGGGCGGGTGCACCCGCAGGTGCGAGCCTCGTACCTGGCATCCCCGCCGCTGTGCGTCGCGTACGCGCTCGCAGGGCGCATCGACCTCGACATCACGTCCGACCCGGTCGGCGAGGGAGCGCAGGGGCCGGTCCTCCTGCGTGACCTCTGGCCCGGGCCCGACGAGGTGCGTGAGGCGATGGCCGCCGCGATCGTCGAGGAGCAGTTCACGACCCAGTACGGGCGCATCTGGGAAGGCGACGAGCACTGGCGCGACCTGCCGACCCCGGCGGGGCCCGTGTACGACTGGGACCCAGGCTCCACCTACGTGCGGGAACCCCCCTTCTTCGAGAGGCTGGACGAGCCTCGGCCGGTGGGCGACATCGTGGGAGCCCGTGTGCTCGTCAAGGTCGGGGATTCGATCACGACCGACCACATCTCACCGGCCGGCACGATCAAGGCCGACTCTCCGGCCGGCGCCTACCTTCGCGAGCACGGCGTCGAGCCCGTGGACTTCAACTCCTACGGAGCGCGACGCGGCAACCACGAAGTGATGATGCGCGGGACGTTCGCGAACATCCGGCTGCGCAACGAGATGGCGCCCGACACCGAGGGCCCCTTCACGACGCATCTGCCGAGCGACGAGGTGATGAGCGTCGACGAGGCCGCGCGGCGCTATCGCGAGACGGGCGTGCCGCTCGCCGTCCTCGCCGGCAGGGAATACGGCAGCGGCTCGAGCCGTGACTGGGCGGCGAAAGGGCCCGACCTGCTCGGGGTGCGGTTCGTGATCGCGGAGAGCTTCGAGCGCATCCACCGTTCGAACCTCGTCGGCATGGGCGTGTTGCCTCTGCAGTATCGAGCGGGCGATTCGGCGGCGTCGCTGCATCTCACCGGCCGGGAGGTCCTGGCGGTGCTCGGGCTCGACGACGGGATCACTCCGGGTCAGGAGGCGACGGTCGCGGCGACCGCCGACGACGGGACGGTCGTGGCGTTCCCGGTCACGGTCCGGATCGACGCCGAGGCGGAGCTCGAGTACTTCCGGGCCGGCGGCATCCTGCGCCTCGTGCTCGCCCAGATGCTCCGATCCTGACCGGACTCCCGGCGGTGGCCGCCCCTCGACGAGCCTCAGACGATGGTGGACAGGTCGGCCGAGAGGATGGGCTTAGAGGTGGGTGCCGAGGGGCAGTCGGCCGATTCCTCGGTGACGGCCATCGTGTCGGTGGTGCCGATGTCGGCTTCGACCCGCAAGGCGATCGCGCCGTCGGTCGGCGCGATGCAGCCACCCGAGACCGCCTCGTCTCCCTCGATCATCCAGACCTCGTAGACCTTGCCCGGTGCGGGGTCGGGAAGGTCGCGGCCCCAGAGGACGGCGCCGGGCTCTCCCGGGGTGAAGGCCATGGCGAGCGTGCCTTCTGTCTCGCCCGTGAACGTGACGAGACGCTGCGATGACGAGGCCGCCGTGATGCCGGTGCGCGCGGGTCGCAGCGCCACGAGCGCCACGATCACCAGGGCCACGACGGCCGCGGCAGCGACCAGCACCCGCCAGCCGCGGGTCCGCCGAGCCCGTCGTTCCGCGAGCTGGTCCTCCGAGCGGACGAGCTCGACCGGGGCAACACCACGCCGATCCTGTGGCTGAGCCAGGATCTCGTCGATCATCGAGTCGTCGACCGGTGCAGGGGGCAGAGCGAAGCCCAGGCGTCCGGCCGTCTCGGCGAACCCGGCCTCGAGGGTGCGGCACTCTCCGCACTCGCCATGGGCGGCCCGCTCGCGCTCGAGCAGCGCCGCGTCGTCGCCGTCGAGCCCGCCGAGGGCGTCGACGGCCATGAGCTCCTCGATGCGGGAATGGTCGAGCGTCATCGTGCGACCTCCGCGAGCGCGCCGCGCATGCGGCGCATGCCCAGCAGCGTGCGGGACTTCACCGTGCCGAGCGGGGTGCCGGTCCTCTCGGCGATCTGGGACTGCGAGAGGCCGGCGAAGTACATCATCTCCAGCACGTCACGCTGCTCGGCCGGCAGCTCGTCGAGGGCGGCCCGCACGGCGCGGCGTTCCTCGGGGGATCCCAACCGGTCGACGACCTCATCGGCATGGTCGGCCTGTTCCTCGATCGCTTCGGGGATCGCCGCCTCGGAACGGCGGCGGTGGGCTTCCTCTCGGCGCACGAGGTCGACGGCACGGTGATGCACGAGGCCCATGAGCCAGCTCCTCACCGAGCCTCGATCGGCGTCGTAGGCGCCCGGGCTCTTCCAGACCGCCATGAATGCCTCCTGCACGATCTCCTCCGCGAGATGCGATCGACGGACGACCCGCTGCGCGAGCGCCTTCGCCGAGGGCGCGTACCGATGGAACAACGCACGGAACGCCTCCTCGTCCCCGTGACGCAGGCGATCGATCAGGTCGCGGTCGCGTGCCTCGGGCAGGTCAACCATGCGTATCGGGTAGGTCCGAACCACCATCAGCGTTCCCGACGACAGCACCTTCCGCGGAGCGGGCTCGTATCCCCCGATATTCGCAGCGCGTGGTCGATCGGATGGATCAGCCCTCCACTCGATCGTGCAGTCGGCGCCCCGCGGTCTCGAGGATCCGCGACAACGTGGTCGGAGACCCCGGGTCGTACAGCGCGCTGCCCACCGAGGTGGACAACGGCCGCGGTGGGTCCTGCTTGGCGTTGTGCACGGCGATCGCCTCGACCAGTCGCGACAGCACGATCGATTCGGCCCCCGACGCTGCCCCCGAGAGCAGCACCGTGAACGTGTCGGTCGTGATCCGTGCCGGGAGGTCGGCGTCGCGCACGGCGTCGAGCAGCACGTCGGCGGCCCGGCGAAGGTCCTCGTCCGCGACCGTGCCCTCGATCCGCACGAACAGGAACACCACCGGGGTCTGGCTGCGATCGGCCATGCGGAGGTGATGCTCGGCGATCGGCACGAACCCGCGCAGATTCGGCAGCCCGGTGACCTCGTCGGTCGTCGCCAGCTCGCGTCGCAGCCGGCGGATCGAGACCGCATAGCGCACGGCACGCGGCAACAGCCCGTGCGGGATCGCGCCCAGGATCAGGTGGTCCTCGGCGCCGGCGTGCATGGCCACGGCGCCGTCGGCCTCGCGGCCGGCATCGGTCACGACGACGACGGCGGCGTCGGGCGCCTTGCCGCGCAATGCCCCCAACAGTTCCAACGGACCCTGTCCGTCCAGCGCCACGACGACGGCGTCGAGTGGCTCGTCGGTGCCCAGCTCGTCGAGGGTGGCGGCCGATCGAACGTGGAACCGCTCGTCGTCGGTGAGCTCGTCCGCCAACCTCGCCTCGAGCCCTACGAGCATCACCGTCACCGCATCGTCCATGTGGCCTCCTGGTCGGTGGCGGGATTATCCCACCCGGGAACGGCGCCTCGCGCCGTCGGCTGCCGGCGGCGGGACGGGCTGCGCCGCCAAGGTTCCGCCACAGGAACGCCACGCGTTCCCCCACTCCCCGCCGAGGAGCCCGCGGGTACGCTTGACCGCATGTCCGACGATCGGCCAGCCCCGGCGTCAGGTCACGGTCGCCTCGCTCGGGTGGCCGTTGCCCTCACCGCCACGCTCTCCTTGCTGATCGGCCTAGGCAGCGCCTACGGATTCGTTGCGTATCGACAGGCCGCCGATGCGGGGCCGAAGGTCGATATCACGATCGGTGGCGACCTCGAGGGAGGCGGGGAGGAGGCCCCGACGGGTCCCTGCATCGACGACGTCTGCAACTACCTGCTGCTCGGCAGCGACTCTCGCGCCGGCCTGACCGCCGAGGAGCGCGAGCAGTTCGGGACCGACCAGCAGATCGGCGGCGAGAACCGGGCCGACACGATCATGCTCGTGCACACCGATCCCGCGCTCGAGAAGGCGATCATCCTTTCGTTCCCGCGCGACCTGGCCGTCCAGATCCCCGGTGTGGGTGAGGACAAGATCAACGCGTCCTTCGCGGGCGGCATCGACGGCGGGGGACCGGCGCTGGTCGCCGCGACCGTGCACAGGTTGACTGGGCTCAAGATCAACCACGTGCTCTACGTCGACCTCGCCGGCTTCCAAGGGGTGATCGACACCTTGGGCGGAGTCGACATGTGTATCCCGTCCGAGAACGTCAACACGCCCGATGGACGCATCGTGGACGAGCTCACCGCGCTCGACGTGCAGCCTGGATGTCAACGGCTCCCCGGCGATCAGGCGCTGGCGTACGTTCGTACCCGGCATCTCCGCTGTGACGCTGCGGCGCCCGACTTCTACCGCATCGCTCGCCAGCAGCAGTTCCTCCGCGCCGTGATCAACCGATTGCTCGAACCCGATCAGCTCGCGCAGCTTCCCGTGATGATCAAGCCGATCATGCAGAACCTCACGCGAGACCAAGGGCTGAACCTCGCCGATCTCGCGTTCCTCGTCGGCCAGCTGCAGGGCATCTCGACCGGCGCCGCGGAGTTCCGCACCGTGCCGGCCTATCCCGATCCCGTGAACCTCGGCATCCTGCGCATGGACGCCTCGGCGGAGCGCATCTTCGCCGCGATCCGCGACGGCGAGCCGCTCGGCAACGTCGGCCGCGACCTCGTGTACACGCCGCCCTCCGAGGCCAACGTGCCGGTGCTCGCGGTCGACCACGCGTCGGACGGCAGGATCGCCGAGGCGCAGCAGGTGCTCTCGCAGGCGGGGTTCGACATCTCGCCGGGGCTGAGCACGTTCACGGCGTACGCGAAGAAGGTGCCCGGCAGCGTGATCGCCTTCGCGCCCGACGCAGACGCCGAGGCCCAGGTCGTCGCGAAGTACTTCCCGTCGCTCGAGCTGAGGCAGGTGGCGGGCCTGCCCGACGACGTGGTCGTCTTCATCGACGCCTCCTACGACCCCGCTCCTGTCGGCAGCGGCGCCCCGCCGGCCGAGTGTCCCTCGCCCGTCTGATGCGCGCGCTCGTGCTCTCGGGGGGTGAGGGATCGCGGCTTCGGCCGATCACGTCGACCAACGCGAAGCAGCTGATCCCGGTCGCCGGCACCCCGATCCTGTTCCAGGCGCTCGAGGCGATCGGCGAGGCCGGGATCCGAGACGTTGGCATCGTGACGGGGGCCACGGGCGACGAGGTGCGCGCGGCCGTGGGGGACGGGTCGCGCTGGGGCCTCGAGGTCACGTTCATCCCACAGGACGAACCGCTCGGCATCGCGCACGCGGTGATGACCGCCGCACCGTTCCTGGGCGACGGCCCCTTCCTGCTCTACCTCGGCGACAACGTGCTCCTCGGTGGCGTGAGGCGGTTCGTCGAGGAGTTCGAGCGCGGGGATGCCGACGCGCACATCCTGCTCGCCCGCGTGCCCGAGCCGGAGCATTTCGGCGTGGCCGTCCTCGAGGACGAGCGGGTGGTGCGTCTCGTCGAGAAGCCGACCGAACCGCTCAGTGACCTGGCGCTGGTGGGGGTGTACCTGTTCCGGAACGCGATCCTCGACGCATGTCGCACGCTGCAGCCCTCGTGGCGAGGCGAGTACGAGATCACCGAGGCGATCCAGTGGCTGCTCGATTCGGGGCGCGAGGTGCGCGCCGAGATGGTGAGCGGCTACTGGAAGGACACCGGCCGCCCTGAAGACCTGCTCGAGGCGAACCGCATGATGCTCGCCGCGCTCGCACCGTCGGTCGAAGGCGACCTCGACGACGCCACGACGATCGAGGGGCAGGTCGTCGTGCGCGCCGGGGCCAAGGTCACCGCGAGCTCGCTCCGAGGCCCGCTCGTGATCGGGGAGGGCGCCATCGTCGATCGTTCGACACTGGGCCCCGATGTCTCGATCGGCCGGGGATGCCACATCGAGGGCAGTGAGGTCGCCGATTCGATCGTGATGGAGGACTGCACCATCGTCGATGCCCGCGGGTTGACCGGGTCGATCCTCGGACGTCGCGTCGAGGTGCGGCACTCGGGGAGCGGCGCCCGTCGATTGATCGTGGGCGACCAGAGCCGCGTCGAGGTCGATTAGGCCGTTCGGTCGTTCCCAGGGGGGAGGCGCGCGCCTAGCATCGCTGCCGTGGAACAGCTTCCCGGTGTCGTTCCGGGCCGGCGGAAGGCCGTCTCGGCCTTCGTGCTCGCGTGTGTCGGTCCGTTCGTGATGGCCTGTAGCTCTCCGGCCGCCATCGTGCTCGGGTTCCGTTCGCTCGACGAGTCCGCGCCCGCCGGCGCCTACGCTCCCGGGCGCTTCACGGCGTACGGCTCGATCGTGATCGGCGCGTTGGGCCTGTGGTTCTGGGGGTGGATGGTGGCCGGGCTCGCCGGCGAGCTCTCCGACCGTGGGAAGGACCCCC
>JBOGVO010000248.1:0-17200 GCA_050692855.1 Actinomycetota bacterium | reverse complement strand
TGCTGATCGTCGACGACGTGCTGGCCACCGGCGGCACGGCGAAGGCCGCCGCATCGCTCGTGCATCAGGTCGGCGGCGAGGTGTGCGGCATCGCGACCGTGATCGAGCTCGATTTCCTCCATGGCCGGGAGCGACTCGCGGACCACGAGCTGTACACGCTGATCCACTACTGAGCGACCCGGAGAGCACGGTCGCGCGCCGCACAGCCCCTACACTGGGGACGAGGAGGCGCGGTGGACAGCAGGGAAGACCTCAGGCCCGACCGAGAGTCGACGCCCCGTCGCGGCGGACGTCTGCCGATCCCTCGCCCTCGGCTGCGCAGGGGCGAACCCGCGCAGCGATCGCTGATCGATCCGGTCCTCAAGAAGGTTCGCGGCTACAACCCCAAGGCCGACGTGCGCGAGATCGCCCGTGCGTTCGCGTTCGCCGAGACCTCGCATGAGGGGCAGAAGCGGAAGTCGGGCGAGGACTTCATCTCCCATCCCGTGGCGGTGACGGACATCCTGGCCGACCTGCGGCTCGATACCACCACCCTCGAGGCCGCCCTGCTGCACGACACGGTCGAGGACACGAAGGTCACGCTCGACGACATCGAGGAGGGATTCGGCGCCGAGGTGGCGCGCATCGTCGACGGGCTGACGAAGCTCGATCGGTTCGAGTTCCGCACCCGCGAGCAGGAGCAGGCCGAGAACGTGCGCAAGATGATCGTGGCGATGGCCGGCGACATCCGGGTGCTCCTGATCAAGCTCGCCGACCGGCTGCACAACATGCGGACGCTCGAGGTGTTCCCCGAGCCGAAGCGGCGGCGCATCGCGACGGAGACGCTCGAGATCTACGCGCCGCTCGCCCATCGACTGGGGGTGCAGGAGATCAAGTGGGAGCTGGAGGACCTGTCGTTCAAGGCGCTCCACCCCGGTCCGTACCGCGAGATCGCGAGCCTGGTCGACGCGAGGCGCGGCGAACGCCAAGCCCTGATCGAGCACGTGACCGCCGAGGCGCGCACGAAGCTCAAGGAGCTCGGTGTGAAGGCGGAGGTCGAGGGCCGCCCGAAGCACCTGTACTCGATCTACGAGAAGATGGTGATCCGCGGCAAGGAGTTCAACGAGATCTACGACCTCGTCGGCGTGCGCATCCTCGTCGACTCGCTTCGTGACACCTACGCCGCGCTCGGGGCCGTGCACTCCCTGTGGAAGCCGATCCCCGGCCGTTTCAAGGACTACGTCGCGATGCCCAAGTCGAACATGTACCAGTCGCTGCACACGACGGTCGTCGGGCCGGGGGGCAAGCCGCTGGAGATCCAGATCCGCACGCGAGACATGCACCGCACGGCGAAGTTCGGCATCGCCGCTCACTGGCGCTACAAGGAGGGCGGCAAGCAGGCGAAGGAAGCCTCGGCCGAGGCGGCGTGGCTCGGCCAGATGATGGACTGGTTGAAGGACATGGCCGACCCGCGCGAGTTCATGGACTCGCTGCGCATCGACCTGTACGGGGGCCAGGTCTTCGTGTTCACACCGAAGGGCGACGTCGTGAACCTCCCCGCGGGTGCGACGCCCGTCGACTTCGCCTACGCGATCCACACCGACGTCGGGCACCGCACCATCGGCGCCAAGATCGGCGGCAAGCTCGTTCCCCTCGACTACGAGCTGCGCACCGGGGACACGGTCCAGATCCTCGCCTCGAAGGCGCAGGGGGAGGGGCCTTCGCAGGACTGGCTCCAGTTCGTGAAGACGCCCAGGGCCCGATCGAAGATCCGCCAGTGGTTCTCGCGCGGCCGCCGGGAGGACGCCCTCGAACAGGGCCGTGACGCGGTCACGCGGCTGATGCGCAAGCAGAACCTGCCGATCAAGCGACTCGCGACCACCGCCTCCCTCACGCAGGTCGCCGAGGAGCTGAAGTACCCCAGCCTCGAGGCGCTCTACGTCGCGGTCGGCGAGAGCCAGGTGTCGCCGCAGTCGGTGGTGGCCAGGGTCTCGCGCCTGGTGGCCGGCGACGCAGACGAGGACGTCGAGGAGGTGCCGCTCGCGCGGCCCGTGCGCTTGGGCTCGCCGGACGACATCGCGAAGGGCGTCGTGGTTCGGGGGCTCCACGACGTGTGGGTGCGGCTCAGCCGGTGCTGCACGCCGGTGCCCGGCGACGAGATCCTCGGGTTCGTGACGAAGGGACAGGGCGTGAGCGTGCACCGCACCGACTGCCCGAACGTCACGGCGCTGCGCAAGCAGCCCGAGCGCCTGATCGAGGTGACTTGGGCCGAAGGCAAGCCGACGTCGTTCGTCGTGGCGATCCAGGTGGAGGCCCTCGATCGCACGCGCCTGCTCTCCGATGTCGCGACGGTGCTCTCCGACAACCACGTGAACATCCTCTCGGCGACCTCGGCCACGGGGAAGGACCGCATCACGCGGCTGCGGTTCACGTTCGAGCTCGCCGACATCGCGCACCTCTCGAGCGTGCTGGCCACGGTGAAGCGGGTCGAGAGCGTGTACGACGCGTACCGCGTGGTTCCCAGCTAACCGGCATGCGGGTCGTGATCCAACGGGTCTCCTGCGCCTCGGTCACCGTCGCCGGCGACGCGATCGCCTCGATCGGGCACGGGTTCCTCGCCCTTGTCGGGGTCGGGCACGACGACGACGTGGCCGGCGCCGCTCGCCTCGCCGACAAGGTCGCCACGCTGCGCGTGTTCGCCGACGACGTCGGGAAGATGAACCTGGCCATCGGCGACGTGGGCGGCCAGGTGCTCGTGGTCTCGCAGTTCACGCTCCTGGCCAACCTGCGGAAGGGCCGCCGACCCTCGTGGACCGATGCCGCCGAGCCGGGCATCGCGGCCGAGCTCGTGGAAGCGTTCGCCGCCGCCCTCGAGCGCGCGGGGATCAAGGTCGGGCGCGGCGTCTTCGGGGCCGACATGCAGGTCGAGCTCCTGAACGACGGGCCGGTCACGCTCGTGCTCGACACCGCCTCGCTCTGATCGGCGACCGGCGCCGGGCGGCTCGCAGGCGTCCGCTAGCATGGGCGGCCTGATGTGGCTCGACGTCTACAACGCCAACCCGTACGGCACGAACTGCTGGTTGCTCTCGTCCGACGAGAGCGACGAGGCGGTCGTCGTGGATCCCGGGTTCTCCTCGCCGGACGTGCACGAGCTCCTCACCCGGGCCGGGAAGGTGCCGGTCGCGGTGCTCGCGACCCACGCGCACCTCGATCACGCCGGGGAAGCGGGTGACTTCGCGGGCGAGATGCCCGTGTACGTGCACGACGCCGACGCCGTCGCGTTCACCGACGAGGCCGCGTGGGGCGCCGGGTTCGACAACCCGCTCGCCCCGGTGAAGGACCTGCGCCCGCTCGGCGACGGCGACGTGCTGCGACTGGCCGGGCTCGAGCTCGAGGTCGTGCACACGCCCGGGCACACGCCCGGACACTGCGTCTTCCGCATCGACGCCGGCGGGGCGCTCTGCTCGGGCGACCTGGTGTTCGCCGGGTCCATCGGGCGCTCGGACTTCCCGAACTCCGATCCCGCCGCGATGCTGGTCAGCCTGCGCCGGTTCCTCGACTTCCCCGACGAGCTGCCGGTGCTCCCGGGGCACGGCCCCGACACGACCGTGGGGCGTGAGCGCTCCTCGAACCCGTTCCTCCGGGAGCTCGCCTGATGGAGCTGGTTCCGCCCCGCGGCACGCAGGACCTGCTGCCATCGCGCGGCGACGCGATGCTCGGCCTGTACGACGAGGCGCACCGAGCCGCCGGCCTGTTCGGCTATCGCTACGTCGAGACGCCGACGTTCGAGCACACCGAGCTGTTCGTGCGCACCTCGGGGGAGACCTCCGACGTCGTGACCAAGGAGATGTACACGTTCGAGGACAAGGGCGGGCGCTTGGTCACACTGCGGCCGGAGAGCACCGCGGGCGTCGTGCGCGCCTACCTGACGAACGCGCAATCCCTTCCGAACCCGTTCAAGGCGTACTACGTCGCGTCGGAGTTCCGCCACGGGCGCCCACAGGCCGGACGCATGCGCGAGTTCCGTCAGTTCGGGATCGAGGTGATCGGCGCCGCCGCACCGGGCGCCGACGTCGAGGTGATCGTGCTCGGCGACCGGTTCCTGCGGGACCGTGGGCTGCGCGACGTCGCGCTGCACTTGAACTCGATCGGCGACCGGGTGTGCCGGCCGGGCTACCGCGAGCTCCTCGTCGACTACTTCGCACCGTTCCGCGATCGGCTCGACGAGGACTGCCGGGTGCGCCTCGACAGGAATCCCCTCCGGGTCTTCGACTGCAAGGTCGACGGCGACAAGGACTTCGTTCGGGCCGCGCCGTCGATCGCCGACCATCTCTGCGAGCCGTGTGCGACGCACTTCGCGGCCGTGCGTGCGGGCCTCGACGACGCCGGCGTGCGCTACGAGCTCGATCCTCGGCTGGTGCGTGGGCTCGACTACTACACCCGCACGGCGTTCGAGTGGATCTCCGGAGCGCTCTCGTCGAGCGGGGCCAGTGCGGCGAGCACCGCGAGCACGGTGAACGCCGGCGGGCGCTACGACGGACTGGCCGAGGCCCTCGGCGGGCCCCCCACGCCGGGCGTCGGGTTCGCGATGGGCCTCGATCGCGTGGTGCTCGCGATGGAGGGCGAGGGCCTCGCGCCGCCGGTCGTCCGCACGCCCCGCTGCTTCGTCGTGGCGCTCGGCGATGCCGCCGCCGCCCGGGCGCGCGCGCTGGTCGACGACCTCCGCTCGGCCGGCGTCTCGGCGGACCGCGCGTTCGAGGACCGGCCCCTCAAGGCGCAGCTCAAGATGGCCGATCGCGCCGATGCCGGGTTCGCGGCGATCATCGGCGAGCGGGAGCTCGCGGAGGGCGTGGTGACCCTTCGCCGGCTCGTCGACGGCGTGCAGAAGACGGTGGCGTCGCCCGACGTCGTCGAGTGGCTCGCGAGGCTCGACGATCGAGCGGACGAGCCCGCATGACGCCGGAGATGCGGACGTCGATGCGGTCGCACGCGTGCGGCGAGCTCAGGCTCGACCGGGCCGGCACCGAGGTGACCCTCTGCGGGTGGGTTGCCCACCGCCGCGACCACGGCGGGGTGACGTTCATCGACCTCCGGGACCGCGAGGGCGCCGTGCAGGTCGTCTTCCATCCCGAGGAAGCGGCCGAGGCGCATGCGGCCGGGCAGCGCCTCGGTGCGGAGGACGTCGTCCGAGTCGTGGGCACGGTGCGGGCGAGGCCCGAGGGCATGCGGAACCCCGACCTCGCCACCGGCGACGTCGAGGTCGCGGCGTCCACGCTCGAGGTGTTGAACCCGTCCGACACGCCGCCCTTCCCGATCGAGGATCGCATCGAGGCGGGGGAGGACCTCCGGCTGCGCTACCGCTACCTCGACCTGCGCCGGCCCGAGATGACCAAGGTGCTCGCGATGCGCGCCCAAATCGTGCGTCTGATGCGCGAGCACCTCGACGCGCTCGGCTTCGTCGAGATCGAGACGCCGATCCTCACCCGCTCCACCCCCGAGGGCTCCCGCGACTTCCTCGTGCCGAGCCGGCTGTGGCCGGGCACGTTCTACGCCCTGCCGCAGTCGCCGCAGCAGCTGAAGCAACTGCTCATGGTCGGCGGGCAGGACCGCTACTACCAGATCGTGCGGTGCCTGCGCGACGAGGCGTCCCGGGCCGACCGCGGCTTCGAGTTCACCCAGCTCGACGTGGAGATGTCGTTCGTGACCGAGGACGATCTCATCGCGTTGATCGAGCCGCTGTACGCGAGCATCGTGCGCGAGATCGTCGGGGTGGAGGTCGCGACGCCGTTCCCGCGGCTCACGTACCCGGACATGATGGCCCGGTACGGCTCGGACAAGCCCGACCTGCGCTATGGGATGGAGCTCGCCGACCTCGCGCCGGTGTTCGCGAGCACCGGGTTCAACGCGTTCGCGAAGGTGCTCGCCGACGACGGCGCGATCAAGGCGCTCGCGGCTCCGGGCGCCGCATCGCTCTCCCGAAAGGAGCTCGATCGCCTGATCGAGGACGCCAAGGGCCGGGGTGCCGCCGGGCTCGTCTGGATGGCCGTCGGGGCGGGGTCGGTGGTGCGCTCGCCCGTGGAGAAGTTCCTCTCGCCCGGCGAGATCGCGGGCGTGCTCGAACGCACCGGCGCCGCCGAGGGCGACCTCGTCTGCATCGTCGCCGATCGTCGGGACCGCGCGGACGTCGCGCTCGACGGCCTGCGCCGCGATCTCGCGACCAGGCTCGACCTCGTGCCCGAGAACACGTGGTCGTTCTGCTGGATGGTCGACCCGCCGCTGTTCGAGTACAGCGACGACGAGGAGCGCTGGGTCTCGGTGCATCACCCCTTCACCTCGCCCGCCTCCGACGACCTCGCGCCTGAGACGGCCAGGGCACGCGCGTACGACCTCGTGCTGAACGGGTTCGAGATCGGCGGGGGCAGCATCCGTATCCACGACGCGGCCCTGCAACGCCGCGTCTTCGAGGCGCTGCAGCTGCCCCCCGACGAGGTCGAGGAGCAGTTCGGGCACCTGTTGCGTGCACTCGCCCTCGGCGCGCCGCCGCACGGCGGCATCGCGATGGGACTGGACCGGCTCGTGATGGTGCTGGCCGGCAAGGACGCGATCCGCGACGTGATCGCCTTCCCGAAGTCGCAGTCGGGCACCGATCCGCTCACGGGGGCGCCGGCGCCGGTCGACGAGGCGCAGCTGCGCGAGCTCGGGATCGCGCTCGTGCCCGACCCGCAGGGCTCGAAGGAGGGGTGAGCATGGCCGATGCGCCGCTCGCGGCGCGCATGCGGCCGCGGACGTTCGAGGAGTTCGTCGGGCAGGGCCACCTGGTGGGTGAGGACCGGGCGCTCACGCGCATCCTGTCCAGAGGGAGCCTGCCGTCGATCGTGCTGTGGGGCCCGGCCGGAACGGGCAAGACGACGCTCGCGCACCTGCTCGCCGACGCGGTCGGCGCCGAGCTCGTGCAGCTCTCGGCCGTGAACTCCGGCGTCGCCGATGCGAGGAAGGTGATGGAGGGCGCCCGGGGCGGCCTGTTCCGCACGGTGCTGTTCGTCGACGAGGTGCACCGGTGGTCGAAGGCTCAGCAGGACGTGCTCCTGCCCGCGGTCGAGGAGGGCACGGTCACGCTGATCGGGGCCACCACCGAGAACCCGTACTTCTCCCTGAACACCCCGCTGCTCTCGCGGTGCCTGCTGCTCCGGCTCGAACCGCTCGACGAGGAGGCGGTGCGCACCCTCGTGCGCCGCGCGCTCGCCGACGACGACCGCGGGCTGGGGCGATCGGAGCTGACGATCGCGGACGACGCCCTCGAGCACCTCGTCACGGTGGCCGGCGGCGACGCCCGCATGGCGCTCACCGGGCTGGAGGCCTCGGCCGAGGCCGCCCAGGCCGCGGGCGCCGGCGAGATCACCCGCGACGTCGCGGCCGACGCGGTGCAGAAGAAGGCCATCGTGTACGACCGGCAGGGAGACGCGCATTACGACGTGATCAGCGCGTTCATCAAGTCGATCAGGGGCTCCGACCCCGATGCGGCGCTGTTCTGGCTCGCTCGCATGATCGAGGCCGGTGAGGACCCGCGGTTCATCGCCAGGCGCCTGATCGTGCACGCGAGCGAGGACATCGGCATGGCGGACTCGCGAGCGCTGCTGGTCGCGGTCGCGGCGGCGCAGGCGGTGGAGCACGTCGGCCTGCCCGAGGTGCGCCTGAACCTCGCCCATGCCACCGTGTATCTCGCGACCGCGCCGAAGTCCAACAGCGTCTACGCGGCGATCGGCGCGGCGTTCGAGGACGCGCCGTCGGCGGAGCCGGTGCCCCTGCATCTGCGCGACGCGAGCTACCGCGGCGCGAAGCAGCTCGGTCACGGGAAGGGCTACCGGTACCCGCACGACTTCCCCGGGCACGCGGTGGAGCAGCAGTACCGGCCGGCGAGCCTCTCCGACCGGCGGTACTACGAGCCCTCCGGGCAGGGCGAGGACGTGCCTCGCGACCCGGGCACCGGGCATCCGAAGGGCTCGGACGAGGGGTGAGGTCGGGCTGCCGGGCGCGCGAACGGGTCGGGTAGGCTAGGCGCTTCACGCCACGACGACCCAACGGAGGCACG
Source organism: Actinomycetota bacterium (assembly GCA_050692855.1). Classification (GTDB taxonomy): domain Bacteria; phylum Actinomycetota; class UBA4738; order UBA4738; family HRBIN12; genus JAOUEA01. The sequence continues at coordinate 9,132 of JBOGVO010000248.1, read as the reverse complement.
ATCATGACGCTGCTCGCCCTCACGGCCGGCGACACCGCCCTCATCATCCTGGCCGCGTTCTGGGGCCTGCTCGTCCTCGCCCTGTGCGTGGTGCTGCTCAACACGTTCCGGGTGCTCGAGAGCACGAAGATGACGATCGACACGATGCGCGAGGAGACCGTGCCGCTCCTGCGCGAGGTCAAGGGCTCGGTCGAGCGGGCGAACCGAGAGCTCGACCGCGTCGACACGATGCTCGTGAGCGCGACCGACATCGTGGGTCGCGTGGAGAAGCTCTCCGGTCTCGTCGAGCAGGCCGCCGCGAGCCCGCTCGTCAAGGTCATCAGCGTGGGCGCCGGCCTGCGCAAGGGGTTCGCGAAGGCGCGGGGCAAGTCGTCGTGAAGCGCGGCTTCTGGGTCGCGCTGGGGCTCGGTGCCGGCGCCGCCGGCGCCATCCTCGCCTCGCGGTGGACCCGGAAGCAGGCGCGGCGGGTCGCTCCCCAGACGATCGCCCGCGAGGCGAAGGGCGGCCTGCTCGACCTCTCGAAGCTCGTCTCCGAGTCCATCCAGGAAGGGAAGCGAGCGATGGACGAACGCGAGGCAGAGCTGCGCCGCGACACGGGGCTCCCCACGCCCGGCGGCGAGTCCCGCCCGGGCGATCCCCCCGCCGCCTGAGGCCGCCGCCGAGGGCGCCGGTAGACTCGCTCGATGGACGGCGCCGGCATCCGCGAGACGTTCTTGGAGTTCTTCGCCGATCGCGGGCACACACGTGTCCGCTCGTCGTCTCTGATCCCGCCGCCCGGATCCGGCCTGCTGCTCACGAACGCGGGCATGAACCAGTTCATCCCGTACTTCCTGGGCCAGGCCCAGGCCCCGTACGCGCGCGCGGTCACCTCACAGAAGGTGATGCGCACGAACGACATCGAGAACGTTGGGCTCGACGCCAGGCACGAGACCTTCTTCGAGATGCTCGGCAACTTCTCGTTCGCCGACTACTTCAAAGCCGAGGCGATCACGTGGGCCCACGAGCTCGTCACCGAGGTCTACGGCATCGACCACGACCTGCTCTGGGTCACGGTCTACGACGAGGACGACGAGGCCGCGTCGGCGTGGGTCGATCTGGCCGGCGTCCCGCCCGACCGCATCGTCCGGCGGGGCAAGCTCGATGTCGACGGCGAGCTCGCCAACTATTGGCACACGCACGCCGCCGGTCCGGCCGGCCCGTGCTCGGAGATATTCGTCGACCGGGGGGCGAGATACGGCCCCGAGGGCGGTCCCGACGTCGACGAAGAGCGTTTCATGGAGATCTGGAACCTGGTCTTCATCCAGGAGCAGATCGACGACGCCGGCGAGATCGTGGCTCCGCTTCCGGGGAAGAACGTCGACACCGGCTCCTCGCTCGAACGGGTGGCGATGATCCTGCAGGGCGTCGACAACGTGTTCGAGACCGACCTGTTCAGCCCGACCCTGGAGGAAGCCGAGCGTCTGTCCGGCAAGCGCCACGGCCACGATCCGGACGACGACATCTCGCTGAAGATCGTGACCGAGCACGGCCGCGCCACCACGTTCCTGATCGCGGACGGGGTGCAGCCCTCCAACGAAGGTCGTGGCTACGTCCTTCGCAGGATGTTGCGGCGCGCGGTCTCGCACGGGCGACGCATCGGGATCGAGGGCAGCGTGCTCGACCCCATCATCACCACGGTGATCGATGGGTTCGGCGACGCCTACCCGGAGCTCCGAGAGAACGAGGCGTTCGTGCGTCAGGTCGCCGACTCCGAGGAAGGCCGGTTCGCGGCGACGCTCGGCAAGGGCCTGGTGCTCTTCGAGGAGGCGAAGGAGCGCGCCACGGGTTCCGTCATCGCGGGCGACGACGCGTTCACGTTGTCCGACACGTTCGGCATCCCGCGGGAGCAGATCGAGGAATGGGCCGCTGAGGCGGGGCTCACCGTCGACATGGATCGATTCGCAACGCTGCTCGACGAGCAGCGTGCGCGGGCGCGCGCCGCGGTGAAGAAGATCGGACTCGATGCCGGAGCCGTTCCCCCGACGGAGTTCGTCGGCTATGCCCAGCCCGAGGCCGAGGCGTCGATCGCGATGCTCCTCGGCGCGGACCGCGGCGAGCTCGACGCGGCGCAGGAAGGCGACGAGGTGCTCGTGTTCCTCGAGCGCACGCCGTTCTACGCGGAGTCCGGCGGGCAGGTGGGCGACGAGGGCGAGATCCGCACGCACACGGGCGTCGTGCGGGTTCGCGACGCGCAGTGGGCCGGGCCGGCATCGATCATGCACGTGGGTACGGTCGCCTCCGGTGAGGTGCGACCGGGCCAAGACGCGATCGCCGAGATCGACCGGCAGCGTCGCGAGGCGACGGCACGCGCCCACACGTCGACCCACGTCGTGCACTGGACGCTGAAGCACATGCTGGGTGAGCACGCCCGTCAGGCCGGGTCCTTGGTCGCGCCCGGGCGGCTGCGATTCGACTTCCCGCATCCGTCGTCCGTGCCGGTCGAGGTGCTCGAGCAGGCCGAGCTCGAGGCGAACCGGCTGCTCGCGCGCGACGACGCCCCGAACATCTTCGAGACCTCGATGAGCGAGGCGAAGGCGCTCGGCGCCGTCATGCTCTTCGACGAGAAGTACGGCGACGTCGTGCGTGTGGTGGAGATCGGCGACTACTCACGCGAGCTCTGCGGGGGCACGCACGTGGAGCGCACGGGTCGCGTCGGGGTGCTCCGCATCCTGCACGAGGGCTCGATCGGATCGGGCATGCGGCGCGTCGAGGCCCTCGTCGGTCCCGACGCCCTGCGCGAGATCAACGCGGAGCGCGAGCTGCTTCGAGGGCTCGTCGCGGCGCTCGGCAGCAAGGACGCGACGGCAGCGCTCGAGCACGCCCGCCGGGTCGTCGATGAGAACCGGCGCCTGAAGAACGAGCTCGGCCGGGTCGCCCAGCAGCAGGCAGCGGGGCGGGTCGACGAGCTCGTCTCGCGAGCCGTCGTGCACGACGGGGTCCGGCTCGTGCACGAGCTGCAGGACGCGGACGCCGACACGCTGCGCGATCTCGCGCAGAAGGTGGTCGACAAGCTCGGTGGTGAGGCCGCCGTCGTGCTCGGCACCGGTCAGGGAGGGAAGGCCCTCCTCGTCGCCGCCAGCTCGAAGCCGCTCGTCGACCGAGGCGTGACGGCAACGCAGCTGCTGGAGCCCGCCGCCGCGGCCATCGGCGGGGGAGCGGGAGGCAAGCCCGGGCTCGGGTTCGCGGGGGGGAAGCGCGCCGAGGCTCTCGACGGGGCGATCCGTGGCATCCCCGCGCGTCTCGAGGAGCTCCTCGGCGCGCACTAGCATGGATCGGACCAGCGACACGCCCCGAGACGAGGAAGCTGCGGGACCGCCCGGGCGGGTGCTCGGTCTCGATCTCGGCGATGCGCGCATCGGGGTCGCGGTGTCCGATCCCGACCGGCGCGTTGCGGTGCCGCACGGCACGGTCAGGGTCGGGCAGCCGCCGGGGGAGTTGAAGGCGGTCGCGGCGCTCGTCGGCGACCTCGGGATCTCGGTGGTCGTCGTGGGGCACCCCCGGTCGATGTCGGGCGCGTCGGGACCTCGTGCGCAGCAGGCGGAAGCGTTCGCCGATGCGTTGCGCGCGGTGGTCGCCGTGCCCGTCGAGTTGCAGGACGAACGCTTGAGCACCGTCGAGGCCGAGCGGGCTCTGCGGGAGGCAGGCATCGCCGGCAGGCGCCGCCGCGAGGTCGTCGACGAGAGTGCGGCGGTCGTGATCCTCGGTGCCTGGCTCGATGCGCAGCGATGACACACGGCCGCGACGGGCGACCGGTTATCCTCGGGAGCCGATGGAGACGACGAGGCCGCACCGTGCGGACCGCCCCGTCCACCGCGACCGGCCGCGGAGGGTCTCGCTGCTGATCCTGTTCGTCCTGGTGGGCGGGTTCGTCGCGGCGCTCGTCATGGTGAGCCGCTACTACGAGGGATGCAAGGGCGCGGCCCGCGGGCCCGCCCGCGACGTCTCGTTCACCGTCGAGGAAGGCGCGACCGCGGACCAGGTCGTCGACGGGCTCGCGGCCGAGGAGGTGATCCCCTGCGGAGGGTTCGTGGGCAACCTCCTGATGCGGGGCACCGGCAAGTCGAGCGAGATCAGAGCGGGCACGTACCCACTCACGACCGGCATGACCCTCGACGAGGCGGTCGAGGTGCTCACCACCCCGCCGAAGGACATCCCGACCGCCGACGTGCTGATCCCGCCCGGGTACCGCATCACCCAGATCGCCGCCGCGATGGAGGAGTCGCTCGGCATCCCGGCCGAGGAGTTCCTGGCCCGGGTCGAGAAGGGGACGTTCGATCGCCCGGCCGAGCTGCCCGCCGGCGCCTCGCTCGAGGGCTTCCTATGGCCGGAGACGTATCGCATCCCCACACGCGACGACGCCGACGCCGTGATCCAACGACTGCTCGATCAGTTCTCCGAGGAGACCGCGAACCTGCCCTGGGACCGGGCCGAGGCACTCGGGGTCACGCCGTACGAGGTCGTCGTGATCGCGTCGATGATCGAGAAGGAGGCCGCGGTGCAGGCGGACCGTCCCCTGATCGCCGGCGTCATCTACAACCGGCTGCGCGAGGGCATGACGCTCGGCATCGACGCCACGCTGCTGTACGACGACCCCACCCCCGACGGCGAGCTCTCGACCTCCGACATCGAGACCGATGGGCCCTACAACACCCGCATCCGGACCGGGCTGCCCCCCACGCCGATCGCGAACCCGTACCTCTGGTCGCTGCGGGCGGCGTTGAACCCCGCCGACACGCCGTACTTCTACTACGTGCTCTGCGGCGACGACGGTGCCCACCGGTTCGCCGTGACCTACAAGAAGCACCTCGCCAACGTCGATGCGTGCCTCGGCTGAGCGCGCGGGCGGGGCTCCGATCGGTGGGGCCCCGATCGGTGGGGCCCCGATCGGTGGGGCCACCCACGTCGCCGGCGTGATCGGGTGGCCGGTCGCGCACAGCCTCTCGCCCGCCATCCACAACGCCGCGTTCGCCGCGGCCGGGTTGGATTGGGCCTACATCCCGCTCCCCGTGGCCCTCGGGGCGATGCGGGCGGCGGCGGACGGGCTCGTCGCGCTCGGGTTCCGTGGCGCCAACGTCACGATGCCGCACAAGACCCAGAGCGCGGTGCTCGCGGACGAGCTCACCGAGGACGCCCAGCGCCTGCAGGCGGTGAACACGTTCGTGGTGGACGGGGAGCGGCTCCACGGACACAACACCGACGTTCCCGGGTTCGATCGGTTCGTCCGGCGCGACGCAGGCTTCGACCCGGCGGACCGCTCGGCGCTCGTGTTCGGCGCGGGAGGGGCGGCGCGGGCGGTGGCGCTCGCGCTGGCGGCCGGCGGGCTGCGCCGGCTCTCCGTGGCGGCGAGGGAGGCCTCGCGCGCCGACGACCTGGTAGCGACGGTGCGGGATCTCCCCGTCGAGGTCGAGGTGGTGACGTTCGGGGAAGCCGAGGGTCTCGAACGTGACCTGGTGGTGAACGCCACGCCGCTCGGTTCCGACGGCGTGACGGCGCCGCCGCTCCCGGCGCTGCACGAGGGCGTGCTCGTGGTCGACCTGCTCTACCACCCCGCCCAGACGCCGTTGCAGGTCGCCGCGCGCGACTCCGGCGCCGACGCGTTCGGCGGACTCGGGATGTTGCTGCACCAGGCGGCGCTCTCGTTCGAGCTGTGGACCGGCGGCCCCGCGCCGCTCGACGTGATGTCGGCGGCCGCGGTGACCGCGCTCGCCGAGCTGCGCTGACCCCGGCGAAGGACCGCCCAGGCGTCCTTCGGGGGCGTGTTCCTCAAGCGCGCTCCACGCTCCGTCGATGCTGGAGCGGAGATGGACGACTACTCCGCGCTCGCGCAGCGGATCTCCGTGAGCATGAGCGGGGTGACGGGCGCCATCATCCTGACCAGGGACGGGCTGGTGCTCGGCGCCTATCCGAACGAGGACGAGAGCCTCGCCAAAGCAGCGTGGCTCAGGTTCACCGTGCTCGGCGAGCCCGAGAAGAGCTTCGTCGAGTTCCCGGATCAGGTCTGGGCCTATGTCAGGCGGGGGCCCTACGCGGCATTCGTCCTGGCCGAGGTGGGCACCCGGCCGGGCGTCCTGGTCGATCAGATGGAGCAGATGCTGCTCGTCGCCGCGGAGGGCCGCTCGCGTCGCGACAGCCTGCGGGTTCCGGGCGCCGCGTCCACGCCCTCCGGCAAGCCGAGGACGTCGCTGCACCCCGCCGCCGACAAGCCCACGCCGGTCGAGGTCGTTGCCCATGGTGGCGAGCCGGCCGGGCGGGTCCCGCCTGTCGGGGCAGCTCCGGCCGATCCGGGGGAGCCTCCACTCACCGCGGCGGAGGTGCCGTCGAGCCTCGCCGAGGTCCCCGAACCGGGCGTCGGCGGCGACGCGCCCGATGACGACCCAGTGTCGCGATCGACCCTCGGCGAGAAGTCCCGGAGGCTCGCCGGATCGGATGGGGCGCAAGGCTACGACGACGATGCGGAGGTCGACCGGGTGCTGCTGGCCAAAGAGTTCTCGGGTTTGCTTCAGGTGGACTCCGACCGTGACGAAGGAAGTCCTGAGGCCTAGACCGAACGGGCCTCGGGGCAGACACACGCGCCCGGAGGATGCACGCGCCCCGTCGCGGGCAGGGGTCAGGCATGCAGACGCAAGGACGGCGATGACGACGGTGAAGCGGAAGTCGAAGCAGCTCGGCCAGATCCTGATCGAGCTGGGGATGATCACGCCCGAGCAGTTGGAGACCGCGCTCGAGGAACATCGCCGAACGCCCAAGTCGCTGGGCCGCGTGCTCATCGACATGGGCATGATCAAGGAGGGCGATCTCGTGCGCGCCCTCGCCGAGCAGGTCGGCCTCGAGTTCGTCGATCTCGCGGACCACCCGATCGATGCGACCGCGACGACCCTGTTGCCCGAGGCCCTGGCGCGACGATACCGGGCCATCCCGATCGGCGAGCGCGACGGGAAGCTCCTCGTCGCGATGTCGGATCCCGCCAACGTCTACGCGCTCGACGACATCCGCACGATCACGAACCGCGACGTGCAGCCGCTCGTCGCGACGGCGGGCGACGTCGAGCGAGCGATCCAGAAGTACGCGGGGATGGACGGCCAGGTCGAGGCGCTCGCGAACGTCGCGGCCGACGCGATCGAGTCCGAGGACGAGCAGATGGAGGCGGCCCTCGAGGACGCGCCGATCGTCAAGCTCGTGAACGCGATCATGACCCAGGCCGTGGGCGACCGCGCCTCCGACGTGCACATCGAGCCCGCCGAGAGGAACGTCCGCATCAGGTTCCGGGTCGACGGCGTGCTGCACGAGCCGATGCCGCCGGCGCCGAAGAACATCCAGGGTGGCCTGATCTCCCGGCTGAAGGTGATGGCCGAGCTGAACATCGCCGAGAAGCGGATCCCCCAGGACGGTCGCATCTCGATGAAGGTGGGCGGCAAGCAGCTCGACCTGCGGCTCGCGACCCTGCCGACGGTCTACGGCGAGAAGGTCGTCATCCGCATCCTGGACAAGTCGCAGGCGCTCCTGAAGCTCGAGGACCTTGGGTTCCTCGAGGAGTCGTACAAGCGTTTCGCCGTGTCGTTCCGCAAGCCATACGGCGCGATCCTCGTGACGGGCCCGACGGGCTCGGGCAAGTCCACGACGATGTACTCGACGCTGAACATCCTGAACGAGGAAGACAAGAACATCATCACCGTCGAGGACCCGGTCGAGTACCGGCTGAACGGCGTGAACCAGATCCAGGTGAACCCCAAGGCGGGGCTCACGTTCGCGAGCGCGCTGCGGTCGATCCTCAGAGCCGACCCCGACATCGTGTTGATCGGTGAGGTCCGCGACAAGGAGACCGCCACGATCTCGATCGAGGCGGCCCTGACCGGACACCTCGTGCTGACCTCGCTCCACACGAACGACGCGCCGGCCGCGATCACGCGGCTGACCGAGATGGACGTGGAGACGTTCCTCGTAGCGTCGGCGATCGACTCCGTGGTCGCCCAGCGCCTGGCCCGCAAGCTCTGCGAGCGGTGCAAGGTCGCCTACGAGCCCGAGCAGAGCGAGCTGATGGCGGCGGGCTACCCCGACTGGGTGTGGCCCGAGATCACCGAGATCTATCGGGCCGAGGGATGCGCGGCATGTGCGAACACCGGCTACCGAGGCCGGATGGGGCTGTACGAGGTCATGCCCATGACCGAGGAGATCGAACGCCTCACCGTGGAACGCGCCTCGTCGGAGACCATCAAGGCCGTCGCGATGGAGCAGGGCATGATCAGCCTCCGCGACGACGGCCTCGAGAAGGTCCGGATGGGCGTGACGTCGATCGAGGAAGTCGCGAGGGTGGTGAAGTGACGTGAGCATGGCGTTCCAACCAGAGGAAGAGGACGTCCAGGTCCCGGTTCCCGAGCTGCTCGGCGCGCTGCTGGATCTGGGCGGCTCGGACCTGCACCTCACCGCGGGCTCCGCGCCCGTGGTGCGCGTGCACGGCGACCTCGAGCGCATCGAGGGGTACCCGGCGCTCTCGCCGAAGGCCCTGCAGGGCATGATCTACGCGATCCTGCCGCAGAAGCTGCGGGAGCGGTTCGAGCAGGAGCTCGAGCTCGACATGTCGTACTCCCTGCCGGGGCGGGCCCGTTTCCGCGTGAACGTCTACATGCAGCGCGATGCGATCGGCGCCGCGTTCCGCGTGATCCCGTTCGAGATCAAGCAGATCGACGAGCTCGGGCTGCCGACGGTGGTCGCCGATCTGGCCCGGTTCCAGCGCGGGTTCGTCGTGGTGACCGGCCCTACCGGTTCGGGGAAGTCGACGACGCTGGCCTCGATGGTCGACGTCGTCAACACCGAGCGCAAGGGCCACATCATGACGGTCGAGGACCCGATCGAGTTCCTGCACAAACACAAGAGCTGCATCGTGAACCAGCGCGAGGTCGGTGCCGACACACACGGGTTCGCGAACGCGCTGAAGCACGTGCTGCGCCAGGACCCCGACGTCATCCTCGTGGGCGAGATGCGTGACCTCGAGACGATCTCGACCGCGATCACCGCGGCCGAGACCGGCCACCTCGTGTTCGGGACTCTTCACACCCAGGACGCACCGCAGTCGGTGGACCGAATCATCGACGTCTT
>JBOGVO010000247.1:0-5617 GCA_050692855.1 Actinomycetota bacterium | reverse complement strand
GCCGAGATCAGGCGCATGTTGATCGGGCGGGAGCTGACCGGGAGGCTCGAGTAGGCGCGCCGCGGCGACCGTGGGCGTTCGTGACGACGATCGTCGCCGTCGCGGTGGCGGCCGCCACGGGCGCGTGCGAACCCGACGGGCGCCCGTACCGGCCGCTCACGGGCGATCATCCGGTCGTGGCGGCCGCCGGGGACATCGCCTGCCCGGGCGAGCCCTGCGACCCGCAGCGAGGCACGGCCGCGCTCGTGCGCCGCATCGATCCCGTGGTCGTGCTCGCTCTCGGCGACAACCAGTACACGAACGGCACCCTCGGCGAGTTCGAGGCCTCCTACGATCCGACCTGGGGGGCGTTCCTGGCGCGGACCCGCCCGGTGCCCGGGAACCACGAGTACCGGACCGACGGCGCGGCCGGCTACTTCGAGTACTTCGGAGCCCGCGCCTCGCCGGGATCCGACGGCGACTATGGGTTCGACGTCGGGCGCTGGCGCCTGGTCGCCCTCAACTCCGCGGTGGACGGTGCGATCACCGCGGCACAGCTCGAGTGGGTTCGTTCCGACCTCCGCGAAGCGGACCGCCGATGCGAGCTCGCGTACTGGCACCATCCACGGTTCTCCTCCGGGACGGTCGAGGGCAACGACCCGACGCCCGACCTCGAGGCGCTGTGGGCCGTGCTGGTCGACGAGGGGGTCGACATCGTGCTCAACGGTCACGCGCATCAGTACGAGCGGTTCGCTCCGCTCGACGCCGACGGTCGGCCGAGCGAGGAGGCCGGGATCCGGGAGTTCGTCGTCGGAACCGGGGGCGGCACGCCGCACGCCTTCGAGGAAGACCCGGTCGCGGGATCGCTCGTGCGCAGAACCGACGTCCACGGCGTGCTGGAGCTCGAGCTGCGGCCGCGTGACTACGCGTGGCGGTTCGTGAGCACCGACGAGCGGGTCCTCGACTGGGGAACCGGCGAGTGCCATCCCTGAGGAGCGATCGCTCTGAGAGCGTGCGGGCGCATGACCGATGTCCGGCACGGGCGAACGGATCCCCGATTTGCGCCGGCCGAACGTCCCGCGGCAGGATGGCGCCATCTGAGTCGGACCATCGCGCCGGACGGGGAGGATGGGCATGCGTACGAAGATGATCGCCCTGGTAGGGGTCGTGGCCGCGCTGGCCGCGAGCTTCTCGATCGGGCTCGCGTCGGGGTCGAAGCGGGGGAGCGTCGACACCACCGCGCTGCCGGGCTTCTCGCGCATCGTGAGCCTCAGCCATGTGAACTCGCCGGCGCGAACGCCCCTGTTCCCGGGCGATCCCGCGTTCCGGCTCACCACCGTGGCCACGGTGCCCGCCGACGGGTTCTACATGCAGTACGTGCGTGAGGGGGAGCACACCGGCACGCACTACAGCGCGCCGTGCCATTTCCGTGACGGGAAGCCGTGCGCCGACGATCTCGATGCCGCCGACTACGTGCTGCCGGCGGTCGTCGTGGACGTGCGCGCCGAGGTCTCCGACGACGCGAACCACGTCGTGACCACGGCCGATCTGAAGGCATGGGAGGCCGAGCACGGGCAGATGCCCGAGGGGGCCGCCGTGCTCCTGCGCACCGGGTGCAGCCGGTTCTGGGGCCCGGAGATCGGGCGCGACCGGCCGACCTACTACAACTGTGGCCAGCCCGGCGCGAGGTTCAGCCAGCCCGGGTTTTCGCAGTTCGCCGTGCGATGGCTGATCCGCACCGGCGTGCTCGCGAGGCGCGGCGCGCTCGGCACCGACACGTTCGGGCCCGATCCCTCGAGCGACGCCTCCTTCCTCGAGTCGTGGCTCACCTTGAACCGCCACCGGTTCACGCTCGAGAACCTGGCGAACCTGGGACGCATGCCCGAGACCGGTGGCTGGATCGTGATCGGAGGCCCGAGGAACCGACACGGTTCGGGGGCTCCGAGCACCGTGTTCGGGCTCGTTCCCTAGCCGATCGCCGCCGCGTCACCGCGGCCGGCGCGATTCCTCGTGATCGGCTCGCCGTCGGTGCTCCGCGGCGCGCTCGTGGTCGCCTCGGCGCTCGGACACGTGGGCGAGGGCGCGCCAGGTCCACCCGGCCAGCTGACGTTCCCCGAGCTCCTCGGAGATGGCGATCGCCCCGCGGAGGTCGCGCTCGGCGTCGTCGAAGCGCCCCATCTCGCGCTCGACGATGCCGCGCTCCGCGAGGGCGTCACCGAGCTCCCATCGAGCGCCCAACTCGGTGAAGATCTCGATACCGCGGTCGAAGAACGGGAGCGACCGCTCGAAGTCGCCCCGCTCCTCGTGCAGTCGGCCTTCCTGCACCGTGGCGACCGCCAGGCTGAATCGGTCGCCCATGTCGACCGCGAGCTTGCGCGCGAGCTCGATCGTCTCGGTGGCCTCCTCGAGACGGTCGAGGTCGGAGAGCACGATCGAGAGCGAGCAGAGGGCACGGACGTGCGCCCACCGGTCGTCGGTGTCCTCCGAGATCGAGAGCGCTCGGCGCCAGAGCGACTCGGCGGTCTCGAGCTCGTTCCGCGTCCAGGGCACCCAGCCGGCGAACAGCAGGGTGCGGGCGATCGCGTGCGGATCGCCGAGCCGCTCGGCCGCCTCGAGGGAACGATCGAGCAGCGCCTCGGCGCGGTCGAGATCGGCCCAGACGTTGATCGCGATGTCGCCGAGGAAGCGCAGGGCGAGCGCGAGCGACCAGTCGTCGTCGAGCCGGGTGCCGAGCGCCACCGCGCGCTCGAGCGCCTCGGTGGCCGCGGGGTATTCCCCGAGCCAGTATCCCGATTCCCCCATGCCCGCCAGGGCCCGTGCCTCGCGGACCCCCCAACCGCTCTCGTCCCCGGCTATGGCGAGCGCCCGCTCGTAGCGATCGATCGCCGAGCGGCTCTCCATGCGCCGGCGCGCGCGATCGCCGGACTCGGTCAAGGCGTCTGCGGCACGGTCCCGCAGCTCCCGTGACGACGGGTCGAGGTCGATCGCGGCGAGCGCGGCCAGCTCGAGGTGCTCGGCGGCCCACTCCCGGTGCCCGTCGGCGGTCAGCCGTTGGGCGACCGCGACGTGGAGCTCGCGGCGTTGCCGTTTGGGAAGGCTGGAGTAGGCCACGTCGCGGAGCGTCGCGTGGCGGAAACGCCACCGCGGCGCGCCGTCGTCGGTCCTCACCATCAGCTCGGCGTCCTCGAGCTCGCCGAGCTGCTGAGCGAGCCCCTCGCCGCCTCCCTCGACGTCCACCAGGCCGCCTCCCTCGACGCCCACCAGAGCGCCGACGTCGTCGAGGGCGAACGAGGACCGGAACACCGACGATCGTCGGGCAAGGTCTCGCGTGGCGGCCGGAAGCGCGTCGAGTCGCGCCGCGACGACCGCCTGCACGGTGGGCGGCACGGCGCCCGCGCTCTGCACCGTGGGTGCCCTGGCGCCGGCGCCACCACCGTCGTCGGGCAGCAGCATGCCCGTGATCTCGATGATGAAGAACGGATTGCCCCCCGCGCGCTCGGCGATCTCGTCGGCTTCCTGTTCGGCGATGCGGCCGCCGGACGCTTGCCGCACGAGCTCGGCCGCCTCGGTGAGCTCGAGCGGCGCGAGCTCGAGGATCATGTGGTCGGCCGCCGCCCCCCACTCGGGGCGCAGCTCGAGCAGCGCCGGTCGCGCGAGGGTCAGCACGAGCGCGGAGCCGCGCCATCGGGCCGAGGCGATGCGCTCGACGAGATCGAGCATCGGGGGCGAGAGCTCGTGCGCATCCTCGAAGGTCAGCACCACCGGTCCCCGCACGGCGAGCCCTTCGACGAGCCGCATGAAGCCTCCCTGCACGTCCTGCACGAAGGCCGACTCGTCGATGGGCTCGGACACGCCGAGGCTGAGGCCCAGTCCCGCGGCGACGCGCTCGGTCTCGCTGGCGTCGCAGCACCCGTCGACCAGCTCGCGCAGCCGCTCGATCGAGCGCTCAGGGGGATCGTCCTCGTCGATGCCAGCCAGATGGCGGACGATCGCCGCGACGGGAGCGAAGCTGGCGCTGCCCGCGGAGACCTGCCCGTGCCCGTGCAGCACCGCGATGCCGGGGTCGAGTCCCGCGACGAGCTCGTCGGCGAGGCGCGACTTCCCCGAGCCGGGCTCGCCCACGATCGTCATCAGCGACGGTCGCCCGCTCGCGACCACCCGGTGGAAGACCTCGCGCAGCGTCGTCAGCTCGACCGCACGGCCGACGAACGGGATCGTGCGCCGCACCGACCGGGTGGTGAGCCCCTCGACCGGATGGGCCGCCAGCGGCGCATCGAACCCTTTGGCGTCGATCTCCCGGTGTTCGCCGTAGGAGACCGCCGCCTCGGTGAGCGCTCGAGCGGTCGCGCCGACCAGCACCTCGCCGGGCTTCGCAGCCGTCTGCAGCCGCGCCGCCGCGTTCACGACCGATCCCGTGACGAGCAGCTCCTCCGAAGGGCCCGCGCCGGTGGCCGCCTCGCCCGACTCGATGCCCACACGCACCTCCAGCTCGTCGGCGAGCCCGAGCTCCGCACGGAGCCGTCGCGCGCGCGACCTGATCGCCAGGCCGGCGCGCACCGCCCGCAAAGCATCGTCCTCGTGCACCTGGTGCAGGCCGAAGACGGCCATGACCGCGTCGCCGATGAACTTCTCGGGCCGCCCTCGGAGGTTGAGGAGCTCTTGGGTGGTGGCGTCGTAGAACCGCCCCAGCACCTCGCGGGCGCGTTCGGCGTCGATGCGTTGCGCGAGCCCCGTGGAATCGACCAGGTCGGCGAAGAGCACCGTGACCATCTTGCGTTCCTCGGTGGCCAGGGTGCTCGTGACCGCGGCGCCGCAGCCCGGGCAGAATCGGGCATCGTCGGGCAGGGGCCGGCCGCACACCGCGCACGTCATGCGGGCCAGCATAGGAGCCATCGGCGATGTCCGGCTGTTCGCTCGGACGGCCTCCGTGACCGATACTGCGACGCATGATTAGACGCTGGGTGTCGACGTTGCTCGGGTTCGCGATGTGTCTGCCGATGATCGGTGCCGTCGGTCCTGCGGTCGCCGACGGTGCCTCTGGCGACAGGGCCGTGCAGGGTGGTGCCGGACGCGGGCCGCAGCAGTACCGGCCCGACCTGTGGATCACGCCGTGCGGTCTCAGCACGGGCTGCGTGATCGATCCCCCGCCGCACCCGTGGCGGGGCAACGACGTCTACAACACCACGGGCAAGGGGCAGCGGGTGTCGGTCCGCATGGAAGACGGCGAGGGCGTGCGGTTCTGGCTGCGGCTCGAGAACGACGGGACGCGGGCCGACACGATCGTCGTGCAGGGCTGCGCGAGCACCCGCCGCTTCCGGATCAACGCGGTGCTCGTCGGCAAGCACAAGCGGCCAGACTGGCGCGCGCGCAACATCACGAGGAGGTTCGAGAACGGCACGGCGGCGTTCGACTTCCCTCCTGCGTCGGAGCGGAAGCGGAAGTTCCTGACGTTGAACATCGTGGCGCCCACCACGGCCGAGGGGGTGACCCGTCGCTGTCGCGTGAGCATCAGCTCCCGGAGCGATCCGACGCTCACCGACACGGTGGTCGCGATCATGACCACGTACTGACGGCGAGCGCCCGCGCCCGGCTCGGTCACGGTCGGGCGCTCAGCTCGCGCTCGAGCGGCGTTCGGAAC
>JBOGVO010000246.1:0-13755 GCA_050692855.1 Actinomycetota bacterium | reverse complement strand
CGCTCGTCTCGCAGCTGATCGCCGACGGGGAGGGCGTGACCCACGTGATGATCGTCGAAGTCGAGGGCGCCGCGAGCGAGGACGATGCGCGCCGGGTCGCGAAGGCGGTGGCCGACTCCCCGCTCGTGAAGACCGCGGTGTTCGGCGGCGACCCGAACCCGGGACGCTTCCTCCAGGCCGCCGGTGCCGCCGGCGTGGCGCTCGACCCCGGCCTGCTCGACGTGTCGATCGGTGGGGTGCCTGTGGCGGTCGGCGGCGTGATCCCGCCGTCGTACTTCGAGCCGGCGTCGGCGCTCGCCGACGAGGCCCGCGCCGCGATGAAGGAAGCCGAGGTCGCGGTGCGCGTGCGCCTCGGCGACGGGCCGGGCTCGAGCCGCGCCTACGGCTGTGACTTGAGCTACGAGTACGTGCGCATCAACGGGGAGTACACGACGTGACGACCGACCTTCCGCCGACCGAGCCGACCCATCGAGGCCGCGCGGACCTCCCGCCGCAGATCCGCCAGCGCACGGTGGCCAAGGCACGGACGCTGCTCGAGGCCCTGCCGTTCATGCGGGACCACCACGGCAAGGTGATCGTCGTGAAGTACGGCGGCGCCGCCATGGACACTTCCAGGTCTCTTGGCGGGTCTCTTGGCGGGCTCGCGTCGTCGTTCGCCGAGGACATCGCGCTGTTGCAGAGCGCCGGCATCACGGCCGTGGTCGTGCACGGCGGTGGCCCGCAGGTCACGAACCTGAGCGAGCGGCTCGGCATCGAGACGACGTTCGTCGACGGGCTGCGGGTGACCGACGCCGAGACGCTCGACGTGGCGACGATGGTGCTCGCCGGCAAGCTCAACACCGACGTCGTCGCATCGCTCGTCACCGGCGGGGTGCGGGCGGTGGGTCTGTCGGGCGTCGACGGCGGCCTGTTGCTGGCCAGGAAGCAGGCCGGCCCCGACCTCGGGTTCGTCGGCGAGGTCGTGCACGTCAACGCCGACGTGTTGCGCACGCTCACCGAGCAGCGGTTCGTGCCGGTGGTCGCGAGCATCGCGGTCGACGAGACGACCGGCCAGGCCTACAACGTGAACGCCGACGTCGTCGCGAGCCAGCTCGCGATCGAGCTCGGCGCCGAGAAGCTCGTGTTCATCAACGACGTGCCGGGCGTGATCGGGCCGACCGGCGATCTGCTGAGTGAGCTCTCTGCCTCGCAGTGCCTCGAGCTCCTGGCGCAGCCGGGGGTGGTGGCCGGCGGGATGATCCCGAAGCTCGAGAGCTCCGCGGCCTCGTTGCGTGCCGGCGTGCGCCGGGTCCACCTCGTCGACGGCCGGGTCGAGCACTCCCTCGTGCTCGAGCTCTTCACGCCCGAAGGGGTCGGCACGATGGTGACGCCCGACGCCGAGCCCGCCGGACCTGCCGGACCCGCCGGGGAGGCGGCGCCGTGAACGAGCCTTCCGTGATGTCCACGTACGGACGCTACCCCGTGACGCTCGTGCGGGGCGCCGGCACCCGGGTGTGGGACGACGAGGGCCGCGAGCTCCTCGACTTCGCCGGCGCGCTCGGGGTCACCGCGATCGGCCATTCGCACCTCGCGTGGGTCGCGGCCGTGCGCGACCAGCTCGACACGCTCGATATGGTCAGCAACCTGTACGCGACCGAGCCGCAGGCCAGGCTCGCCGACCGGCTCGCCGCGCTGATGCCCGTCCCCGACGCGCGCGTCTTCTTCTGCAACTCCGGTGCCGAGGCGAACGAGGCCGCGATCAAGCTCGCGCGCAAGCACGGCCTCGCGACCGGGAAGCCGTCGATCGTCGCGCTCGAAGGCTCGTTCCACGGGCGAACGACCGCCGCGCTCGCCGCCACCGGGCAGGCCGAGAAGCGTGCGGCGTTCGAGCCGCTCGTGGACTGGTTCCGGTTCGTGCCTCCCGGCGACCTCTCGGCGCTCGAGGCCGCCCTCACGGCCGAGGTGGGCGCCGTGCTGCTCGAGCCGGTGATGGGGGAGGGCGGCGTGCGACCGCTGCTCGAGGGCTACCTGCGGGGTGTGCGGGCGCTCTGCGACGAGCGTGGAGCGTTGCTCGTGGTCGACGAGGTGCAGTCGGGCATCGGACGGTGCGGCGACTGGGCGGCCCTGTCCCACGCCGGCGTCGAGGCCGACGTGCTCACGCTCGCGAAGGCCCTCGGCGGCGGGTTGCCGATCGGCGCGATGCTCGCCCGTGCTCCCATCTCGTTCGAGCCGGGCGACCACGCGTCGACGTTCGGCGGCGGTCCGATCGTGTGCGCCGGTGCGCTCGCGGTGCTCGACACGATCGAACGCGACGGCCTGCTCGAGCGGGCGCGAGCGATCGGGGAGGCGCTGCCGGCCGCCGTGACGGCGGCTTCGCCGGAAGGCGCCCTGATCGAGGCTCGTGGCCGCGGCTGCCTGTGGGGGTTCCAGCTCGAGCGCCCGGTCGCGAACGACGTGGTGCTCGCGATGATCGGCGAGGGCGTGCTCGCGAGCCCGGCCGGTCCCGGCGTCGTGCGCATGTCGCCGCCGCTCACCGCGAGCGACGACGACGTGGCCGAGGCCGCCCGGGCGTTCGGCGCGGCGGTCGCGACGGTCGCGACGGTACTGGCACCGACACGGGAGATCCGGCCGTGAGCCGCTCCAACGGCGCGTCGAAGTCGAAGCGGCAGCAGGCGATCATCGGGCTGCTCGCCCGCGAGAGGCTCGCGAGCCAGCAGGAGATCCGGGGGCGGCTCGCGTCCATGGGCATGGAGGCGACGCAGTCCACGATCAGCCGCGACATCGAAGAGCTGGGCCTCGCGCGCGTGCACGACCAGGAGGGAACGCGGTACGTCGTGCCCGGCGACGCGGGCTCCTACGGGCCGATGGCGTTGCTGCGCCACCTGCTCGACGAGTTCGCGCTCTCGTTCGTCGCGAGCGACGCCGGGCTGATCGTTCGAACCTCACCCGGCGCGGCCGCAGCCCTCGCCGAGGGCATCGACCGGGCCGGGCTCGACGGAGTGGCCGGCACGATCGCCGGCGACAACACGATCCTGATCCTCGGGCGCGAGGGTGTGAAGCCGCCTGCGCTCGAACGGATCCTCACCCAGATCACGGAGGCAGGCTGATGGACACCCAGACCAGGAAGGCGGTGCTCGCCTACAGCGGCGGGCTCGACACGTCGGTCACGATCCGGTGGCTGACCGAGCAGGGATACGAGGTGCACGCGGCCGCGGTCGACGTCGGCCAGCGCGAGGATTTCGCGGAGATCGTCGAGCGCGGGAGGAAGGCCGGCGCCGCGAGCGTGCGCGTCGCCGACGCGGTCGACCGCTACGCGGCGGAGTTCCTCACGCCGGCGATCAAGGCCAACGGCCTCTACGAGGGGAAGTACCCGATGGTCTCGGGGCTCGCTCGCCCGTGCATCGTCGAAGAGGTCGTGAAGGTCGCCCGCGAGGTCGGCGCGGGTGTGGTCGCGCACGGCTGCACCGGCAAGGGGAACGACCAGGTGCGGTTCGAGGTCTCGTTCGGCGTGCTCGCGCCCGACCTCGAGGTGCTCGCGCCGATCCGCGACGCGAACATCCCCCGCGAGAAGGCGATCGCGCTCGCCGACGAGTGGGGCATCCCGATCGCGAACGTCGTGACGACCTACTCGGTCGACGAGAACGTCTGGGGTCGCACCGCGGAATGCGGTCCGCTCGAGGACCCGTGGGTCGCGCCGCCCGAGGACGCGTTCGAGCGCACGGCGCCGCCGGAAGGCCGCCCGACCGAGCCGGCCGAGATCACCGTGACGTTCGACCGCGGTGTGCCGGTCGAGCTCGACGGCGAGACGGCGACGCTTCCCGAGCTGATCCGCCGGCTCGACGTGCTGGGCGGCTCCTACGGATTCGGACGGGTCGACATGATCGAGAACCGCCGGGTGGGCATCAAGAGCCGCGAGCTCTACGAGGTGCCGGGGGCGCTCGCGATCATCCGGGCGCACCAGGCGCTGGAGGACCTGACGCTCGAGCGCGATCTGGCGCACCACAAGCCGCAGCTCGAGCAGCGCTGGGCCGACCTCGTCTACGACGGCCAGTGGTTCTCGCCGCTGCGGTCGGCGATCGACGCCTACGTCGACGCGACCCAGACACTGGTGACCGGTGAGGTGCGCCTGCGGTTCGAGCCGGGTTCGTGCACCGTGGTCGGACGGCGCAGCAACCACTCGCTCTACGACATGTCGCTCGCGACCTACGGAAGCGGCGACGCGTTCGACCAGTCCGACGCCCGGGGGTACGTCCGGCTCTACGGCCTGCCTCTCAAGGTCTGGTCGGCGAAGCAGGGAAGCGGCGCGTGACGCACGACCCGACGGGCCTGGAGGCGTCCAACGACGACCCGCTGTGGGCGGGTCGCTTCTCGACCCCGCCCGCTCCCGAGGCCCACGCGCTCGGCCGGTCGCTGCGATTCGACGTGCGGCTCGCCTCGGTCGACGTCGATGCCTCGATCGCGCATGTGCACGCCCTGCATGACGCCGGCCTGCTCGACGCCGACGAGGCGGCCGCGCTGGAAGAGGCGCTCGCCGCGGTCGGGGACGAGATCGCCGAGGGCCGGTTCACCTTCCACGAGGTAGACGAGGACATCCACTCGGCGGTCGAGCGCGGCGTCACGGAGCGGCTCGGCGACCTCGGCGCGAGGCTGCACGCAGGGCGTTCGCGCAACGACCTCGTCGTCACCGACCTGCGTCTGTGGCTCCTCGCGGCGGGCCGCCGCATCGACGGGCTCGTCGTCGCGCTGGCCGAGGCGCTGATCACCCGCGCCCGCGAGCACGCGGACACCGTGATGCCCGGCACGACGCACGCGCGCTTCGCGCAGCCCGTCACGCTCGGCCATCACCTGCTCGCGCACGCGTGGGCGCTCTCCAGGGACCGCGAGCGCTTGCGTGGATGGTCGGAGCGGACATCGACGAGCGCTCTCGGCGCCGGTGCGATCGCGACCTCGACGCTCGGCCTCGACCCAGCTGCGACCGCCGCCCGCTTGGGTCTGCGCCGGGCGTTCGCGAACTCGATCGACGCGGTGAGCGACCGAGACTTCGTGCAGGAGTTCCTCGCCGTGGCGTCGATCTGCACGACGCACCTCTCCCGGCTCGCCGCCGACCTCGCGCGGTGGACCGACGAGTCGCTCGGGTGGGCATCGTTCGACGAGGCCTACTCGACCGGGTCGAGCATGATGCCGCAGAAGCGGAACCCCGACGCCGCCGAGCTCGTGCGGGGCAAGGCCGCCCGAGTCGCGGGCGACCTCGTGACCGTGACCGCGCTCCTGCAGGGTCTGCCGCTCGGCTACCACCGTGACCTGCAGGAGGACAAGGAACCCGCCTTCGACGCCGCCGACACGCTGGAGCTCGTGCTCCCCGCGCTCGTTGGCGCCATCGCTACCATCCGGTTCGACCCCGAGGCGATGCGCGCTTCGTGCGCGGTCGAGGGCTTGTATGCGACCGACCTCGCGGAGGCGCTCGTGCGTGACGGCGTCGCGTTCCGCGATGCCCACCGCCGCACCGGCGAGCTGCTGAGACAGGTCGATGGCGAAGGACGCTCGCTCGCCGATCTCACCGAGGTCGAGTGGAAGGCGTTCGGCGTTCCCGGCGGCGCCGCGCTCCTCGACCCCGACCGCAGCGTGACTGCCCGGACCACAAGGGGCGCGCCGTCTCCAGACGACGTGCGCGCCCAGGCCGACGTGCTGGAACGAGTCATCGCGGGAACCGTTGCTTAGTCACGCGGACCTCACCCGCGCCGGCGGAGCTTGACCGCCCGGAGAGCTCATACTGCGGGTTGCGTGTCCGGCCCGAGCTCGAGCCGAGCCGCGAACGTCGGTGCGGCGGCACGGTGCGCCATCACGGCCTCCTCGCACTCCCTGACGCGGACGCGGCCGCGCGCGCCACGCCCAGGCGACGAACGCACCTTTCGCGATGCCGACGAGGTCAGCCCGGAATGCGTCGGCGCGGAACTTCGGTGTCCGCAGCATCGAGCGTGAACGTGGGCCGTGACCGGTCCCCCAAAGGGGAGCAGACGGGGTTGCCGGGTGCTTCCGCGACGAGCACCATCGAGCAGGCGCGACGTCGTTCGCCATGGAAGTTGCACCGGCATCCGGGTCCGTTCGATCGACCCTCGACATGTCGCGAGACCCGCTGGCGCCGTCTCTGCGGCGAGCACGAGCCTGTGGCCCGGTCCACCAAGGTGAAGACTCATCTACGATAGGTGGATGCTCCACGGGTCGCCCGAGTTCCTCGATCTGCCGCAACGGAGCGAGAAGCCCCGATCCTCCGGCCTGACACACGTGCTGGACAAGGGTTCTTCCCCCTCCGAGGTCCTGGGGCTGCTGGAACGAGCCGGCGACTGCATCGACCTCTGGAAGCTGGGGTGGGGCACCGCCTACCTGGAGCCGGATGTTCTCCAGAAGATCTCGATCCTGGCCCAACACGGCGTGCAGGCGTGCGTCGGGGGGACCCTGCTCGAGGTTGCCTGGGGGCAGGGTCAGGCCGAGGCGTGCCTCGCGTGGGCGGCCGATGCCGGGTTCCCGTGCGTCGAGATCTCCAACGGCGCGATCGGGATGCCCCTGTCGGAGAAGCGACGCCTGATCGCGGAGGCCTCGACGAGGTTCGTGGTCGTGTCGGAGGTCGGCTCGAAGGATCCCGCCACGCTGGTGTCCGCCCCCCGATGGGCCGACGAGATGGCGGGCGACGTCGAGGCCGGTGCGTCATGGGTGCTTGCGGAGGGACGGGAGAGCGGCACGGTCGGCCTCTACGAGCCGGACGGACGTGTGCGGGAGGACGTCGCGGAGGCCATCGTCGCGCGGGTGGGGCTGGCCCGCGCGATCTTCGAGACGCCGAGGAAGGACCAGCAGGCCTGGTTCATCGATCGCTACGGGAGCGAGGTCAGCCTGGGCAACATCCCCGTCACCGAGGTGCTCGGCCTCGAGGCGCTCCGCCTCGGACTCCGGGCGGACACGATCCGTTTGTCCCAACGCGCCGCGGAGACGGCGGGGTCGGGACCGTGAGCAACCTGGTGCCGCATCGCTACCGGGGGGTCTCGGTCGCCGACGTCGACGTTCCGCTGCGGAACGACGATCTGCTGCGCCACTTCCTGGGCCGCGAGGCGTACCGGCGGACCGAGTACATCGTCGCCCGGGGTGACGGCGAGGTCGCCGTGCTGCGCGTGCGGAAGGAGTCGGCGGAGCCGTTGTTCTCGCCGATCGTCGACGTCGAGGTGCTGGCCGACCCCGGCGAGACCGTGGAGGTGCAGGCTCCCGAGGTCGACACGGGCGTCCCGAGCCAGCTGGCCCGCGCAGCGGCCGACCGGGCTCCGGATGCCCGCTGCGTCGTCGTCCGCGGCATGTACGAGCACGTGAACTTCATCCTCGAGCCGGACCCGATCAGGCTCCGGGTCCTCGAGGTGGTGCCGCCCCACCCCGCGAAGCTCGTGGATCAGGTTGCCCGGGTCCTCGACCTCGCCGAGGACCTTCCGCCCATCGACGTGCGAGCGGAGACGATCGACCTGCGCTCGCTGGCCGCCAGCGTGGCGGCGGACCATTACCTGTTCCCCTGTCGGGGTTCGGGGGTGGAGATGGCGGGGGCGGTCGTCGACTTCCTCGATCGACGACCGGAACGCGCGGACTGGGTCCTCGTCGGGTGCGCCCGGTCACGCCAGATCCACGAGCACGTCTACGGGGACGTGCCGCGCTGCGTCGAGATGTGCCCTCGAGAGCTGGTGGGAGCGGTCGAGGGGCCGACCCTCACCAAGTGCTGCATGCTGGAAGACCGTTTCGAGCGCGACGGCTCCCTCGTCGTGGTGCCGTGGGGGGCCAGTCTCGAGGAGGTGCGCGAGGGGCTGCGCGCCGTGCTCGTGACGTCGGGGTCGGCATGGGCGCCCGCCTGACGGGATCTGCCCTGTACGGGCACCTGTGGGGCACCGACGAGCTGCGGTCGGTGTTCGACGAGCACGGCCGGCTGGTCTCCTGGCTGGAGATCCTCGCGACGCTCGCCGAGACGCAGGCAGAGCTCTCCATCGTCCCCGGCGAGGCGGCGGCGACGATCCGCAGTGTGGCCTCCGTCGACGCGCTCGACCTCGAGCTCGTCGCGGCCGAGACCGCGCGCACGGGGCATTCGACCCTGGGCCTCATCCGCGGCCTGCAGCAGCTCCTGCCGCCCGAGGCCCGCGAGTGGGTCTACTTCGGCGCGACGGTGCAGGATCTGACCGACACGTGGACCGCGCTCGCGATGAAGCGCGTCGGCTCGGTGGTCCGACGCGACCTTCTGGCGATCGAGGGAACGGCGCTCGAGCTCGCGCGCCTGCACCGCGATACCCCGATGGTCGGCCGGACGCACGGTCAGGCGGGGGCCCCGATCACGTTCGGCCTGAAGGCGGCGAGCTGGGCAGACGAGGTCCGCCGGCACATCGACCGCCTCCGTGACGGCGCGCCGCGCTGGCTGGTGGGGCAGCTCGCGGGCGCCGTCGGCAACCTGGCCTTCTTCGGCGATCGGGGGCCGGCCCTGCGTCGGATGTTCTGCGAACGGCTCGGTCTCGGCGACCCAGGGGTGTCGTGGACGGCCTGCCGCGATCGACCCACCGAGTTCGTCCTCGTCCTGTCGATGGTCGCCTCCACTGCGGGCCGCATCGGGAACGAGGTCACGCAGCTCCAGCGGCCCGAGATCGGCGAGCTCCGTGAGCCGGCGAGCCCCACGGGCGTCAGCAGCATCACGATGCCGCACAAGCGGAACCCCGAGATGGCCGAGCACCTGGTCACCCTGTCGCGGCTCGTCCGCGCCAACGCCGCCGTGGTGCTGGAGAGCATGCTCCAGGAGCACGAACGCGACGGGCGAGGATGGAAGGCCGAGTGGGTCGCCTTGCCCGAGGTCTGCCTGTTGACCGGCGCGGTCCTGTCGTTCGGTCGTCACCTCCTCGAGGGGCTCGAGGTCGACCGCGAGGCGATGCGCAGGAACCTGGACGCCACCGCGTACTCGTCGTCGGAACGGTTGCTCTCGGCGCTGTCGCCGGCGCTCGGCAAGCACCACGCCCAGGCACGCCTGCAGGAGCTGCTCGCAGACGGGCGACGCACCGGTCGGTCGTTGCGGGAGGTCGTGGTGGCCGACGAGGAGCTGCGCGAGAGCCTCCCCGCCGGTGTCGTGGAATCGCTCACGAGCCATGACCTCGGCGCGGCCGGGGTCATGGTCGACGAGGTGCTGGCCAGAGCCGAACGAGCTCGCACGCGCGAACCCGACGTATGGCCGTGAGGGAGCTCCCCAGACTGCGACTCGCTGTCCTGCCGACGCCGCTCGTTCGGGCGGAGCGGGCGGAGGCGGCGCTCGACGCTCCACCGATCTGGGTGAAGCGGGACGATCTCACCGGGTTCGCACTGGCGGGGAACAAGGCGCGGAAGCTCGAGTTCCTCATGGCCGAGGCGCTCGATGGAGGGTGCGACGTCGTGCTCACGGCCGGCGGTCCCGGGTCGAACCACTGCCAGGCGACGGCGGCCGCGGCTCGGGTCGCCGGGCTCTCGTGCAAGCTGATCATGTACGGGGACGAGCCGGCTCGGGCTCCAACGAATCTGCGACTCGCCCACGCGTTCGGCGCGGAGGTGTCGTTCACGGGGGACCCGGATCGGTCCTCGGTCGACGCGGCGATGCAGGTCGTCGCGGACGAGCTCACCGCCCGCGGGCTCCGACCCGTGACGATCCCGCGAGGCGGGGCGACGCCGCTCGGGGCCGTTGGCTACGCGGCGGCCGCGGACGAGCTGGCTCGGCAGCTCGCAGACGCCGGGGTCGTTCCGTCCCTCGTGACGGTGGCCACCGGATCATCCGGCACGCAGGCCGGCCTCATCGCCGGCTCGGTCGGCCGCTCGCGTCACTGGCGCGTCGTGGGCGCGTCGGTGAGCCGACCACCCGACGAGGCCGCGCGGAGGGTGCTCGATCTCGCCCGCGGCTGTGCCGAGATCCTCGACCTGCCGGCGGCGACGCCCTCGGACGTGGAGGTCCGGGATGCGCGTGGGCCCGGGTATCGGACGCCGTCCGAGCCAGGCATCGAGGCCGCGCGCCTGTTCGCTCGGACGGAAGGTCTGCTCCTCGATGGCGTGTTCACGGCCAAGGCGGCCGCGGTCCTGATGGACGCGATCCGCGAGGGGGTCGACGGGCCCGTCGTCTTCGTGCACACGGGAGGCATCGCCACGATCATCGACGAGGAGGGAGAGGGATGACGGCGCGACCCAAGAGCGGATCGTCGACGGAGGCGCCCGCGCACGAGCTGGTCGAGGCCGGGTTCGCGCTCGAGGTCGCCGACGCACCGCTGCTGCACGAGGGCCTCAACCTCGCCGACCTCGCTCACGTCATCGTGCTGCACGAGCAGGGGATCGTGCCGAGTGAGGCAGCCGGTCGACTGCTCGGCACCCTGCTGGAGGTCGTCGACACCCCCGCCGAGGCGTTCCCGTACGACGCGTCGTTCGGCGATCCCTACAATTGCCGCGAGCGCTACTTCGTGGAGCGCCTCGGGGACGGCGCCGGATGGATCCACGCCGGTCGACCCCGTCGCGAGGCGGGCCGCATCGCCCTGCGGGTGGGGTTGCGCCGGCTCGTCGTCGGCCTCATCGAGGACACGGCCGGCTTCGCGAAGGCCGTCGCCGACGTGGCCGCGCGACACGCGGACACCCTCGTTCCGGACCAAACCTACCTGCAGCAGGCGCAACCATCGACGTTCGGGCACTACCTGCTCACGTTCGCGTACCCGGCGCTCCGCGATGGGGGCCGGCTGCGCCACGGCCTGGAGTGGGTGAACCGCAGTCCAGGCGGCGCCGGGTGCGTCAACGGCAGTCGGCTGCTCGTGTCGCGTTCGCGGGAGGCCGAGCTGCTGGGATTCGACGGGTTCATCGAGCACACGCGGGATGCGATGTGGCAGACCGACGGGCTGATCGACCTGCTCGCCACCAGTGCCAGCCTGCTCACGAACATGAGCAAGCTCGCCGAGGACCTCGAGATCTGGGACAGCCAGGAGTTCGACTACGTCGATCTCGCCGGCGCCTACACCCGGGCAAGCGTGCTCATGCCTCAGAAGCGGAACCCCTACGCGCTGTCGATCGTGCGGGGATCGGCGGGTGTGGCGATCGGCCGTCTGTCGGGGTTCCTGTCGGTCGTGAAGACGCCGTCGGCGAGGAGCGACAACCTGATCTTCGCCTACGGCGAGGTGCCGAGGTCGCTCGAGCTCGCCCGCAGGACCACCAGACTGATGTCCGGGGTGGTGTCGACACTCGAGGTGAACGAGGAGCGCATGCGCGAGTCGCTCATGTCCGGCTTCAGCCAGGCGACCGATCTCGCGGAGTGGGTGATGCAGGCCTGCGGCGTCGACTACCGCACGGCGTACGAGGTGGTCGGCTCGGCGGTCCGGCGCGCGGCGACCGAGGGGCTCCGAGGCGTCGACGTCAGCGGGGAGATGCTCGACCGGGCCGCCGAACGGACCCACGGCCGGCCGCTCGGCCTCACCGGCCGCGACCTGTCCGAGGTCCTCGATCCCAGCTCGATCGTGATGACGAGGACCTCACCGGGCGGCGCCGCACCCGACGTGGTGCGGGAGATGGCCGCCTCGGTCTCCGGCGAGGCGTCGGAACTCGGGGCGGAGGCCGTGTCGCAGCGGCGGGCGCTGGACGACGCAGAGGCCAGGCTGCTCATCGAGGCGAAGCGGCTGGCGGCTCCGTGAGCGGGCCGTCGGCCACGACGTACTCGATCTCCGGCTCGCCGATGAGCGTGTTCGACACGTAGCAATAGCCGATCGCGCGGTCCATCAGGGCCTCGACCTCCTGCCGCGGGAGGCTCGAGTGCACGACGAGCCGGAAGCGGCTCAGACGCAGCCCGTCGTAGCCGGCCGTGACCCGGACCGCGACGTCGGGGAGATCACGCCCGCGCTTGCGGGAGGCATGCACGACGGCCATCGTGAAGCACACCGCCATCGACGACACCAGCAGCTCCGTCGGGGTGGGACCCTCGTCGTTCCCGCCCCATTCGGCCGGCTCGTCGGAGACGACCTCGAAGCCCCGCACCGGAACGCGGACCCGATAGCCGCCCTCCCAGTAGGCGGTAAGCTCCATGGCTCATGGAGTCTAGTGGCACCCCCGCTCCCGCCCCGGTGACGCTCCCCGAGGACGTGCGGGTCGTCAACGTCGGCCTGTCGATGTTCGCCGAAGCCGTCCGGGCGCAGGGCGCGGAGGTCGTCGACGTGGACTGGAAGATCCCGGCGGGTGGACGCGAAGCGTCGGTCGCCGCGCTCGCTCGCCTGTACGGAACGGTCGCGGAGCGCGTCGACCTGGCCAACGAGGAGGTCGTGCGGCGGCTCGACCAGGGAGCCCCGGTCCTCCGCTCGATCGGGTCGGCGCGGGACGAGGTTCCAGGCATGGGCGATCGGACAGTCCTGCATTGCGGCCCGCCGCTCCACTGGGAGGAGTTCTGTGACCCGCTGCGTCGATCGGTCCGCGCCGCCGTGATGGCCGAAGGGTGGGCGTCGTCTCCGGACGACGCCGAGCGGCTCGTGACGGGAGGTGAGATCTCGCTCGAGTCCGCCAACCGGCACGCGACCAGCGTGCCGATGGCCACCGCGCTGGGGCCGTCGGCGCAGGTGTTCGTGGTGGAGAATCCGCAGAGCGGCGATCGCGCGTACTCCGGCATCAACCAGGGGCCGGGCCAGACCGCGTGGTTCGGCGTGGAATCCCCCGCCGCCGTGGAGCGGCTGGTCTTCCTCCGCGACGCCGTCGGCCCGGTGCTCGAGTCCGTGATCGGCGTGAGCGAGCCGGTCGACGTGTTCGGCGTCGTCGCCCAGGCGTTACAGATGGGCGACGACGCCCACATGCGCACGCAGGCGGCCACGAACATCCTGATCCGTCATTGGCTCCCCGCGCTCGCCGATGCCGACCATCCGGCGAGGGGCGACGTCGCCCGGTTCCTCTCCTCGGACCACCTGTTCTTCCTGAACATCGCGATGGCCGCGGCGAGGTCCGTGACCGCCTGGGCGGCCGAGGTGGAAGGGTCGAGCATCGTGGTGGGCATGGCGCGGAACGGCACCACGTTCGGGGTGCGGCTCTCCGGTCCCGAGGACCGGTGGTTCCTCGCCTCCGCGCCGCCGGTCGAGGACGCGCTGTTCCACCCCGGGTACGGACCCCAGGACGGCGCGCCCGACATCGGCGACAGCGCCGTGCTCGAGCTGATCGGCCTCGGCGGCGCCGCGGCGGCCGCATCCCCCGCCGTCGCCGCGTTCCTCGGGGGCTCGATGAGGGCCGCGGTGGCGACCACCGAGGCCGTGTCCGAGGTGTGCGCGGGTCGGAGCAGCCGGTTCAAGCTCCCGATGCTCGACTTCCAGGGCTCCCCGGTCGGCGTCGACGTCCGGAAGGTCGTCGAGCGGCAGATCACGCCCGCGATCAACACCGGCATCCTCCACGTCAGCGACGGCACCGGGCAGGTCGGCGCGGGCGTCGCCCGCGCCCCGATCGCGTGCTTCGAGGAGGCGCTGCTCGCGCTCGACGCCTCGCTGCGGTGAGGGCGTCAGTGTTCGGCTCGGGGGCGCGGGCCGCCCTGCACGGCGCCGGGCGCGTCGTCGCCTGGTTCCCGCGAGCGTGCTACGTCTCGATGCCCTCGGGCGTGATCGCGCTGGTCTCGCCGGACGTGCAACCGGGTCCCATCCACGTCGTGCTCGACCGTCCCCTGCCCCCGACAGCGAGCGGCGCCGACGCTCGCCTCGTGGGGCACCGGCTCCTCGTGGACGGGCGACCCGTGGCTCTCGCCGGCGCGGAGGAGTGGCGGGG
>JBOGVO010000245.1:0-5475 GCA_050692855.1 Actinomycetota bacterium | reverse complement strand
GTGCCGTTCTCGAAGGACGGGGACGAGACGCTGCTGAACGACTGGTGCATGGCCGCCTGCTACTCGGCCGATGACGACGGGACCGTGCACCTGCCCTACGATCCGGCGACCGGGGAGCTCATCGACGACGTCTGGCAGCGGTGGCTCGAGCTGGACCCGGTGCGCATGGTCGCCGGTCACGCCGACGCGCTCCGGTCGATGCGCGCGATCTACATCGACGCGGGGAACAAGGACGATTTCTTCCTGGATCTCGGAGCGGAGGCGTTCCGCCGCGAGCTCGAGACGATCGGGGTGACCGACATCTCCTTCGAGCTCTTCGATGCGACGCACAGCGCGATCGAGTACCGATATCCGATGAGCCTGCGGTACCTGGCCGAACGGCTCTGGGCCCCGTGACGTGGTCGGTCAGCTCGTAGGCGTCAGCACGAGCTTGCCTGCCGTGGTGCCGCTCGCGAGCTCACGATGGGCCTCGGCGGCGCGTTCCAGTGGGAAGCGTGCGTGGACGCGGACATCGAGCTCCCCGCTCGCCACCATCGAGAAGACCGCGTCGGCGCGGCGCAGCAGCTCCTCTCGGGTCGCGGTGTAGTCGGTGAGGACGGGCCTCGTCAGGAACGCCGACCCGGGGGGCTGCAACCGGCGGATGTCGAACGGCGGCACCGCTCCGCTCGATTGGCCGAAGACCACCAGGGTGGCCCGGCGACCGAGCGACACGAGGCTGTCCTCGAACGTGTCCTTGCCGATCGAGTCGAAGACGATGCGCGCGCCGCTTCCGTCTCCTCGGGCACGCACGGCCTCTGCCAACACCCGCGTGCCGCGCACCACGACGTCGGCCGCACCGGCGGCTCTCGCCAGCTCGGCCTTCTCCTCGGTCGACGTCGTGCCGACCACGATCAGCCCTCGGGCCGCCGCCATCTGGGTGAGGAGCAGCCCCACGCCGCCGGCGGCCGAGTGCACGACGACCACGTCGCCGGCCTCGAGCGGCGCGATCGAGTCGACGAGGAAGTCGGCCGTCATGCCCTGCAGCAGCACGGCCGCCGCCGTCTCCGTGGTGACGGCCTCGGGCACCGGCACGAGCCGATCGGCGCGGACGACGGCCGCCTCCGAGTAGGCGCCACGGACCATCGCGAAGGCCACGCGGTCGCCGACGGACAACTCTCGCGCTCCGGGGCCGAGCTCGAGCACCGTTCCGGCGCCCTCCTCGCCCGGCGTGTAGGGGACGGCGACCGCGTAGGCGCCCGAACGTTGCTGGACGTCGATCATGTTCACCCCCGCGGCCTCGATCGCGACCAGCGCCTCGCCCTCCGACGGCACGGGCCGCTCGACGTCCTCCAGGATCATCACGGCGGGACCGCCCTGTTCGTGCACGCGGATCGCCCTCATCTGCCCTCCTCGCTCGACCGGTGCACGCACGGTACGCGACGCACCGACCGGCGAGGGCCGACGATCCCGGGTGAGGCGGCGACCTCGGCCGCGATCAGGGCCGCGGGATCGGCGCGATCCAGTACTCGGTGGCGGGTGTCGGGGGCGTCGTGAACCTCGCGTTCACGAGGTAGAGGGCGCGGCCGAAGTCGTCCACCGACGTCGGAACGTCGAAGTCCGGATCGGTCGTGACCGAGAGCACTCGGCCGGTTCGGAAGTCCTCGGACAGGCGCACCTTCGCCACCTGGTTCAGGAAGTTCTGCACGACGAAGACCACGGTGCCGCGCAGGAGCACTCCGTCGCCCGACTCCACGGTCTCTCCACCGAGGTCGACGCGGCGCGTGCGGCCCGACGGGCGGACCTCGAACAGCTCGCCCGTGTTGGACTGGACCATCACGAACCTCGCCCCGCCGCGGTCGACGTCGATGCCGTTCGCGTTGAACCCGGCCTCGTACGCGATGTCGCCGACGAGCGGTCGCGACTCCACCTTCCCGCGACCGGCGGGCAGCCCGTCGTCCCGGATCGGCACTCGGTACAGGAAGGGCTCGACGGAATCGGTGATGAACGCGGCCCGCCGTGTGACCACCACGTCGTTCAGGAAACCACCCGGGTCGAAGTCGTACGTGCGGATCAAGCGACCGTTCCGACGGTAGACCCACGCCATGCCGGTCTCGCCGCCGGCGACCCACACCAGCCCTCCGCGCACCTCGATGCCGGCCGCCGAACGACCCGGGGCCCCGGGCGCGAAGACGCGAACGGCGCCCGTGTCGACATCGCCGGCGTAGACCGTGCCGTCGGCGATGGACCCCGTGTAGAAGGTCCCTCCGTTCGAGATCGCGAGGCCCTCGGGTTGTGAACCGTCGGGGAGCGGGATGCGTTCGGGGAGGGTCCGATCCGCTCTCGCGGCCGAGCCGGCGATGCCGAGCGAGAGCGCGGCCGCCGTGACGATCGAGACACGAGCGAGCTTCCGATGACGCATCGGAACCCCCTTCCTCCCGGACGGATCCGGACTCGTCGGGCTCCTCGGATGTTGCCCCGAACCATCGACGGCAAACATGCGAGCGGCGGTTCGGCCGTAGGCTGCAGGAAACCCCTGATCAGTGAGGTGGAGCGATGGCAGACGCGAAGGATGCGTGGAACGACGTCGGGGAACGGTTCGCGTCCTGGGGCAAGCGGGTGTCCGAGCGGTACCGCGAGGCAGGGACCACGGCCGAGGAAGCCGCACAGGAAACCCAGCACAAGCTCGAGGAGGCGGCCCGCGAGATCAGCGACCAGCTCGGACGCGCGTTCACCGCTCTCGGAGAGACGCTCCGCGACGAGGAGGCCAAGAAGGACCTGCGCGAGGCCGTGGGGGCGATCGGAGAGGCGGTCGGCGCCACGGTGTCCGAGGCCGGCGAAGCCGTCCGTCGGCGGGCCTCGTCGACCGCCTCCGACGAGCCCGCACCGGAGGCTCCCCCGGGATCCGAGCCCGAGGGCGAGGACCCGATGGAAAGCTGATCGGTGAAGGGGGCGTTCAGGCCTCTCGGGTCCCCCAGAAGCGGGCGAACAGGATGACGAGGATCACGGCGACGATGATCGAGCCGATCCAGGCGATGCCGTCGTTGTCGGGGAAGACGGCGTTCCAGAGCAGGCCGCCGATCACCGCCGCGACGATGCCGAGGATGATCGTCACGATGATGCTCATGCTCTGACGGCCCGGGACGAGGAGCCGCCCCAGCGCGCCGATGATCGCGCCCGCCACGATGTAGACGATGATGCTGCCGATGGTGACCTCTGCCAGCATGCTCCCTCCCCGCCAGGACCCGCGTTCCTTCGAGCTCAACCCTATCCCGTTCAGGTGGCTTCCGCCGCGGGCGTAGGGTGGTGGCGACGATGCGACGTCATGCCTTCCCTCACTCCGCGTATGCGGCGATCGTCACCGCCTCGCTCCTGAGCGCCATGGTGGTGGCTTGCTCGTCCCCCGCCGACGACCGGCGAACCGAGTCGGCATCGAGTGACTCGGCGTCCCCGGCCGCCACGACACCGTCGCCAACGCCGGGCACGACCGCCGCGGCCTCACCCGCGACCCCGTTCGAGATCACGGCGGAGCGCGTGTCGATCCGGCCGCCGCGAGGTGCCTCGTTTCACGTTGTGGGCACCTACCCGTGGAGTCCCTCGCGGTGCGTCCGGCCGGACCGGCCGAGGCTCGACGGGCGGTACCCGGGCACGCTCTGGATCCGAACGGCCGACGACGGCAGCCTGACAGTGACCGTGACGCTCACGTTCCGTCGATACCTCGAGGGCATCGCCGAGGTGCCGCCGACGTGGCCGATGGCGGCGCTCGACGCCCAGGTGATCGCGGCGCGCAGCTACGTGCTCTCCCGCACCGGGTGGGCCGGCGCACAAGGCGAGAGCCTAGACAGCCCGATCTGCGGCACCGCCGACTGCCAGGTCTACGGCGGCATCCCCGACCCACGGCCCCCGGGCATCCGGCGCTGGTACGAGGCCGTGCGCCGCACGAGCGGGCAGGTGCTGCTGTCCGGGGATCGGCCGGCCGACACGGTGTACTTCTCCACCTCGAACGGGCGCACGTACGGCAACGACGAGGTGTTCGGGAGCTCACCGCTCCCCTACCTGCGACCGGTCGTCGAGCGGGACGACGGCGCATCGCCGCTGTCCCGGTGGCGCGTGGAGCTGCCCTTCGATGACCTCGGGACCGTGCTCTCCGCCGCCGGTCTGTGGCCGGGTGGCGCGCCGATCTCTTCGGCGAGCGTCGCCGGCTCGTCGATCCGCATCGCGGGCGGCGGGCGAACGGCGTCGCTCGACGCGTCGGGGCTCAGGGACGCCGTGAACACGTGGGCGCCGTGCCTGCTGCCGGGCCGGTACCCGAGCGGAGGCCTACCGACGACCATCCCCTCGGGATGGTTCGGCGTGTCGTCGGGCCGACGATCGCTGGTCGTGCAGGGCCGCGGGTGGGGCCACGGGGTCGGCATGGTGCAGTGGGGTGCGTACGGGAAGGCGTCCCGAGGCTGGTCGGCGCGGCGCATCCTCGCCTTCTACTACGGCGGGCTCACGCCCAAGCCCTACCCCGAGCCTGGGTCGATGCAGGTGGTGGTCGCAACGGGCGTGCGCTCGCTGACCGTTGCCCCGTCGCGAGCCGGCGCCACGATCGGCGACGTCACGCTTGGGACGAGGAAGCTTCGGGTCGCGGGTGGCGATCAGGTCACGATCTCGGGCCGAGGCCGAGGCCGATGAGCGGCCCCCGCCTGCGGTGACCGCTCCGCGGGATCAGCCCCTCGTGACGCGCGGGTCGTCTTTGAACGGCACCGTCACGACCTGGTCGCCGCTCGCCAGCTTCTCGAGCTCGAAGCATTCCGTGATCCGAGGCCCCTTGCACTTCTTGAGCTTGATGACCGGGCCTCCGAGCTCCTTCTGATAGAGGATCCGAACGGGCCCCCTCGGCACGACCGAGGCGTCGAAGAAGAGCGTGCCGACCGTCACCGCAGGCGTGCCCGTCTTCTTCGCCGCGCCGCCGCCGGCGAGCGTCGAGCTCCCCTCGGCCGAGAACCGGAAGTTGCCGGCGCTGCCACCGATGCGAGGCGTCGAGCACAGCGCGTCACCCTCCTGGCTCCCGTCACACGCCTCCTCGACGATCGAGCCGGTCAGGGTGACCCCGCTCACGTTCTGCAGCCCGAGCGCGAACGGGTCGGCGGGCGAGACGGGGTTGGCGGGCGGTCCCTGGACGGTGCTGAGCGTGCCGCCGGGCGGCAGGGTGCCCTCGTCGCACTCCGACCCCTCACCGCATGTCGTGCCGCTGATGCCGAACGTCGCCGTGACCTCGTGCGGCGCGTCCATCGTGACCTCGCACGTCCCGGTGCCGGTGCAGTCGCCCGACCAGCCGTCGAACGTCGATCCTTCGTCGGGCGTGGCCGTCAGCGTGACCGCCGTGCCTTCCTCATAGCCCTCGCTGCAGTCCTCGCCGCAGTCGAGGCCGGCGGGGTCGCTCGTCACCGTGCCCGAGCCCTCGCCCGCCTTCGAGACGGAGAGCGTGTGCACGGCCACGAAGCTGTTCTGCTC
>JBOGVO010000244.1:0-10279 GCA_050692855.1 Actinomycetota bacterium | reverse complement strand
GGCGTGGAGGTCGCCACCCCGTGCGGAGGGCCACCGTCACGGCGACGACGAGCCCGGTGCCGAGAACCAGCACGACCACCCCGCTACGTGAGGTGATGTGGGCGACCGGCGCCCGGCCGGCCACGTTCGCGATCAGCTCGAGGGCGCGCATCGGGACCTGCGCGCCGAGCCCGAGCAGATGACCGAGCGGCTCCGACGCGATGCCTGCCCCGGCGGCCACCAGCCCGAACAGCAACGACGGGGCCACCGTCGGCGCGGCTATCACGTTGGCGATCAGCGTGACACCCGGTACGTCGTGGAAGTGGAACAGCAGCACAGGCGTGACGCCGAGCTGGGCCGCGAGCGTCGTGCCTGCCGCGGCGGCCACCGGCGCCGGCACGACCAAGGAGAACCGGTCCCCGAGCGGGCCTGCCAGCGCCACCATGCCCGCCGTCGCCGTGAC
The DNA here is from genome assembly GCA_050692855.1 of Actinomycetota bacterium. Taxonomy (GTDB): domain Bacteria; phylum Actinomycetota; class UBA4738; order UBA4738; family HRBIN12; genus JAOUEA01. The sequence continues at coordinate 9,837 of JBOGVO010000244.1, read as the reverse complement.
CGAGAGCTGGAACCCGATCGAGCGGACGAGCACGGGCTGCAGGATCAAGAGCACCATCACGGCGCCCGAGAGCACGACGGCGGTCGATCTCGCCCGGCCGAGCAGCAGGCCGATCAGCGTGAGCGAGGCCATCACGCCCGCGCGCATCACCGAGGGCTCCGCGCCGGTGAGGACCACGATGAACGCGACCGTCGCAAGCCCCACCGCCACCTGGGCCGGTCTCGGAAGCCCCAGCATCGTGACCAACGCCAGCACCGGGCCGAGCACCATCGCCACGTTGCCCCCGGAGACCACGAGCAGGTGGGTGAGCCCGGTGGCCTTGAAGTCGCGTTCGACGCCGGCGTCGAGGTGGGAGTCGTCGCCGAGCGCGAGGCCCATCAGCAGGCCGGCCTCCCGCGGTGGGAACACCGCCTCGATCGACTCACCGACCGTGGTTCGCACCGCCTGCGTGGCCCGCACGAACGGGTTCGGGGAGCTCGCGAGACGCTCCACCGCCGATGCTCGAAGCGTGACGGCCACGCCCTTGGCATGGATCGTGTCGAGGAACTCGGGGTCGTCGGGGATCTGGAGCGACCCCTCGGCCCGCACCAGGTCACCCCGGGTCGCGGCCGGGGGTTCCTCGTCGCCCGAAAGCCAGATCGTTTCGCCCAACGTCTCGGCCCCGTCTTCGGCACGCAACAGCCGGACGTCGGCGAGGGCGTGCCATCCGAGCGCCCCGGGCCGTGGATCCTCACGCAGGGTCGCCTCGACCTCGACGTCGTCGGGGGCCAGGGCTCCGAGCGGCGACGCGGCGAGGCGAGCCTCGGAGAGGATCGCCCACGCCGTGCCGACGCCGGCGACGCCGACGACGACGAGGACCACGACGAGCGACGCGGACCCGCTCGGCAGGCGTCGAGGAGCGGCGACACGCTCGAGCGCCTCGGGCGGTCGCCGCCCGGCAGGCACCAGCCCGGCCTCGGCGACCGGATCGGAGCGACGCACCGCTGGGGCCGCGATCGTGGCCGAGAGGATCGACGCGATGCCGAGGGTCCCGGGTATCCACGCGGCGACGCCTATGGCCGGACCGAAGCCGATCAGCAGGCCGATCCAGAACGATGCGGCGGCCGCCGGCAGGAGCCAGGCGCTCATACCGTGACCAGGTCGCGGATCTCCTCCAGCGTGGCCGGACCGATGCCGCTCACGTCCTCGAGATCGTCGACGGTCGCGAACGGGCCGTTCTCGGTGCGGTAGTCCACGATCGCGGCCGCCAGCACCTCGCCGATGCCCGAGAGCGACTCGAACTCGGTGGCGCTCGCGGCGTTGATGTTGATCAGACCGCCCGAGGAGCCCGTCGCGACGCCGGGGACCTCGCCGCCCGAGCCGGCGAACGCGCCTTCCTTCACGACCACCACCTGCGTGCCGTCGGTGAGGGGCGCCGCGAGGTTCAACACGCTGAGATCGGCACCGTTGCGCGCCCCGCCCGCTCGTTCGACGGCGTCGATCACCCGATCGCCCTCGACGAACTCGTACACGCCCGGCTCGTGCACCCAGCCCGTGACATCGACGATGATCGGCACGCCGGACGGCGAGGCGGCCGGCGGTCCCGAGCCGGACGCGTCGTCGGCGGGGGCGGGAGCGGCCGGATCGGTGCCGGCGGCGATGCTCACGGGCTTCGGCAGCGACCGGACGTACCACAGGCCCGCCCCCGCCATGGTCACCACGACGACCACGACGAGCCCCACGAGCTCACCTCGCGACAGGGTCTCGAGCCGTTCCCTGATGGCCATGTCGCGACGCTACGGATGCGTGCTCATGGCTTCCGTGACGAGCGTCACACTCGGAGGCGGGTCGCACGGATGGTCCGGAACGTGGTTCCATCGGGGCATGGAACGGCGACGCGCCGACGGCATCGGCTTCGACGAGCTCGCGCAGGCAACGCGGAGCCACGGGATGCCGCTCGAGGCCATGCAAGCCGACGTGACGCCGGCCGGCATGCACTACGTGCTGATCCACTACGACGTCCCGTTCGTCGACGCTGCGGCGCACGTGCTCTCGCTCGAGGGATTCGACACGCCGGTCGCTCTCGGCGTCGACGACCTGCGGGCCCGCTCGATCGTGACCGCTCCGGCCACGTTCGAATGCGCGGGGAACGGGCGGGCGCTGTTCGATACGAGGCCGGTCAGTCAGCCGTGGCTGCTGGAGGCGGTCGGCACCGCCGAGTGGACCGGCACGCCCCTCGCCCCGCTGCTCCGCGAGGTCGGCGTTCCGGCGGGAACGGTCGAGCTCGTCTTCACGGGCCTCGACCGTGGGGTGGAAGGCGGCGAGGAGCAGGCCTACGAGCGGAGCCTGTCCCTCGACGAGGCGATGCGGGAGGACGTGCTGCTCGTGTACGCGATGAACGGCCAACCACTGCCCCCCCAGCACGGAGCGCCGCTGCGGTTGCTCGTGCCGGGCTGGTACGGCATGACGAACGTGAAGTGGCTCTCGCGGATCACCGCGATGTCGGAGCCGTACGAGGGCTACCAGAACGCCGTCGGGTACCGGATGCGGACCGATCCCGACGAGCCGGGCGAGCCGGTGTCGCGCATCCGGGTCCGGTCGCTGATGGTGCCGCCGGGTATCCCGAGCTTCCCCGAGCGCGACCGCACCCTCGCCCCGGGGGCGATGACGCTCCAGGGACGGGCGTGGTCTGGCTCCGCGCCGATCGAGCGGGTCGAGGTCAGCGTCGACGGTGGCGCGACCTGGGCCGACGCGGCGGTCGAGCCCGCGGCCGCCCCCTTCGCGTGGCATCGCTGGAGTTTCGAGTGGACCGCGCACCCCGGCGCGTACGATCTCGCGTGCCGCGCCACCGACGCCACCGGCGCGACCCAGCCCCACGAGCCCGAGCCGAACCTGGGCGGCTACGCGAACAACGCCGTGCACCTCGTGCGGGTGCTGGTCACCGGCTGAGGCCCTGGCTCAGCCGCTCGTGACGAGGTTCACGAGCTTCGGCGCGCGCACGATCTGTCGCACGATCTCACGGTCGCCGATCGCGGCCGTGACCTTCTCGCTCCCGAGGGCGAGCGAGAGCGCCGAGTCCTCGTCGATGTCGGTGGGAACCTCCGCCTTGTCGCGGAGCTTGCCGTCGACCTGGAACACGATCGTGACCGTGTCATCGAACGCGAGCGCGTCGTCGTAGGAGGGCCATGCCGAGACGTGCACCGACGAGGGCTCGCCCAGGCCGACCCGCCAGAGCTCCTCGGCGGCGTAGGGGGCGAACGGAGCCAGCAACTGCACGAGGGCGCGCGCGGCGCCGAGCGCTCCCTCGCCGGTGTCGAGCGCCGAGCGCATCTCGTTCGTGAGCACCTGCAACTTGGAGATGGCCGTGTTGAACCGGAATCGGTCGAGATCGTTCGTCACGCCCTTGATCGTCTTGTGCGTGAGCCGCACGAGCACGTCGGGCTCGGGCGCGCTCGGGCCCCGTTCCACCGCGTCGCCCACCGCCGCGAACACCCGTCCGAGCCATGCGTGCACCCCCGGGCGCCGGTTCGGGTGCTCGCCCGCGATCAGCTTCCAGTCGATGTCGTCTTCGAACGGGCCGGCGAACAGCATGACCAAGCGCATCGAGTCGGCGCCCCACCGTTCCACGAGTGGCATCGGCTCGATCACGTTGCCCTTGCTCTTCGACATCGAGGCGCCGTCGTAGATCACCTGGCCCTGGTTCATGAGCTTCGGGAACGGCTCGGTGAACCCGACGAGACCGAGGTCGTAGAGCACCTTGGTGAAGAACCGCGTGTAGAGCAGGTGCAGGATCGCGTGCTCCACCCCGCCCGTGTACTGACCGACCGGCATCCATCGGTCGACGTCCTGCCGGCGGAACGGCCCGTCGTCGTAGCCGGGCGAGCAGTACCGGAACAGGTACCAGCTCGAGTCGACGAACGTGTCCATCGTGTCGGTGTCGCGCGTGGCCTCGCCGCCGCAGCTCGGACACGCCACGTCCTTCCAGGTGGGATGGCGCGCGAGCGGCGAGTCGCCGCCCAGCTGGAAGTCGGCGTCGTCGGGAAGCCGGACCGGCAGCTCGTCGTCGGGCACCGCCACCTCGCCGCATGCCGGGCAGTGCACGATGGGGATCGGGGCGCCCCAGTACCGCTGCCGGCTCAGGAGCCAGTCGCGCAGCCGGAAGTTCACCGTGGCCTCGCCGCGCCCCTCGGCGGAGAGCCACTCGGTGACCTTCCCGATCGACGCCGGTGACGGCTCCCCGTCGAACGGGCCGCTGTTGACCATCACGCCGTCGTGCGCCATCGCCTCGGTCATCGAGTCCGGGTCGACGGCATCGGTGCCGGCGGGTTGGATGACGATCCGAACCGGCAGGGCGTGTTGCCGTGCGAACGCGAAGTCGCGCTCGTCGTGCGCGGGCACGGCCATGATCGCGCCCGTGCCGTACTCCATGAGCACGTACGGCGCGGTGTAGACCGGGACGCGTTCGCCGTTCACGGGATTGATCGCGTGCACCCCGAGGAACGCGCCCTCCTTGGTGTCGACGGCCTCCCGGTCGGCGGTGGAACCCGCACGGGCCCGCTCCACCAGCGGCGCCACATCGTTCCACGTGCCCCCGAGCTTCGCGAGACGCTCGACCGCCTCGTGCTCGACCGAGAAGACGAAGAACGTCACGCCCCACAACGTGTCGGGCCGCGTCGTGAAGACCTCGATCTCCTCGTCGGTCTCCTCGATCGTGAAGGTCACCCTGGTGCCCTCGCTGCGGCCGATCCAGTTCCGTTGCATCGCGATGACGCGCTCGGGCCATTCCTCCAGGTCGTCCATGTCGTCGAGCAGGCGTTGGGCGTAATCGGTGATCTTGAAGAACCACTGCGTGAGGTTCCGGCGCTCCACGATCGTGCCGCATCGCTCGCAGGCGCCCTGGATCACCTGTTCGTTCGCGAGCACGGTCTGGTCGTTGGGACACCAGTTCACCGGCGACGCCTTCCGGTAGGCCAGCCCCTTCTCGAAGAACCGCAGGAACAGCCACTGGGTCCACCGGTAGTACTCGGGGTCGCTCGTCGCGAGCCGGCGGGTCCAGTCGAACGACATGCCCAGGCGCTGGAACGACCTCGCCTGCTGGTCGATGTTCGCGTACGTCCATCCGGCAGGCGCGACGCCCCGCTTGATCGCGGCGTTCTCCGCCGGCAACCCGAACGCATCCCATCCGATCGGATGCAGCACGTTGTAGCCCCGCATCCATCGATAGCGCGCGATCGCATCGCCACCGCTGAAGGCCTCGGCGTGGCCCATGTGCAGGTCGCCGGAGGGGTACGGGAACATGTCGAGCGCGTAGAAGCGAGGCCTGGGGTCGTCCGGATCCTCCGACGCCTCGTAGATGCGCTCGTCCGCCCAGACCTGCTGCCACTTCGGCTCGATCTCGCTCGCGTCGTACCGCCTGCTCATGGCGGTAGATGGTATCGCGGGCGACGACGCGAACTCAGGCCGTGTTCGGGGTCATCTCGATCATGCCCCACGGACTGCCGTACTCGTTCAGCAGGTCCATGAAGGGCACGGCGTCGAACGCCTCGGGCCCGAGCACGCCCGCCCCGGTCCAGACACCCCCGGCGAGCAGCTCCAGCGCGATCACGGGGTTGATGGCGGTCTGCCATACCACGGCCTGCGCGCCGTCGTCCTTCCACGTTCGCTCGTTGTCGACCACGTGGTGCAGGTAGACCTCGCGTGGTGCTCCGTCGGTGCCGGTACCGGAGACCCAGGTTCCGGCGCAGGTCTTCCCGGTCATCCTGTCCCCGAGCGTCATGGGGTCGGGGAGCGCGGCGGCGACCACGTCTCGCGGGGAGACCTCGACGCCGCGCACAGACACCGTCTCGACCCGATCGAGCCCGAGCTTGTGCAGGGTCTCGAGCACCTGGATGAACTCGTCGCCGAGCCCGTACTTGAACGTCACGCGCCGGCACTCCACCCACCGAGGCACGAGCAGCACCTCTTCGTGTTCGACGTTCACGCACTCCACGGCGCCGATGCCCTCGGGGAACGTGAACGTCTCGGGCTCGCTGAACGGAGCCGTCGTGAACCAGCCCCGATCCTTCTCCCAGATCACGGGAGGGTTGAGGCATTCCTCGATCGTGGTCCAGATCGAGAACGTCGGAGCGAAGTCGTAGCCCTCGATCTCGAGATCGGCTCCGTCACGCACGCCGACCTCGTCGATCTCGCTGAAGAGGTGGTCGGCCGCGTAGCGAGCGAAGACGTCCGCCGCTCCCGGCTCGACGCCCATGCCGACGAGCGCGAGCGTCCCGCGATCCTCCCAGAGCGAGGACATCGCGAACTGGTCGTCACCGAGCTTCTTCCCGGTCTCCTCGTGCGGATGCTCGGGATGGGGCTCGGAGAGCGACATCGCCATGTCGACGTAGTTCACCCCGGCCTCGAGCGCTCCCCGGAAGATCGGCATCACGAACCGGGGGTCCGCGGCGTTCAGGATGACGTCGCAACCATGCCCCCGGGCCGCGTCGGCGACGGCCTCGGGGTCGGTGGCGTCGAGCGCAGCGGCCGAGTACTTCCCGTGCGATCCGTAGCGGTCGGCCACCCGTCGCGCCTTCGACTCGTCGATGTCGGCGAACACGACGTGCTCGTAGAAGGCACGTCGCGCCGCGATCGGCGCGAAGGCCGATCCCACGCCGCCGGAGCCGACCACCATGATCCTCATCATTTGCTCCCCTCGGGCGCTCCCCTCGGGCATCGCCGCTGCGACGCAGGTGGTCGGCATGGTAGCCCACCCGCGATGCCCGCCGGCCGGAAGGCCGCGGCTACGATGGGGCCGCAGGTCCGTCCCGAAACACCCTCAGGAGTCGTCTCCGGTGGTCCCACTCGATCGACGCAAGACCGCCAAGAACCTTGGCGGAGCGGTCCTCGCCGCGGGACTCGTCGTGGTGCTGGTGGTCGCGTTCACAGCGGGCGGCTCCGAGGATCCGCGAGCCTCGGGGCGGTCGGCTGAGACGACCGAGAGCCCTCCCGCCGATCCGACCCCGACCCCGCCGCTCGACCCGTCGTGGCCCACTCGGCTCACGTTGGTGAGCGATTCGGTCGGGCTCGGCTCGATCGATGCCCTGCGCGAGACCATGCCCGACTGGCGCGTGCGCGTGCTCGGCGAGCCCGCCCTGATGCTCGACGAGGCCGCCGCGAAGCTGCGGCGTGGCGAACGGCTCGACGCGGTGATCGTCGTGGCCCTCGGCTACAACTCCCTGTGGAAGCGCAACCGGGTCGATCACGACTCCTTCTCCACGACGTTCGATCGTGAGGCGGAACGGCTGGTGAGCGTGATCCTCGCGAAGGGCGGACGGAAGATCGTGTGGGTGACACTCCGTGAGGCTTCGAGGCCGAACGTGCCTCCAGCCGGCAAGGAACAGCATGCGACGTACGCCTGGTACTTCCCGTACGTGAACGAGCGGCTCGATCGCCTGGACCGGCGCCACGGTGAGCTCGTCCTCGCGGATTGGGCGAAAGATTCGAACCGCCCCGACATCACCTACGACGCCTTCCATCTCGATCCCGACGGCGCGCTGTTGTACGCGCGGGTGATCCGGCGTGCGGTGATGCGAGCGCCCTACGAACCGTCTGCTTGACCCGACCGGACCCGCTGCGTGGCTCGCGCGGCGGCTCGCACTTGCACGCGCTGCACCAGCGGATCGATCACGCGGGAGATCAGCGGGCCAGAGACTGCGGTGATCAGGACATAGGCGCCCGCGAGCGAGGCCAACTCCGGCTCCACGCCGCCGGCGACGCCGATGCCGGCGATCGCGATCGAGAACTCGCCGCGCGCGATGAGCACCGCGCCGGCGCGGAACCGGCCTCGCGTCCGGATGCCTTCGCGCCGGGCGCTCCACCATCCGGTCGCGACCTTCGTGGCGGCGGTGATGACGGCGAGCACCAACGCGATCCCGAGGATCGGCGGGATCGTGGAGGGGTCGATCGACAGCCCGAAGAAGACGAAGAAGATCGCCGCGAAGAGGTCGCGCAACGGCCCGAGCAGATCGTGCGCGCGGTCGGCCGCGGGCCCCGAGAGCATCAGGCCGACGATGAACGCCCCGACGGCGGCGGAGATGCCGAGCTGCTCGGCGAGCCCCGCCACGAGGAAGGTGATGCCGAGCAGGGTGAGCAGGAGCGTCTGATCGGATCGGCTGAACACGAGGTCGCTGAGGACGTGGCCCCATCGGTAGGCGACGAACAGCAGGGCCGCCACGGCGCCCAGCGCGACCATCAGCGTCAGCGCGCCGCCGACCGGCCCGACCCCGCTCACGAGCACAGCGATCAACGAGAGGTACCCCGCCATGACGAGGTCCTCGATCACGATGATCGAGATCACCACGGGCGTCTCGCGGTTCGCCACCCAGCGCAGGTCGTTCAGCAGCCTGGCCACGATGCCCGAGGACGAGATGTAGGTGATGCCGCCGAGGAAGACCGCGGCGACCGGTCCCCAGCCGAGCACGAGGGCGGCGATGAACCCGGGGGTGAAGTTCAGCACCATGTCGACGACCCCCGATGGCGCGTGGCGACGGAGCCCCGTCGTGAGCTCCGAGGCGTCGTACTCCAACCCGAGCATGAACAGCAGGAGGATCACGCCGATCTCGGCCCCGAGCTCGACGAACTCGCCCGCCGTGAACAAGGGGAAGATGCCCCCCTCCCCGAAGGCGAGGCCGGCGAGGAGGAACAACGGTGCCGCCGGCAGCTGCCACGTTCCGGCGATGCGCGCGAGGATCGCCAGTCCCACCACGATCCCGCCGAGCTCCAGCAGGAACGCCGGTTCGACCACGACCTCAGCCCGTCCGCAGGATCACGACGAGGTCTTCGATGCCTCGAGGCGTGCCGACGACGACCAGCGTGTCGCCCGCCTCCAGGGGTTGGTCGGGCCCGGGAGCCGGTATCGGGTCCTCACCGCGGACGAGGGCGACGATCGAGACCCCGGTGCGGGTGCGGGCGCCCGTGTCCCCGATCGTCTTGCCCGCGAACGGCGAGTCGTCCTCGATCAGGAGCCAGTCGATCGCCAGGCCCTCGATGCGCTGACGCAGCCGGCCGAGATCCTCCACGACGCGCGACGTGCCGAGGAGCTCGGCCAGCGTGCGCGCGTCCTCCTCGTCGAGCGTGACGGAGTCGCTCACCGTGTCGGGGTCGCTCTCGTCGTAGACCACGAGATCGACGCGGCCGCCTTGGCGCTGGAGCACGCCGAGCCGCGTGCCCTTCTTCGTCACGAACTCGAATCGAACACCCAGCCCGGGAAGCGGCGTCTCGCTCACGGTGGACATGCCTGACATCTTCGCAGCCCGAAGGTATCGCGGCACGGAACGGATGAAGCGCGACCTTTCCGAGCGGATCGTCGGTGGAAGCTGTCGATTCGGTCGCCTCCCGTTCGTCCCTATGGGCGACGATCGAGGAGATCCGAGAGGATCAGGGAAAGGAGGAAGCATGAAGTACATGCTCTTGATCCACCAGGTCGACGCCCCCACGCCGCGATCGCCCGAAGCGTGGGCGAGCCTGTCGGAGGACGAGCAGCAAGCCGTGTTCGCCGACTATCAGGCGATCAACGGGACGGCGGGAGTCACCCCCGGGTTGCAGCTCGACGAGCCCGAGACGTCGACGACCGTGCGGGTGCAGGACGGGAAGACGCTGACCACCGACGGCCCGTTCGTCGAGATCAAGGAGTCGATCGGCGGCTACTTCCTGTTCGAGGCAGACGACCTCGACGCCGCGATCGAGCTGGCCGCGCGGGTCCCAGCGGCCCGCCTGGGCGGCGCGGTCGAGGTGCGTCCGATCGTGGAGTGGTAGCCATCCTCGAGCGGGTCTTCCGCGACCAGTGCGGACGTGTTCTCGCCGCGATGATCGGCTTCCTCG
>JBOGVO010000243.1:0-9149 GCA_050692855.1 Actinomycetota bacterium | reverse complement strand
TACATGGTGAGGCCCAGGCCCTCGAGGCGGCGGAACTCGTCCCACGTCGCCCAGTCGGGCACCAGGTTGGCATTGGCGATCAGCACCCGCGGCGCCCACTCGTGCGTGCGGAAGACCGCCACCGGCTTGCCCGACTGCACGAGCAGGGTCTCGTCGTCGCCGAGCGTGCGGAGCGTTCGCACGATCGCGTCGTAGGCCTCCCAGCTCCGCGCCGCCCGTCCGGTGCCTCCGTAGACGACGAGGTCCTCCGGTCGCTCGGCCACGTCGGGGTCGAGGTTGTTCATCAGCATCCGCATCGCGGCTTCCTGCGGCCACGAACGACATGTCAGCTCGGTGCCTCGAGGCGCGCGGATCTCCCGCGTGGTCATCGGCGGTCACCTCCGGTTCCGGCGCGATGCTACTGCGGCCACGCTCGCAGCGCCTGAGAGCCGGGCCGTCACCACGCGCGCGTCGAGGATGCTTGAGCCGGATACTCCCGCCGGGTAGCGTCCCCCCGATGGCCGTCGGAACTTCCCCCTACGCAACCGATGATGCGAGCGGTGCCGCCGAACCGATCCGCGTGCTGATCGCCGACGACGAGCCGGCGTTGCGCGGCGCGCTCGCCGATCTACTCGCCCACGAGGACCACGTGCTGTTGATCGGGGCGGCGGGCGACGCCGACGAGGCGATCGCGATCGCCGGGGACGCTCGCCCCGATGTCGCGCTGGTCGACGTGTCGATGCCGGCGGGCGGCGGCGCGCGGGCCGCTCGCGAGATCGCGCGCTGTTCGCCGAGCACGAGGGTGATCGCGCTCTCCGCCTTCGAGGACCGTCCCACGGTGTTGGAGATGCTGCGCGCCGGCGCGGTCGGCTACCTCGTGAAGGGCACCGCGGGCGAGGAGATCGTCGGGTCGATCCAGAAGGTCATGGCCGGAGGGGCAAGCCTGTCCACCGAGGTCATCGCCGGCATCGTGCACGAGCTCACCAAACAGCTCCGCCGGGAGGAGTCGGAACGGGAACATCTCGACGCGCGCCGCGACACGATCGAACGGTTCGTCGCCGGCGAAGGCCTCTCGATGGCGTTCCAGCCGATCGTCGATCTCGCGACGAACGCGACGGTCGGGATCGAGGCGCTCGCCCGCTTCGCCACCCCCCCACCACGCCCGCCCGATCAGTGGTTCGCCGAGGCCGTCTCGCTCGCCCTCGGCGTGCAGCTCGAGCTCACCGCCGTGGCCCAGGCGTTGCGCGCGCTCCCGTCGATCCCTCCCGCCCTCTACCTGGCCGTGAACTGCTCACATCGTGCGGCGGTCTCGAGCGAGCTGGCCGAGCTGCTCACCCCGCACGCCCCGCGCGTCGTGCTGGAGATCACCGAGCACGAAGCGGTCGAGGATTACGATCATCTCGTCGGCGCGCTCGCGTCGCTGCGCGCCCTGGGCGCCCGCGTCGCGATCGATGACGCAGGGGCCGGATTCGCGAGCCTGCGACACACGGTGCGGATCGCCCCCGACATCGTGAAGCTGGACCTCAGCCTCACCCGCGACATCGACACCCACCGAGCCAAGCGAGCGCTGGCCGGCGCCCTGGTCTCGTTCGCACAGGAGATGGGCTTCTCGCTGGTGGCCGAGGGCATCGAGACGCAGGGCGAGCTCGACACGCTCCGCGAGCTGGGCGTCGCCTACGGACAGGGGTTCTTCCTTGCCGAGCCCGGTCCGCTCCGATGACGGCGAGAGCTACCCGGCGTTGCGGCGATCCATGGCCCACGATGAGGACTCGGACCCCTTGGTGAACTGCTTCATCTCGGTCGCGACCGCGACCGCCTCGGCATAGTGCTGGAAGGCCCGATGCTCGGTCGACGCCACCCCGATCGAGATCGTGATCATCCCGAAGCGCTGGAGCTCGCCCCGCCGATTCGTCACCTCGATGTAGCCGCGCTCACGATCGGTGTCGTCGTAGAACCCGGGGGCCGCCGAGTCGAAGACGGACACGATCGCGTCGGCGACCGCGGCCGCCTCGTCGGGCTTCACGACCACGACGAAATCGTCGCCGCCGACGTGCCCGACGAACGCGGTGCCATCGGTGGCGGCCCGGGCCGCCTCGGCGATCAGCCTCGCCGTCGTCTGGATCACGTTGTCGCCTCGCATGAACCCGTAGTGGTCGTTGTAGGCCTTGAAATGATCGAGGTCCGCGGAGAGGGCCGCGAACGGCTCGGCTCGATCGACCCTCGCGTCGATCTCCTCCTCGATGCGCACGTTGCCCGGCAGACCGGTCAGTGGTGACTGGGTGCGCGTGTCACGCGATCGCCGGAGCACCCCCCGGATACGGGCGAGCAGCTCCGGCGTGTCGAACGGCTTGACGATGTAGTCGTCGGCGCCGATCGCGAAGCCTTCGAGCTTGTCGGCCGAGAGTCCCCGGGCGGTCAGCATGATCACCGACACGCCGGCCGTGCGCGGATCCTGCCGGAGCCTCCGGGTGAGCTCGAAGCCGTCCATGTTCGGCATCATCACGTCGGCGAGGACGAGATCCGGGCAACGATCCTGCGCCGCCTCGAGCGCCACAGCTCCGTCGGCCGCCACGCGCACGTCGTAGCCGGCCGCTCGCAGCTCGATCTCGAGCAGACGAGCGATGAACGGGTCGTCGTCGACGACAAGCAGGCTCTCGCCGCCGCCGTCGACGCTCGTGGTGGTCTCGATCTCCTCGGTCCGCTGACTCTCGCTCACGACCCTCGATCCGATCCTCACGCGCCCCTGCGCGTGAACCTTCCCAGGGGTTCGGCACTTTATCCGCCGAGGTGAAGCCTGTCCGTGACGCTATCCCCGGAGCGCTCAGGATCAGACATCCGGCTCGGGACGCCACCGTCGCCGCATGGCACGATAGACCCCGTTCGCGCGGCGCAAGGGGGTCGGCAGATGCAGGTGCTGGAGACGTTCCTCGACGCGATGGGGAACACCCCCCTCGTGCGCCTCCGATCGGTGTCCAAAGGGCTCCGACCGACGATCCTCGCGAAGGCCGAGATGTTGAATCCCGGCGGGTCTGTGAAGGACCGCATCGGCATCCGGATGATCGAGGCCGCCGAACACGAGGGCAAGCTCGGCCCGGGGGGCACGATCGTGGAGCCGACCTCGGGCAACACCGGGCACGGCCTCGCGATCGCTGCCGCGGTCCGCGGCTACCGATGCATCTTCGTGATGCCCGACAAGATGAGCCAGGAGAAGATCTCGCTCTTGCGCGCCTACGGGGCCGAGGTCGTCATCACGCCGACCGCGGTGCCTCGCGAGTCGCCCGAGTCCTACTACTCGGTGGCCTCACGTCTCGCCGACGAGATCCCCGGGGCGTTCCAACCGAACCAGTACTTCAACCAGGAGAATCCCGACACCCACTTCGACACGACGGGCCCCGAGATCTGGCGGCAGACCGACGGGAAGGTCGACGTGTTCGTGGCCGGCGTCGGCACGGGAGGCACGATCACCGGCGTCGGCCGCTATCTGAAGTCGCGGAACCCCGACGTGACGATCGTGGGGGCCGACACCGAAGGGTCGGTGTACACGGGCGATGAGCCGCGTCCGTACCTCACCGAGGGCATCGGCGAGGATTTCTTCCCCGAGACGTTCGACCCCGCCGTCATCGATCGGTGGGTTCGGGTTCCCGACCGAGAGGCGTTCCTCACCGCCCGGGCGGTCACTCGGCAGGAGGGGATCTTGGTGGGCGGCTCGTGCGGATCGGCCGTCTACGCCGCCCTGGAGGTCGCGCGTGACTTCGGCGACGACGCCACCATCGTCGTGCTGTTGCCCGACACCGGTCGGAACTACCTCTCCAAGCTGTACTCCGACGGCTGGATGCGCCAGTACGGGTTCCTGGAAGGGCCCGAGGTGGTCACCGTGGAGCAGGTGCTCTCGGCGAAGGGTGCCGAGCTCCCTCCGCTGATCACGGTGAAGGCGCACGACAAGGTGCGGCAGGCCGTCGACGTGTTGCAGGCGAGCTCGATCTCGCAGGCGCCCGTCGTGCACGAGGATTCCGCCGACGTCACGCAGTTCGTCGGGTCGATCCGCGACCGCGAGCTGCTCGAGCGGGTGTTCCGTGACCCCGACGCCCTGCAGGCCGACGTCGCCGAGGTGATGGCGCCGCCGATCCCGTTCGTGGAGTGGGACCAGCCGATCGAGCTCGCCTTCACGCAGCTCGAGCAGGCGTCCGCCGTGCTGGTCGCGAAGGCCGGACAGGTGCTCGGGGTGCTCACCCGGAGCGACTTGCTCGATTTCCTCGCTCACCGACGCCAGGCCCAGCGGTAGCGGGTGCGTTCGCTCGGCATCGACGTCGGCGTGGGCAAGGGCCTCGACGTCGTGCTGCTCGACGAGCGCCTCGTGCCCTTGCACGTCTCCTCGCGCGTGCACGTGCCCGACGTCAAGCGCCTGATCCGCGACCTGCGGCCCGACGTGGTCGCGATCGACTCCCCGCCACGCTGGGCACCATCGGGTCGATCGCGCCGGACCGAGCGGGAGCTCGCGGCGCTCAACATCTCGTCGTTCAACACGCCGAGCGAAGCGCACGGCAGCGGGAACAGGTTCTTCGCGTGGATGGAGGTCGGCTTCAAGGTCTTCGCGCAGGCGGCGGCCGCCGGGTTCCCCGCATACTCGGCTGGGGACCCGCGGGGGAAGGCCCTCGAGGTGTTCCCGCACGCGACCGCCGTGGTCCTGGCTGGGTGCCTCCCGCCGAAGGGCGCCAGGAAGCGAGCCTGGCGGACAACCGTGCTCAGAGCCCAGGGCGTGCGAATCGACGAGCTCGTGTCGGCCGACCGCGTCGATGCGGCGCTCGCCTCCGTGACCGGCCTCTGCGCGCTCGGCGGGAAGCGCTTCGCACCGGGCGATCCTCGCGAGGGCGTGATCGTCGTTCCCTATGCGGCCCTGCCGGCCGTGCTCTACCGCCCGGGAACGGTCGCGCCCCACGAGGGGCGCCCCCTGTTCACCTATTGCGTGTGCGGCGATCCTGACTGCCATCGGCTGGTGCGCCGAGAGTTCGCCCCCGGGCACGATGCCAAGCGGAAGGCGATGCTGTGGCGGCGAGCCCGCGACGGAGCCGAGGCGCTCGAGGAGCTCAGGGCTCGCGGCTGGAAGCCCCCACCTGAGATGCGATGAGGAGACGACGTGACCCCTGACGAGCGAAGCATCGACGACCTGCGGTTCGAGACGCGGGCGATCCACGCCGGACAGGACCCCGACGCCGCCTACGGGTCCGTGAACGTACCGATCTACCAGACATCGACCTACGCGCAGCCGGAGGTCGGTGCCCCGACGAAGTGGGACTACGCTCGCGGCGGCAATCCGACCCGGGAGGCGTTCCAGCAGGCGCTCGCCTCGCTCGAGGGAGGCGAACATGGGTTCGCGTTCGCGAGCGGTCTCGGCGCCGAGGCGACCCTGCTGCTCACCCTGAGCCCGGGCGATCACGTGGTGCTCGCCGACGATGTCTACGGCGGCACCTACCGCCTCCTGTCGAAGGTGCTGGCCGGATGGGGGCTCACGTTCTCGACCGCGGACCTCCGTGATCTGAACGACCTGCGGTCGTCATTCACGGCCGCGACGAAAGTCGTCTGGATCGAGACGCCGTCGAACCCGTTGCTCAAGATCGTGGACATCGGGGCGGTGAGCGGGCTCGCCCACGAGCAGGGGGCCAGGGTCGTCGTGGACAACACGTTCGCCACGCCGGCGCTGCAGCGACCCCTCGCGCTCGGCGCGGACGCGATCGTGCACAGCGTGACGAAGTACATCGGCGGGCACTCCGACCTGATCGGGGGCGCGATCGTCACGAGCGACGAGGAATGGAGCGAGCGCCTCGGCTTCCTCGTGAACGCGGTCGGCGCGGTGCCGGGTCCGATGGACAGCTACCTCGCGCTCCGCGGTCTCAAGACCCTTGCCGTGCGCATGCACGCGCACTGCGCCGGAGCCCGGGCGATCGCCGGGTACCTCCTGACGCACCCTTCGGTCACCCAGGTGCTCTACCCCGGACTCGCGGAGCATCCGAGTCACGAGATCGCATCCAGGCAGATGGCCGACTTCGGCGGCATGGTGTCGTTCCGCGTCGGCGATCCCGAGCGGGCCCTCGATGTCGCCCGCCGGACCGAGCTGTTCTTCCTGGCGGAGTCGCTCGGCGGCGTCGAGTCGCTGATCGAGGTGCCCGGTCCGATGACCCACGCGAGCGTCGCCGGCTCACCGCTCGAGGTGCCCCCCGATCTCGTCCGCCTCTCGGTCGGCATCGAGCACCCCGACGACTTGATCGAGGACCTCGACCGGGCGCTGAGGTGACCGGTCGCGTTCAGACGAGGCGGATCGGCTCTCCACCGACGACGCCCACCTCGACCGCACGCACGCTCGGCGCACCGTCGACCACCCGGATCGGCAGCTCATCGCCCGAGGGGCCGAGCCATTCACGGAACCGACCTACCTCGCCCGCGATCTCGATCCCGGCGATGCCGCTCACCTCGACCTCGTGCTCGATCGGCGTGCGTCCCGGATGGAGCTCGGCCGGATGGAGCTCGGCCGGATGGAGCCGGGTGGGATCGAGCTCGGCCGGAACGATCCACTCGATGAAGAACGGCAGCCACGGCTCGCGATCCTCGTCGTCGATGCCGGCGCTCCGCCAGCGGAGCTCCGAGCCGTCCGGCCGGGTGCGCGCTCCCGCCTTCACCTCGAGGCCGAGGCGTGACGCGGTCGCGTCGAGGTCCGTGTCCGACAGGCAGACGGCGAACCACCGCTCGCTCGCGTCCGCGGTCACCTCGAGCAGGGCTCGACCCAGCGCGTTCGCCCGGGCGACCCCACGATCCATCACGGTGATCAGTTCGAGGTACTCCTCACCCAGGGGCACGATGCGGTTGCCCGTGCCCCATCGTGGGTGCACGCCTCCCGGCACCGACGCGAGCCCATGCACGCGCCGGAGACGCTCGCCCGCCTCCGCGAGATCGGTGACCGCCAGCACGACGTGATCGATCGCGTACACCGCTCCATCGTGTCATCCCGCGATACGGTCCACGCATGGCTCGCCTCCGCCTGCCGGCGACGATCGTGCTCGTGTTCCCGCTGATGGCTCCCGTCGCGCGGGCGGCCGCACCTGAGCCTCGACCGTTCCTGGAAGGGCTCACGTTCCCGACGAACATGGCGTTCGCGCCCGACGGGACGCTGTTCTACACCGAGAAGGAGACCGGCAACGTGCGAGTCGTGACCTCCGCCGGGACCTTGCTCGACCGGCCGTTCATCACGCTGGCGGTGATGCCCGAGGCCGAACGCGGCCTGCTGGGCATCGCCCTGCATCCAGACTTCGACGAGCAGCCGTGGGTCTACCTCTACTTCTCCGATCCCGTGGACGCCCGGAACCGGCTCGTGAGGGTGCGCGCCGACGGCGCGGTCGCCGTCGGCGAACCCGAGACGCTCCTCGAGGGCTTGAGCGCCGTGGCCGGATACCACAACGGGGGTGACCTCGTGTTCGACTCCGACGGGGCGTTGTTCGTCGCGCTCGGAGAGGCGCACGAGGCGGAGCGTGCCCAGGACCCCGGCGACCTCGGCGGCAAGGTCGTCCGGCTCACCGAGAGCGGCGACGTTCCCGCGGACGGCCCCTTCGGGTCGGACACCCCGGTCTGGTCGATCGGACACCGCAACTCGTTCGGCCTCTGCGTCGACCCCGCGTCCGGGGAACTGTGGGAGACCGAGAACGGACCCGACCGTGACGACGAGGTGAACCTGATCGAGCGCGGCGGGAACTACGGCTGGCCACTGGTGACGGGGCGGGCAGACGACGAGCGGTTCGTCGACCCGGTGGTGGTCTTCGGGCAACCCATCGCGATCACGGGATGCGCGGTCGTCGACGGTGACCTGTGGTTCGGTTCGTTCGACGGGCGGCTGTGGCGTCTCGCCCGGGACGCCCGCGGCTCCGGCGAGGTCGAGGAGATCGCGACGTTCCCCACCGGGGTCACCGACGTCTCGACCGGGCCTCGCGGGGAGCTGTACGTCGCGACGGCCGACGCGATCTGGACCGTGCGGCCGCCGACGGGTTCGCCCGCGCCGTCCCCGAACATACCGAGACCGACGGCCGGCGCCGAGTCGCCGATCGCCCCGGTCGGATCCGCCGGGAGCGATGACGGATCGGGCGTGCGCACATGGATCGCGATCGGAGCCTTGATCGTGCTGGCTGGGGCACTCGGTGCACGATTCGTGGCCGGGCGCCGCCTGCGGAGCGGGCGCCGTTCGCGAGACGATCGGCGGGGCTCGGCCGGCTAGCGGCTCATCGGCCCTTCGGTCGCTTCAGGTACGCCACGGTGGACATCGCCCCCGACGGCGTCGGCTGGGCCACCACCGACACGAGCTCCCACCCGTCGGCCCCGAACGAGTCGAGGATCTCGCCGGGGTTGTGTTCGAGCAGCGGTGCGACGAAGTACTCCCACGCTGTCATGCGCTCCCCTCTCGGTCCAGCCGTTGCTTCGTGCGTCTGATGCAGACGCCCATGATGACCTCCAGGCCGGCCTCGCTGGCGATCCGGTAGGCCTCCTCGCTCACGATGCCGTCCTGGAGCCAGAGCACCTTCGCGCCGATCGCGACCGCGTCGCGGGCGGCGTCGGGGGTCTCCTCCGCCCGGCGGAAGACGTCGACAACGTCGATCGGGAGGTCGGACGGGATGTCGCGGAGCGAGGGATAGGCGTGTTCGCCCAGCACCTCGGTCTCACGCGGGTTCACGGGCACGACCCGATACCCGTGAGCCTGCAGGTAGGCCGCGACGTCGAGCGACGGACGCCCGGGCTTCGACGAGAGCCCGACCACCGCGATCGTGCGGGCTTCCCCGAGCAGGACACGAAGCTCGCGGTCCTCGGGTGCGATGGCACTCACGGCATCGGCCATGTCGTCTCCTTCCTGATCGTCTCGAGCAACGAGTGCACCATCCAACCCGTGGCCCCCCACACCGTATGCCCGTCGAGCTCGTAGTCGAACCCTCGCCACGCACCCCCGCCGGGCCGGTCGTACGAGACCGTGCGTTCGGCCCTCGCGAGTCGCTCGACGCCGAACGTCAACACCTCCTCGATCTCGTGCTCGTTCAGGGTGAACCGTGGGACCCGCTCCAGCGTTCCCACGAACGGCACCACCAGGATGCCGCTCACGAACGTGTGCACCGCGGGCAGCGCCCCGAGCAGCACCGGCAGCG
>JBOGVO010000242.1:0-13061 GCA_050692855.1 Actinomycetota bacterium | reverse complement strand
GATGTGATCCCGATGGGCACCACCGCGGCGGTCGCCCTGCTCGAGCACCGCTGGGCGATCCCACTCCGGGACGCGATCCGGCGTGCTGGGGGAGTCCCCCTCGCCGACACGTGGCTGCACCCCGAGGACCTGATCGCCGTCGGGGCCGCGATCGACCCGTCGCCCTGAGGGCACGACACGCGCGACCTCCGGCGCTGGGCCGGAGCCGGGTGCTCCCAAGCGTTCGCTACTCGACCACGTCTCGACCGTGGGCGGTGAGGGCCCAGATCACGAAGATGTCGATGGCGATCACGGTGATCGACCAGACCGGATAGTGGGGGATGAACGCGAAGCTCGCGATCGCGCTGATCGTGGCGAGGATCACGCCGACGGTGCGGGCCCAGACCGCTCCCGAGAAGAGGCCGAACCCCGCGAGCAGTACGATCACGCCCCCTACCAGGTGGATCCAGCCCCACGTGGTCGCGTCGAACTCGAGGAAATAGTTCTCGGTGGCCACGTAGAACTGATCCTCGATGATGCCGGCGATGCCCGCGATGATGTGGAACGAGCCCACCAGGATCATCATGAACGCAGCGAACATCGTGAACCCGACCGCCGCTCCGCTCCTACTATGCGACATTGGTCTCCCTCCTTCGATCGTGCCATCCGCGGCTCGACCATTCGAGCCCGCGGGGCATCCCCGACTTGGATGAGAACCCGTCGTGAAGGTCCTGGCAAGATGGGACCGTCCTACGACGAGGGAAGTACATGTCACGCGCCAATCTGATCAAGGGCGAGTGGGTCGAGGGATCGTCGACGGTGGCCGACGTCAATCCCTCGGATCTCACCGACGTGGTGGACGAGTTCGCCGTCGCCGACGAACGACAGGTCGACGAGGCGATCGATGCCGCGGACGCGGCCGCTCCTGCCTGGGCCGCCACCACGCCCGCGGAGCGCTTCGCCGTGCTCGAGCGGGTTGGGCTCGAGCTCGAGGCGCGGGCCGACGAGCTCGGCATCCAGCTCTCTCGTGAGGAAGGCAAGCCAAGGGCCGAAGGCGTGGGCGAGGTCGCGCGTGCCTCACAGCTGTTCCGGTTCTTCGCGGGCGAGGCGCTCCGCGTGCCCGGCGAGCACGTGCGGAGCGTGCGCCCCGGGGTCGACGTCGACGTGATCCGGGAGCCCCTCGGGGTCGTGGGCGTCATCACGCCGTGGAACTTCCCCATCGCGATCCCCGCGTGGAAGATCGCCCCCGCGCTGGCCTACGGATGCACCGTGGTGTTCAAGCCGGCTGAGCTGGTGCCCGCGTCGGCGTGGTCACTCGTCGAGATCTGCTCGCGGGCGGGTGTGCCCCCGGGCGTGGTGAACCTCGTGGTCGGGCCCGGGCGGGTCGTGGGGGAACGCCTCGTGCACGACCCACGCGTGCGCGGCGTGACGTTCACCGGCTCGCAGGCGATCGGGGCGCGCGTCGCCCAGGCGGTGGCCGCCCGTTTCGGCAAGGCCCAGCTCGAGATGGGCGGGAAGAACCCGTTGGTCGTGCTCGACGACGCCGACCTCGAGATCGCGGTCGACTGCGCGGTGCAGGGTGCGTTCTTCCAGACCGGGCAGCGATGCACCGCGTCCTCGCGCCTGATCGTGACCGTCGGCATCCACGATCGATTCCTCGACGCCGTGATCGAGCGCATGCGGGCGCTCCGCGTCGGACACGCCCTGGCCGACGATGTCGACATCGGGCCGGTCGTGAGTGCCGAGCAGCTCGAGCAGGACGTCGGCTACCTCGGCGTCGGGCGAGACGAAGGGGCCGAGATCGCCTACGGCGGCGCGCGCCTGGAACGAGAGACCGAGGGGTACTTCCTCGAGCCGGCGCTGCTCGTGTCGACCTCGAGCGAGATGCGCGTGAACCGCGAGGAGATCTTCGGTCCGATCGCGACCGTGATCCGCGCCGCCGATGCCGACGAAGCGCTCCACCTGGCAAACGACACCGAGTTCGGGCTGTCGGCCGGCGTCTGCACGACCTCGCTCGCGCACGCGGCGCGCTTCCGTGACGGGCTCCAGGCCGGCATCGTGACGGTGAACCTGCCGACCGCGGGCGTGGACTTCCACGTGCCGTTCGGAGGCACGAAGGGGTCGTCGAGCGGAAGCCGTGAGCAGGGCCGATATGCCGTGGAGTTCTTCACCACCGTGAAGACGGCGTACGTGCGGCCCTGAGGGGGACCGTCGGGTTCGCTTCGCGCGTCAGCCGCGGGTGACTCGGGGGTCGTTGCTGAGGCGCACGCGAACGATCTCGTCGCCGTTCTCCCTCCGCTTGCTCTGGAAGCACTCCGTGCGGACGCCGTGGCCGCACCGCGGCAGCTTGATCACCGGACTGGAGAAGTCCTTCTGGTAGAAGATCCTGAACCCGCTGACCCCTTCGAGGACCGATCGGTCGTAGAAGAGCTTCGCGACGGCGACGGCCTCCGAGACGGCGAGCCCTCGGGTCGTGCTCTCGACCGGCTGGAAGATGAAGTTGCCGGCGACGCCTCCGACCCTCGGTTTGTTGCAGAGTTCGTCGCTCTGCGAACCATCGCATTGTTCCTCTTGGATCGTGGCGTTGAGCGCTTGATCGCCGATGTTCTTCAGCCCGATCGCGAAGGGATCCGCGGCGTTGATGGGGCCGTCGCGCGTGGTGAGCAGGCCGCCGGGCGGCACGACGCCGCTGTCGGAGTCGCCCCCCGAGCCTTCACCGCGCCGGGTCGGCGCGGATGCGCGGCCCTCGCCTGCGGTCGCGGCGCCGGGCAGCACGAGCAGACCGCCGAGCAACCCGAGCGTCAGCATCGCCGTGATGAAGGCCACGATCCTCTGCCGTCGGTGACGAGGCGGGGGCATGGTCGCGCGTGGGGCGTGGGACATCTCTCGATCCTCCCGAGGTCGGGCGCGGCAGGAACGAGCGTCGGGGTCCGCGCGCGCACAGCTTCGAACCCCGGTGCAGGTCGTGTCAAGCTGCGGCGATCCGGCGACGGCTACGCTTCCCGAAGGCGGCGCCCGACCTGCTCGATCAGATCGGCGGCGACCACGGTGCCGTCGGCCTCGCGGATGCGCTTGCCGTTGGCGACCATCCTCGATCGCAGCCCGTCGTCGGTGACGAGGCGATCCACCGCCTCGCCGAGCTCTCGGTCCTCGAACCCGTAGGTGTCGAGGCGGACGCCGAAGCCGAGCTCGTCGACCCGCTGGGCGTTGTCGTACTGGTCCCAGAACAGCGGCAGCACGATCATCGGCTTGCCGAAGTGGAGCGACTCGGTCGTCGTGTTGTTGCCCCCGTGGGTGATCACGAGGTCGCAGCGAGGGATGATCGACGTCTGCGGCAGGCGGCCCTCGCCCCACATGTTGCCGGGGAGGTCGAGCTCGTCGGCGCGCGGACCCTTCGAGACGATGTAGCGGTGCGGCGTCTCGGCCAGCACCGAGACGAGCCGTCGCATCAGCTCGACGTCTGCCGAGCCGAGCGAGCCGAGCGAGAGGTACACGAGCGAGCCGTCGCCGTCGCGGAGCGTCTCCGGCACCTCGAACGGCTCCTCCGTCTCGCGCACGCTCGACTCGAGCCGATGCCACGTCGGCGCCAGCGGCCGCGCGCGCGGGTAATCGGCGACATCGGGGTAGACCGAGAGGTTCAGCACGTCGGACTCGTGGATGAACTCCAGGTCGGGAAGTGGCGGCGCGCCGGCGTCGACGACGAACGCGTTGTAGCGATCCCACGTCGCGCGGTGCGACCGTTCGTACTCCGCGCGGAACTCGCCCCAACCGTCGTGGTCGTCGATCGGGTAGCCGCTGAACGCCGGCGGCAGCGCCGGGTCCTTCATCTCGAGGGGGTTGCAGCTCATGATGCGCACCCACGGCGCGCCGTGGGTCATGAGCGCCGGGAATGCGTTCACGTTATCCTCGACGATCACGTCGGGCTGCGCGCGGTCGAGGATCTCCTGCAGCTGGGGCTCGCAGTAGGTCGCGCCGTCGATCAGCGAGGCGAAGACCGGCTCGATGAACGTCGTGAGCTGTTCGATCGTGGGCTTTCGGAACTCGGGCGCGGTCTCCGTGATGAAGTCGGTCCAGAACTGTCCGGCGTCCTGGTCCTCGTCGCCTGGGGGCGGGGGAGCGAGGTCGACCAGGTCCTCCTCGAACCCGAGCGGCTCGAGCTTCCCTTTCCATGACGCCTCGGCGGCGAACACGACACGATGACCGCGGCGCTCGAGCACCTTGCCGATGCCGACGCAGTTGTTCGTGGGGCCGTACGCGCTCTCCGGCATGAACACGATCGTGAGCCGCTCGTCCACCTGGGATCCTCCTCCGTGCGTTGATGCGTTGCCGCGCATCGATCCTCACCCGTGACCGTTCCGCATGCGATGCAAAAGCGCTTGCGCATCATGTTCAAGTGGGTTATACCATGCCCCTCGAACGAGGGGTCCAACGTACTGCAGGTCAGAGGTCGTCTCCACAGATTGGTCTTCCGGCAGGGAGGTGCGTTCCATGCGTGACCGATTCTTCCGTCTCTTGGCGCTCGTGGCGGTCGCCGGACTGGTGCTCGCGGCGTGCGGGTCCGACGACGGGGGTGGTGGCACCCCGCCTGCCGCCTCCGACGGCGGCGTCACCGAGCCCGTCGACATCAGCGGCACCACGCTCACCGTCTCGAACTGGGACGCATACATGCCCAAGTCGGTGATCAAGGACTTCGAGCAGGAGACCGGCGTCACGGTGGAGTACGCCATCCACACGACGAACGAGGACATCATGGGCAAGCTCACCGGCGCGAACGGCACGGGCTTCGACCTGGTGTTCGTCTCGGGGCCGTTCGTGCAGGCGCTCACGAACCTTGGGTGGGCGGCCGAGATCGATCACTCGCAGATCCCGAACATCGCCAGCCTCGACGATCAGGCGACCGAGCTGCCCTTCGACCCCGGGAACGTGCACTCCGTGCCCTACACGTGGGGCACCACCGGCATCTGCTACCGAAGCGACCTGGTGCCCGAGACGCCGACGAGCTGGGAGGTCTTCCACACGGCGCCTGCCGAGCTCCAGGACAAGATGACGATGCTGGGCACCGATCGATGGCTGCTGCAGCCGGCGCTGCTGAGCCTCGGGTACTCGGTCAACTCGACCGACGCCGCCCAGATCGACGAGGCGAAGCAGTGGACGATGGATGCGAAGGAGAACCTGCTCGCGTTCGACGACACCACCTTCTACTCGAAGCTCGTCTCGGGCGAGGCGAGCCTCGTGCAGGCGTGGGACGGATGGTGCGAGTACGGCCGTGCCGAAGACCCGAAGAACATCGACTTCGTGATCCCCGACGAGGGCAGCGACCTCTGGTCCGACACGATGGTCGTGCTGGAGTCCTCGGAGAACAAGGCCGCTGCGTACGCCTTCATCGACTACATCCTGCGCCCCGACGTGGGGAAGCAGATCGTCGAGTTCACGCTCTACAAGATGCCGAACGCCGAGGTGATGGCCGCCGTCGACCCGGCGATCGTGAAGGACTTCCCGACGCTCGCGATCTCGCCGGCCGAGCTCTTCGAACAGGAGACCCAGACCGACCTCGGCGAAGAGGGCACGATCCTGTGGTCGGAGGCCGCGACCGAGATCAAGGCGTGAGCCCGGCGGCCGACCGGTCGTCCCGACGATCATGAGCGAGTCGGCGGCCCCGGCCCGGCGCGCCCGCGGCCGGGTCTGGGGCTCGCGGTTCGTGCTGCTCGGCCCCGGGGTGGCGTACTGGCTCGTGTTCTTCCTCGTGCCGGTCGGCGTACTGATCGCCTACTCGTTCTTCCGCCGCGGTCCCTACGGCGGCGTGATCTACGAGGCGACGCTGAGGAACTACGTGCGAGCCTTCGACCCGCTGTACATCGGGGTGCTGTGGACCTCGATTCGCATCGCGGCCGTCGCCACAGCTGCGGCGTTGCTGCTGGCCTACCCGGCGGCGCTGTTCATCGCCCGAGCGTCGCCACGCCGGCGCGTGCCCTTGCTCGTGCTGGTGATCCTGCCGTTCTGGACGAGCTTCCTGATCAGGACCTACGCGTGGATGCTGCTGCTGAACCCGGCCGGCCTGATCAACAAGGTGCTGCAAGGCGCGGGTCTCATCGACGAGCCCTTGCCCCTGCTCTACAACGAGTTCGCGGTGACGCTCGGGCTCGTCTACGCCTACCTGCCCTTGATGGTGCTGCCGATCTATGCCTCCCTCGAGCGGCTCGGCCCACAGTCGGCCGAAGCTGCGTCCGATCTGTACGCCTCGCCCGCACAGACCCTGCGGAAGGTCACGATCCCGCTCACGCTGCCGGGCATCGTCGCCGGGTGCATCTTCGTGTTCGTGCCGAGCCTGGGGAACTTCATCGTGCCGGACCTGCTCGGCGGGGGACAGACGGTGATGATCGGCAACGTGATCCAGCAGCAGTTCCTGCAGGCTCGCGACTGGCCGTTCGGCGCGGTGCTCGCGATGTCGGTGATCGTGTTGATGTTCGTCGTGCTGGCGGTGCAGGCGCAGGTGCTGCGCCGCACGCAGGAGGTGGAGCATGGCCGTCCGGC
Source organism: Actinomycetota bacterium (assembly GCA_050692855.1). Classification (GTDB taxonomy): domain Bacteria; phylum Actinomycetota; class UBA4738; order UBA4738; family HRBIN12; genus JAOUEA01. The sequence goes on along the minus strand of JBOGVO010000242.1, from coordinate 6,551 downwards.
GTAGCCGCTACCTCCAGGCGCACATGGGATTGCTCTACGCGTTCCTGTACCTGCCGATCGTGGTGCTCGTCGTGCTGTCGTTCAACGCCTCCGGGCTCCCGACGACGTGGGACGGCTTCTCGTTGCAGTGGTACCGCGACCTCGCCGGGAACGAGGAGCTGATCGCAGCGATCGAGAACTCCCTGATCGTCGCCGGCTTCGTGACCGCGATCGCAACGGTGCTCGGCACGCTGCTCGCGATCGGCCTCCAGCGGACCGTGCGGAGCCGGGTGCTCGACAGCGTGCTGTTCCTGCCCGCGGTGATCCCCGACATCGTCCTCGCGATCGGGCTGCTGTCGTTCTTCAACCTGCTGCGGTTCACGTTGGGGTTGCAGACCATCGTCATCGCGCACGTCGTGTTCGACATGATCTTCGTGGCCGCGATCGTGCGCACGAGGCTCGGATACTTCGACCGCCGGATCGAGGAAGCCGCGGCCGACCTCGGTGCGAACCCCGTGAAGACGTTCCTGCTCGTGACCTTGCCCGCGATCCTGCCCGGCGTGATCGCCGGAGCGCTCGTCGCGTTCACGCTCTCGATCGACGAGTTCGTGATCGCGTTCTTCAACTCGGGGCCGACGTCGGTGACGTTCCCGATCCGCGTGTACGCGATGATCCGTTTCGGGGTGACGCCGGTGATCAACGCCGTCGCGGCGATCGTCATGGGCCTGTCCCTCGTGACGATCGTGGTGGCGCTGCGCCTCACGAGACCCAAGGGCGAGCGATCCGTAGCGATCGGACCGGTCACGTGAGCCCCGGCGTGGGGAGACCATCGAACGATGCGGCGGGAAGCGCCCGCCGCCGGCGCGTCGGCATCAAGGACGTCGCGAAGGCAGCGGGCGTCTCGATCACGACCGTCTCCCATGCCCTGTCCGGCAAGGGGCGGCTGACGGACGAGACCCGGGAGCGGGTGCGGCGCGTGGCGGACGACCTCGGATACACGCCGCATCCGGTGGCGCAGAGCCTGGCGAGCGGCCGCACGGGCATGATCGCCGTGGTCGTCTCGCTGCCCGGGAACGCTCCGATCGCATTCACCCAGATCGACTACTACGTCGCGTTGATCGATGCGGCGACGCGCACGGCCGTGGGTCGCGGGTTCGCGCTGGTCGTGGCTCCCTCGACATCGGGCCCGGGAACGTGGGGACGGTTGCCGCTCGACGGGGTGATCGTGATCGACCCGGCGGACGGCGACCCCACGCTGCCGATGATCCGCCGCCGCGGCGTGCCGATCGTGTTCGTCGGGCGGGACCCGAACGGGCTTCCCGGCGATCTCGTCGTCGAGAACGACCGCGCCATGGCCACGCGGTCGGTGCTGGACCATCTCGCGGATGCCGGAGCCCGGAAGGTCGCGCTCATGGGGCTCCGGACGTTCGAATCCTTCACCGAGGACGCGCTGGCGGCTCATGCGGCGTGGTCCGCCGAGCGTGGGGCGGACCCGTTCGTGCACACCGTCGATGCCGACTCTACGGCCACGCCGGCCGAGTTCCGCGAGGGAGCCGTCTCGCTCCTCGCGAGCGACGATCGGCCCGATGCGGTGTTCTGCCTCTACGAGCGGCAGGCGGTCGAGCTTCTCGCGGCCGCTCGGGAGGCCGGCGTCGACGTGCCCGGCGAGCTGCTCGTGGCCACGATCGCGGAGATGGGGCTCGCCGCCTCGTCGCACCCGGGGCTCACGACCCTCGAGCTGAATCAGGACAAGCTCGGCGAGGCCGCGGCCTCGCTCCTGGTCGACGGGCTGGAAGGCCGTCCGGCCACCTCCGTGCGCGACGTGCCCACCTCGATCACGGTCCGCGGATCGACGACGCGGTAGCGGGAGCGACAGGCCCTCTGGTTCACCACCTTCGGCCGGCGCCCCGAGCCATCGGGCCCGGGCCGGAAGGGTGTGCGTCCGAACCCCGTTCCACCAGGTAGGCTTCCGGATGGCTCCGCTCCTCCACGCGTCGGGCAGTGGAGCCGCTCACGGCAGCGTCCTCTTCGAGGTTCCGGTGCTGAGCGACACCCCGAGCCCGCCGCGCCGGATACGAGCGAGGAGCCACGCACGATGAGCCCAACGAACGGCGCCGGTGCGCCGCGCCTGTCCGACGAGGCGATCCTGCACGAGCTGATGCCCCAGGTGGGGGCGTCCCTCGACCGGCACGTCACGAACACCGCCGAGTGGATGCCGCATGACTATGTGCCGTACGAGGAAGGCCGCAACTACATCAAGGAACCATGGCGAGCGACGGACTCGCAGCTGCCGGACGTCGCGCAGACGGCGCTGGAGATCAACCTGCTGACCGAGGACAACCTTCCCTATTACCAGCTGAGCCTGTGGCGCACGTTCGGGGACCGGGAGGCGTGGGGCGAGTGGGTCCGGCGCTGGACCGCGGAGGAGGGCCGCCATGCGATCGCGCTCCGCGACTTCCTCACCGTGACCCGTGGCGTGGATCCCACCGTCTTGGAGCGCGGACGCATGGACCAGGCCCTGCGCGGGTGGTACCCGGGATTCGCGGAGCAGGGGCCGCTGGACGGCGTCGTCTTCACGACGATCCAGGAGCTGGCCACGCGCATCTCGCATCGCAACACGGGCGCGATCACCGACGACGAGACCGCCGAGAAGCTGTGCTCGCGCGTGGCGACCGACGAGAACCTGCACTACGTCTTCTACCGCGATCTGGCCCTGAGGGCGATCGAGCTCGATCCCGACGCCATGGTCGAGGCCATGCATCGCCAGATCACGACCTTCGTGATGCCGGGCGCGGGAATCGCGGGCTTCCGGGAGAAGGCGAAGATCATGGGGCAGGCGGGCATCTACAACCTGCGGATCCACCACGATCAGGTGCTGCGCCCGATCCTCGACAAGCATTGGAAGCTCGCCGAGCTCACGGGCCTCAGCGACCACGCGAAGCGCCTGCGCGACGAGATCGAGGCGTTCGTCGCCCGTCTGTCTCGGGTGGCTTCGAGGCTCGGTGAACCCCTCGGCCCTGTGCGCGGCGACCTCTCGAGCGACCCCTTCGGCGTGGCCTGACCCTCGGGGCCGGCCGGCTCGAGCGAACCTCGTCAGCCGATCGAGATGGTGTAGCGGGTCTTCGTGATGGATCGAGGCGTCGGCGCGGTCTGCTTGACGTTCGAGACGACGGCGCTCACCTCGTCGCACGGACCAGGTGTGTAGGTGAGCTCGGCGTCGCTCGTGGCCTTCGCGACGCCGACCAGGGTCACGCCCACGTCGGTGCCGTGGCGACACGCGACGCTCACCCTGAGCCGGCCCCTCCCTCGGTCGTGAGCCACCGCCAGGTGGTAGGTGCCGCTGTTGGGCAGGCCGATCCAGTTCAGTGCGTAGTCGTTGGCGATCGACCTCGTGGTCGAGTCGGTCGTCCCGCCCAGGGAAGCATGATCGCTGTTGCCGCCCCTGAACTTCGCGTACTTCGGCCCTTCCTCGAGGCAATAGCGGCGCGCCGTGGCCGAGCAATCTTGCAGGAAGCGAAGTGCGATCGAGGCATCGTGGTAGGCCTCCGCCAGGGTGATGCGCTTCGTCTTGAAGGCCCTGCCGAGGGCGGCGAGATTCGTGGAGGCCCCACGGCTGACCTGTTCCCAGAACGCTTGGTACACGTCCTCGGATCCGCCGCGTCGCCCTGTGCCGAACCGCTCGGCCATCGCCCGGAAGACGACCCAGTACGGGTACGGCGAGCCACCGTAGCGGCCCATCGGAGAGGTGAAGCGCGGCCAGAGGTAGTTGTAGCTGTCGTTCGAGGAATCGAAGACCTCGTCTTCCATCTCGGTCGCGAGCCCTTCGACCAGCACGTCGGTGACCTTGCCGGGTCCGGTGAGGGCGCCGTAGCCGAACTGGATCGAGTGGTTGAACTCGTGCGCCGCCGTCGCCCTGAGTGCGTCGAGAGCCGAGCCCGGGAACTGGGCGAAGTCGCGATTGAGCACCATGCAGCTCGCCGCCGCGTCCCTGTCGTTCCACGGGGTCGCCCGGTTGTTCCCGACGATCCCGGTGCCGGTGACGTAGCCGTACAGACCGGGGCTGAGGTTCTCGACCCGGACCGGGTAGCGCCCGCCCGGCGGACGGCGCCCTGGATCGCGCGGCGGCCTGGCCCAGCCGAAGCGCCGGATCTCGGTCTCCCACGCGGCGTCGAGCGTGGCGGCATACCTCGCGATGGTGAGCGAGACGAGCGACGAGGCGCGGTACTGGAGGTAGAAGTGCTCGCTCGATCGGGTGTTCGGCAGCGATCCTCGGGTGCCGGGACACGCGAACGTCGTGCCACGGAGCTCGAAGCGCGCGGACCGCGCCGCCGGAGCATCGCCGAGCGACCGGAGGGTCTTCCGAAGACCCAGCAGCGGCAAGGTTCCCGACCATGGCGTGTCGCTCACGTAGGCCTCGGGAACGCGAGCCGGCGCGGTGAATGCCCACGTGAGGAAGAGCGCCCCTTCGTCCTCGGAGATCTCCCCCCGGCCGACGGCCCGGTCGATCAGCTCCGGGGTCGCGAGCCGCGCCGGCCGAGGCGCCTCCGCGGAGGACGCCGAGGCGGGCATGATCGCGAGGGAGGTGGCCAGGATGGCCCAGAGAGCCATGATCCGGCGTCGTTCGAGCATGTCTCCACCCTAACGTGCGACCGCCCGCCCAGGGGACTCTCCGCCATGCGTAAGCTCGCGCCCATGGCGGAGGCAGTGGAGCGCGCCGATCCAGGCGTCGTCGACGAGTGGGTGCGCGGCGCGGCCGTCGCCGCGCTGCTGCCCCCTCGGCGGCAAGGCGGGGCGGCGCTCTCCGGCCACGTCGAACCGACCGACCGTCTCGCGGTCGCTGCTGGCGTGTGGCTCTCGGTGGCCGCGCTGGGAGGGGCCTTCGTGGTGGTCCCCGTTGCGGACCCTGACGCACCTCGGAGGGCGGTCGCAGGCGACGGAGCGTTCGCCGGTCTGCTGTCCACGATGCTCGAGGATCGGGCTTCCGGCTCCTTCCGGGGCGAGGCGTATCTCCCACCCGGGCATCCGGACGGGGGCGCGGGCCCGCCACCGCTCCTCGACGGGGGTGACGAACGGGCGATCGATGTCGACCAGTCCAACGATTCGGTGATCGTCGGCGGATCCGCCGTCGTGAAGCTGTTCCCTCTCGCCGCGCCGGGGCCTCAGCCTGGACTGGACCTGCCGATCCACCTCGCATCGGTCGGGTTCCCGTCGCATCCTGCGCCCCTGGGTGCGCTCAGGTGGAGGTCCCCGGGGGGCGACGAGGTCGTGCTCGCCACCGCCTCCGCCTACCTGCCGGGAGCCCGGGACGGGTGGGTTTGGTACCTCGAGCGAGCCCTCCGGTGGCTCGATGGGACGATCGACGATCCGGCCGCTTTCGACCCTGCGCCGGCCATGGGACGGATCGCCGCTCGGATGCACGCCGCGCTCGGCACCCCGTCGCCCGTGATCCCGGATCCGGTGCGCGAGGCCGATGTCGCGACGGCCGACGCATGGCGCCGGTCGGCGCTCGGCGTCGCCGCGCAGGCGTCGGCGCTCACGCCCGGCGACGAGGGCGCCCGGCTCATCGTGAGAACCGGCCCGATCCGCGCCGCCCTCGATGAGCTGGGCGACGCGGTGGGCACGGTCACCACGCGGGTGCACGGAGACTTCCACGTGGGGCAGGTGCTCGAGTGGGAACGCGGGTACGCCGTCACGGACTTCGACGGGGACCCCATGACGCCTCCCGCCGAGCGAGCCGGGTTCGACACGCCGGTCCGCGACGTCGCGGCGTTCATGCGATCGATCGATCACGTCGGCCGGGTCGCCTCGACGCGCCGGCTCGGCCGCGACGTCGACGTCGACGCCTGGATCGCCACGAGCCGCGCCGGCTTCCTCGATGCCTACCGGCACGAGCTCGAGGGTCTGGGCGCCGGTGCATCGTTAGACGAACGGCTGCTGCGGCCCCTCGAGGTGGCCCAGGCGTGCCATGAGTTCGTGTACGCGGCGAGGTTCCTGCCCCGCTGGCTCCCGGTGGCCGACCGGGCGATGCAGGCGCTGATCCCGGCGGAAGCATGAGGGGTCCGGAGGCGTGATGGATCCTGAGGCGTTCCGGCGCGATCTCGAACGAAAACCCGACGCGCTCCGCGCGCTCGCTGGAGCGATCGAGGACGGCGGTGGTTGGCGTCTGCCCGACGGGATCCGAACCGTGGTGATGATCGGCATGGGGTCGTCCCGATCGGCCGCCGGGGTCGCCGCGACGCGGATGCGCGCCGCCGGGCTCGACGCCGTGGCCGAGTACGCGTCGCTCGCGACCGGAACGCCGGCCGGCCCCGGGCTGCTCGCGGTCGGTATCTCGGCGAGTGGCGCCACCGACGAGACGGTCGAGGCGCTGGCCCGCCATCGCGGGTCGAGCGCCACGGTCGCTCTGACGAACCGCTCGAACGCCGCGATCGAGCAGGCGGCCGACTCGATCGTCCCCATGCTCGCCGGCGACGAGGAAGGCGGGGTGGCCTGCCGCTCGTTCCAGCACACGCTCGCCATGCTGCTCGCGCTGGAGACGGCCCTGGCCGGCGACGGCCCGTCGCGGCCGGTGG
>JBOGVO010000241.1:0-7264 GCA_050692855.1 Actinomycetota bacterium | reverse complement strand
CGACGAGGTCTGGCAGCGGTTCCGTGACGCGCTGATGCCCCTGCACTCGGCGGGCAAGCTCGGTGCCGTGCTGTTCCAGTTCCCCCAGTGGTTCGTGATCTCGAAGCAGAACAAGGCCTACATCGAGCAGTGCGCGGAGCGGCTGCCCGACTTCCGCGTGGCGGTCGAGCTCCGGCACAAGAGCTGGATGGAGGAGCGCAACGTCGAGGAGACGCTGGGCTTCCTGTCCGGACACCGGCTGCCCTACGTATGCGTCGACATGCCACAGGGGTTCGACTCGAGCCTGCCTCCGATCGCGGCCGCGACCGCAGACGACCTCGCGATGGTTCGCTTCCACGGTCGCGACCCGAAGGCGTGGCAGACCAAGTCCGAGACCGCGAGCGAGCGCTTCCGCTACGACTACTCGAAGGACGAGCTCGCCGAGTGGGTGCCCAAGGTGCAGGAGCTCTCGGGCCAGGCGCGCGAGACGCACGTGCTCATGAACAACTGCTACCGGGACTTCGCCGTGCGCAACGCGAGAGAGCTCGGCGACATGCTCCACCTCGACCTCCCGGACTGACGAACCGGGGGTACTCTCGATCCGATGGGTGGAACCGGGAAGCGCTGGAAGATCGCGACCGTGCGGGGCATCCCCCTGTACGTCAGCACGTCGTGGTTCGTGATCGCAGGGCTCTACGTGTGGCTGCGGTACACGTTCTACACGACCCAAGCCGCGGTCGAGCCCTCGGAAGCGCTCATGATCTCGGTGCTCGCCGCCGGCCTGTTCTTCGGCAGCGTGCTGCTGCACGAGTCCGCCCACGCCGTGATGGCCCGGGGGCTGGATCTGCCGGTCTCCGGTATCACCCTCGTGTTCTGGGGCGGCGCCACCGAGACGAAGGCGAGCGCGCGCGGCCCGCTGGGGGAGTTCCTGGTGGCCTTCGTCGGCCCGGCGACGACGTTGGCGCTCGCCGGCGCCTTCTGGGTCGGCGAACGGCTGTCGAACGGGCTCGTCGCCGAGACGATGGCCTCGCTTGCCTGGCTCAGCTTGATCTTCGCGGCGTTCAACGCGCTGCCGGGCTTCCCGCTCGACGGGGGGCGCATGCTGCTCGCGGCGGTGTGGGGGCTGACCGGCGATCGCCGCACGGCGATGCGGGTCGCCGGCGTCGGCGGCATCATCGTCGGCGTGATGGTCGGCGCCGTCGCGGTCTGGCTCGTCGGCGCCCGGGACGACATCGGCACCGCCATATTCTTCGGCTACGTCGCCGCGATCCTGATCGGGGCCGGGCGGGGGATGGATCGGCGGATCGCGGTCCGCGATCAGCTGGTGAAGGGGTTGGTCACCGACGCCATGCGACCGCCGCCTCCCACGGCGCCGGCCGACATCACGCTCGTGCAGGCGCTCGACGATTACCTGCGCGGGGCCGACGGGCAGGCGTTCCCGGTGATCGACGCGACGGGGCGGGTCGCGGGCACGGTCTCGATCGAGAGCGCGCGCCGGGTCGGAGCGCGCGATCCCCTTCGCCCGGTGCGCGACGGCATGCGCCCCCTGAACCAGACACCGGTCCTCGCTCCGGACGAGACGCTGGACGACGCCGTCGAATGGCTCGGAGGACGCGAGGGCCTCGTGCTGCGCGACGGCGTCCTCGTCGGGGCGCTCGGCCCGGAGGACGTCGAGCGTTGGTACGGACGGGTGTTCGAGGGCCGACCCATGGCCCCCGTGCCCCGGATGGTGGTGCCGCCGAAACCGGCGGTGCCGCCGCGCCCCGACCTGCCCTGACCCATCGCCGGCCCGATGTCGTCGCACCGGCGTCAGTGTCGTTCCTCGGCGGTAGCATCCGCATTGTGACGGCCCCCTTCTCCCCCGACGAGCGCCAGTCGCTCGTGCTCGACCACGCTTCGGGCACGCTGCTCGTGACCGGCGCGGCGGGCACGGGCAAGAGCACCGTGCTGCGCGAGCGGTTCGCCCGGCTCGTCGAAGGCGGGGTCGACGCCGACCGCATCGTGCTCGTCGTGGGCTCCTCGTCGGCGCGCGAGGCCGCACGCGTCTCCCTGCTGCAGCGACTGCCGGCCTCGCTCCCCGGGCTGCACGTCGTCACCATGCACGGCCTGGCCAACCGCATCCTCAAACAACGCGCCGACGGTGCGGGCGAGGGCGAGCCGCCGCAGCTGCTGTCGGCGACCGACCAGTTCGCCAAGGTGCAGGAACTGCTCGCCGCGCAGGACCCGAGCGATTGGCCGGCGTACGGTCAGCTGCTCGGCATCCGTGGGTTCGTCGACGAGGTGCGCCAGTTCCTCTCACGCGCGCTGGAGGCGCTGCTGACGTCCGAGCAGATCGTCGAGGCGGCCGATCGCCGAGGGCTCTCCGGCTGGCGCGAGCTGGCCCGGTTCCTCGGCGAGTACCAGGAGGTGCTCGACCCCCTGAACGTGGCCGACTTCGCGACCCTGTTGCAGCGGGCGGCGGCCGAGGCGCCGCAGGGCGAACCGGCCTTCCATCACGTGCTGGTCGACGACTACCAGGACACGACGGTCGCGGCAGAGGCCATCCTGCAAGGGTTGCGGGCCCCCGACCTCGTCGTCGCCGCGAACCCGGACGCCCACGTCTTCTCCTTCCAGGGGACCAGCAGGACCCCGCTCGACCGTTTCGCCGAGGTGTTCACGGGCACCGGGCACGTCGAGCTCGCCACGAACCATCGAGCCGGCGGGCCGGTGACCGTCGAGGCCTGGGTCGCGCCGCATTCCAGCGAGGAGCTCGCGTCGATCGCGCGCGAGCTGCGACGCCTGCACGTCGAGCACGGCCTGGAGTGGAACGACATGGCCGTCGTCGTGCGACGCCAGGGGGCACACCTCGGTGGGCTGCTCCGGGCGCTCGACGATGCTCGCATCCCGCGAACGATGCCGGAACGTGGCCTCTCGCTCACGGCCGAGCCGGCGACCCGGCCCTACGTGCTCGCGCTCCGCTGGCTCGTGGCCGACGAGCCCGAGCGCGAGGAGCTGGTCGAGCAGCTGCTCGTCTCCGACGTGGTGGGCCTCTCGCCCGCGGCCGCGCGCGGCCTCCTCCGGTCGTCACGAACGACCACCGGGTCGATCGCCAACGCGCTCGACGTCACGGAAGGCCTCACACCGGCCGAGGCCGATGCGGTCGTGGTCGCTCGCGACACCCTCGCGCGGGCCGCGCTGTTCGCGGGCATGAGCGTGCAGGACGCGTTCCGGCGGCTCTGGGAGGAGCTCCCGTGCTCGCGCCGCCTCGTCGATCGGGCGGGCGAGAGCGCCGAGAGGCGCCGCGAGCTCGACACCGTCGTGACGTTCGCGAACGTCGTGGCCGAGACCGACGAGGCCAGCGCCGACGCCGGCGTGCGGGCCTTCCTGGAGTCCCTCGACGCCGGCGAGCAGGGGCCCGGGTACTCGGCCTGGGAGCGCGCGCGCGATGACGCCGTGAAGGTCCTGACCGCGCACGGCACCGCCGGGCGGGAGTTCGACACCGTGGTCCTGACCGGCGTGACCGAAGGCAGCTTCCCGAGCCTGTCGAGGCCCGAGCCGATGTTCGACCTGGCCGTGCTCGAACGGCCCGTGACGAACGCCGAGCGCAACAGGGAACGGCTCGACGACGAGCGGCGACTCTTCGACATGGTGATCGCCCGCGCCCGCAGACGGGTGGTGCTCACCTGCGCCGACGGCCACCCCGGCGCCGACGAGCGCTCGGCCCGGTCCAGGTTCGTCGATCCTTCGGTCTGGACGGCGGCGCCGTCGGGCCCGTTCGACGACCCGGTGTCCACGCGCGAGGCAACCGCCACGTGGCGCTCGCAGCTTGCCGACGTCGCCCGGCCCGCGTGGCAGCGCATGGCCGCCCTCGACGGGCTCGTCGCGCTCGGCGCCGACCCGCGGCGATGGTGGTTCCAACGCGATTGGACCGACACTGGCCGGCCCCTGCACGAGACGATCCGCGCCTCGTACTCGCGCCTGTCCAACCTCGAGAACTGCGAGCTGATGCACGTGCTCGGCGACGAGCTCGGCCTCGGCAAGCCCGGCGGCTACCACGCCTGGGTGGGCAAGACCGTGCACACGATCCTCGAGCAGGTCGAGAAGGGCGAGATCCCCAAGGACCCGCGCGCCATGGTCGAGGTGCTCGAGGCGCGATGGCGGCCGCAGGAGTTCCCGTCCGTGGCCGTCTCGAAGTCCTTCTACGACCTCGCGCACGATCACATGCTTCGGAACTGGTTCGAGCACTACGCCGAGCGACCTGCGGCGGGCATCGAGCGCTTCTTCGAGTTCGAGTTCGAGGGGGCGACCGTCATCGGCTACATCGATCGCATCGGCCCCGCCGTGCAGGACGGCTACGTGATCACCGACTTCAAGACCGGCAAGAGCGACAGCGCCGGGCCACCGCGCGACAGCCTGCAACTCGGCATCTACTACCTTGCCGTGCAGGAGTCTCCCGACCTGGCCGAGTTCCAACCGGTGCGCACGGTCGAGTTGGCCTTCCTGCGCGGCAACTGGAAGAGCCCGAACATCGATCACCGCAAGTGGATGGTGACCGAGCGCGACGAAGAGGCCTACCAGGCGGAGATGCGCGAGCGGCTCGCCGAACTGATCTCGCGGAAGCGAGCGTTGAACGAGCGTGAGACCGTGCGGCCGAACCCGTACGCGAACTGCCGGTTCTGCGACTTCAAGACCCTGTGCCCGCTCTACCCGGAGGGGCAGACGGTCTTCCCGGTCGACGTGGTGAGAACCGGCGCTCCCGCCGGGGCGCCGGCATGATCACGCGGCCCGTCGACGTTCCCGCGGAGATCGTCACGGCGATGGGCGGGGCGCCGCCCACCGACGAGCAGTGGCGCGCGATCTCGACGCCGCTCGAGCCGAACGTGCTGATCGCGGGGGCCGGTTCGGGCAAGACGAGCGTGATCGCCGCGAGGGTGGTCTACCTCGCGCTCGCCGCTCTCGGACGCCTCGACGAGGGCTCACCCGCTGGGGTGCTGCCCGGCAACGTGCTGGCGCTCACGTTCACCGTGAAGGCCACCGAGAACCTCCGCTCGCGCATCCGGCGCGCGCTCGCGGGCGTGCAGCTCGCGCAAGGAGAGGAGCCGGAGATCCTGAACTACCACGGGCTCGCGGCGCAGGTGATCGATCGGTACGGCATCCTCGCGGGCATCGAGGTCGGTCGGCGCGTGCTGAGCCAGGCCCAGCGGGTCACGCTCGCCGGTCGCGTGCTCGACGAGTCGACGTTCGAGCACGTGAAGACCGAATGGCAGCCGAGCGTGGTCGAGAAGATCCTGAACCTCGATGCGCAGATCGCGAACCATCTCGTCGACCCCGGCGATGTCGTGGCGTTCGTCGAGGAGCGACTTCCCGTCTTCAAGGAGATCGCGCGCACCGACCGCGTCTACTCCGCCGCCCTCGAGCGCATCGAGTTGGCGAAGGCGGTCGGGGTGTTCCGGCGCCTCAAGCGAGACCTGGGCGTCATCGACTTCGGCGATCAGATCGAGCTCGCGGTGCAGGTCGCCACCGAGCACCCCGAGGTCGGGCTCGAGTACCGTGACCGGTTCGCCGCCGTGCTGCTCGACGAGTACCAGGACACGAACGTCGCGCAAGCGAAGCTGATGCGAGCGATGTTCGGGGGCGGGCACCCGGTCACGGCGGTCGGCGACCCCGACCAGAACATCTACGCGTGGCGCGGGGCGTCGCTGTCGAACCTGTTCGACTTCCCGACCGACTTCGCCAAGGAAGACGGCTCGCCCGCCGAGCGCCTGCCGTTGTTCACGAACTTCCGGTCGGGGGCGCGCATCCTGCACGCCGCCGACACGATCATCGCTCCCCTCCCGCCGCCCCAGCGTCCCGACCCCGACAAGCGGCTCGTACCGTTCGGGCCCAACGGTGAGGGCGAGGTCGCCGTCACGTCGCACCGCGACGAGCTCGCCGAGGCCCGCGCGATCGCCGACCGGATCGTGCGACTCCACGCATCGGGCTCCGATTGGGCCGAGATCGCGGTGCTCTGCCGCACGTCGCGGTTGTTCTTCCTGCTGCAGCAGACGTTCGCCGAGCGCGAGATCCCCGCCGAGATCGTGGGGCTCGCCGGGCTGCTGCGCACGCCGGAGGTCGTCGAGGTGATGGCGTACGCGCGCGCGGTCAACGACGCGATGGCGAGCGTGGCGCTTGCCCGCATCCTCGTGGGCCCCCGCTACCGCGTCGGGTTCAAGGACCTCGCGCTCGTCGCCGGCTGGGCCAAGGGCAAGAACTACGCGTGGCGCGAGGACGGCGGCGACGACGAGGAGACGCCGTTCCTGTTCGCGGAGGCCCTGGAGCACCTCCCCGAGGTGGAAGGGCTGTCCGACGAGGGACGAGACCGTCTCGAGGAGTTCCGCGCCGAGCTGTCGGCACTGCGGGTCGAAGCCCGTCGCCCCGTCCCGGAGTTCCTGGGCGAGGTGATCCGGCGGATCGGCATCGTCGACGAGCTCGAGGCCGACGTCGACAGGACCGCGGCGGCTCAGCGCTCGCGCAACCTCGCGGCCTTCCTCGACCAGGTGCACGCGTTCGAGCCCGTCGAGGGCGAGCTCACGCTGCGGGCGTTCCTCGATTACGTCGACGCGGTCGAGGCACTCGAGAAGGAAGAGTGGGAACCGGTGCAGCCGAGCGACGACGACTCGGTGAAGGTCATGACGATCCATCAGGCGAAGGGGCTCGAGTTCGATCACGTCTTCGTGCCCGGCGTGGCCGCAGGCGTGTTGCCGTCGAGGCGGGTGCAGCAGAACCCGGCCGAGCGCGGGTACTCGCTCGACTTCGAGCTGCGCGGCGACGCCGCGATCCTGCCCACCTTCGACGGCGTGCTCTCGCACTTCAAGCGCGACCTGCTGGCCCAGGAGATCATCGAGGAGCGGCGCACGATGTACGTGGCGCTCACCCGCGCGCGCCGGTCGCTCCACGTGAGCGCCTCGAACTGGTACGGCGAGAACGTCCGCGCCAAGGGACCGAGCGAGTTCTTCGCCGAGCTGGCCGACTGGGGCACGGCGAGCGAGGAGGCCGACGTGACGATCGAGGCAGGAGCGCCCGCGAGAGGCGACGATGTCGGGCCCGAGCAGAACCCGATGCTCGGCTACCGCGAGTCGCTCGTGCGCGACTGGCCGGGCCCGGCGAGGCCTGACGACACCGACGCGACGTTCCCCGACGGGTGGCGCCGTACCGCCGTGGCCGCGATCGAGGCCGGCGCCGTGCAGACCGCCCTCGTCGAGGCCCTCGATGCCGACGGCCGCGCGGCGTTCGAGCGGGTCACCGCCGACCGACGGCAGCTCGCCGC
>JBOGVO010000240.1:0-19180 GCA_050692855.1 Actinomycetota bacterium | reverse complement strand
GCCAGCACCGCGGCGGCGTCGGGCATCTCGCCGATCAGGTTCACCATCGCGCTGACGCCAACCGGTCGCGTCGATCCCAGCGGAAGCCCGCTCACGGCTCGGAGGTGCATCTCGAACTGGGAGACCTCGGCGCCCTCCATCGTCCAGTGCCCCGAGTTGTGCACCCGTGGGGCCATCTCGTTGCCGAGGAGCCGCTCCCCCACCTGGAACAGCTCGATCGCGAGCACGCCGACGTAGCCGAGCTCGGCCATCACGGCGTGCGCGTGCGCTTCGGCGGCTTCCTGGAGCGCGGAACCGAGGCCCGGGGCCGGCGCTCGCGTGAGCCGAAGGATGCCCTCGCGATGGTGGTTCTCGACGAGCGGGAAGGCGGCCATGTCACCGTCGCGCCCTCGCGCGGCCACGATCGAGAGCTCGCGGTCGAAGTCGACGAACGACTCGAGCGTGCACGCCACCTCGCCGACCGATCGCCAGGCATCCTCGGCCAAGACCGGGTCGTGGATCACGGCCTGTCCCTTGCCGTCGTACCCCAGTCGCCGGGTCTTCAGCACGGCCGGGGTCCCCAGACGCGCGAGCCCGCCCTCCAGGGCGGCCAACGAGTCCACCGCCGTCCACGCGGGCACGGGCAACCCCACCCGCTCGAACAGCTGCTTCTCGGCGAGTCGGTCCTGCGCCGCCTCGAGGGCGGCGGTCGGCGGAAACACCGGGCGGCGCTCCTCGACCAGCCTCGCCGCGCCGACGGGCACGTTCTCGAACTCGTAGGTCACGACGTCGACGCGGTCCGACAGATCCGCGAGCCGGTCCGGGTCGTCGTAGGCCCCGACGATCGCCGGAGCGACGGCCGCCGCGGGCGAGCCGGCGTCGGGATCGAGCGTGGTGCACGTGGTGCCGAGATCGTAGCCGGCGAGCGCCAGCATGCGGCCGAGCTGTCCGCCCCCGATGATGCCGACCCGCATCACGAGGTGCTCACTCGTCGGGAACGGGGTGCGCGTACACGCTCTCGGTCTGCGCCTCGCGGAAGCGGAGGAGCCGATCTCGAACGCCGTCGTCGTCGAGCGCCACCACGGCCGCGGCCAGGAGCGCGGCATTCACCGCGCCCGAGCGACCGATCGCCAGCGTGCCGACGGGCACGCCGGCGGGCATCTGCACGATCGAGAGCAGCGAATCCATGCCCCGCAGGGCGTGGGACTCGACGGGCACGCCGAGCACGGGCAGGTGCGTCTTCGCGGCCACCATGCCCGGCAGGTGGGCCGCACCCCCCGCTCCGGCGACGACGACCTTCAGGCCGCGTTCGGCCGCCGTCGAGGCGTACTCGAAGAGCAGATCGGGCGTTCGGTGCGCCGACACCACCCGCGTCTCGATCGGAACGCCGAGCTCCTCGAGTGTCTCGACCGCATGGCGCATCGTGTCCCAGTCGGACCGGGATCCCATGATCACGCCCACGAGTGGTGCTGCCATCGTGGGCGCAGTCTAGGACACGCCGCGCCGAGGCCGGGCGATCCCGTGTTCTACAGGCCTAGCGAGCGGCGCCACCCGCTCGGCACGGCGCCGTCGAGAGAGATCGCGCACGCACCGAGCCAGCCGGCCAGCTCACGGACCGCGCGCCCCGCAGCGGCGCCGTCGCGAGCGGTGGTCCCCGCCTCGGCATACACGGCGTTCAGGTGCAGGGTGCTCGTCCGCCGGTCGAAGCGCGGATCGACACGGCCGATCAGCCGATCGCCGTGCAGGATCGGCAGCACGAAGTAGCCCCAGCGACGTTTCCCTTTCGGCACGTAGATCTCGAGCCGGAAGTGGAAGTCGAACAGCGCCTCGGTTCGATCCCGATCGCTCACGAGGTCGTCGAACGGTGAGAGTGCGACCGTGCGCGGCTTCCATGGTCGTTCGATCACCTCGGCGTGCGCGTACCAAGCATCCCCGGCGACACCCTCGATCGAGACCGGCACGGCAGCCCCCTCCCGGACGAGCTCGCGCACAGCCGTTCGCCATCCGGGAGGCCGGCCGTCGAACAGGGAGCCGAGCACCTCGACCGGGGCGACCCCACGCGCTCGCAGCTGCCGCTCGACCACCTCTCGCGCGATGGCGCGCGCCGGAGGCCGAGGACCGTCCATCGGCAGGCTCCGGCTCGCGAGATCCCACACCCGCTGCTGTCCGTCACGCCCGACTATCATGATCTCGCCCTTGCTCCACAACACGTCCAGCATCTCGCTGACGTTGCGTCCCTCGCCGGTCCAGCCGCCCGCATGCCATCCGTCGGCGACGCGATCCTCGAGATCGCGCGCCCGAAGCGGGCCCCGCGCTTCGAGCTCCCGGAGGATGTACCGGCGGAACGCCACGTTGGCCTTGAGCCAGGCGTCGACCCGCTGTCGGCTCGCCAGCGACCCGCGCGGCCCGCCTGTCGGATACCGGCGCATCGAGAGGCGATGCATCCACAGATCCGAGGTGGGAACGATGTGCACCCAGTACTCGAAGAGCGACCGTTCCCGCCAGAGCATGCGGTCGAGCTCCTCGACCCGGAACCGGCGCCCGAGGCGCGAGAAGAGCACGAGGTGCTCGGTCCGGGCGACCACCCGCGTCGGATCGATCTGCACCATCCACAGGTCGTGCACGGTCTCGGCGATCGACGCCGGGCGAGGACCGGCCAGGCGCTGTCCCTGCACGGCGAGGCGGCGAGCCGTGCGACGATCGATCTCCAACGGGCGAGGCGTACCGGGCATCGGCGCGCAGTCTAGACATCTAGGCTTCGCGGGGATGCATCCCGCCGACCGACACCCGGACGTCGCGAACCTGCACACCGGTTCGGTGATGGGCGCCGCCTTCCGCCTCTATCGGCGCGAGCCGGCCCGGGTGGCCGGGGCCGCCCTCGTCCTGTTGTTCCCTGCGATCGTGCTGGGTGCAGGCACGGGCCGACTCCTGGACGCCTATCGCGACGGACCGCTCGACGATCGCCTCGTCCTGATCCTCGTCGCGGCGGCCCTCGCCGCCGTCCTCGCGAACGTCGGTACGATCGTCTACGCCGGCGTGCTCGAGAGACTGGTCGGATCGGTGATCCGCGGCGGGCAGCGGCCGTCGATCGGCGAGGCGGCGCGCTCGCTCCCGATCTGGAGTCTGATCGGCGCCGACCTGGCGGTGACCGCGCTCGTCGGGCTCGCGTCGGCGCTCGGGGTCCTGCCCGGGTTCCTGCTCATCGCGCTGCTGGGCATCGTCGGGCCCGTGGTGAACATCGAACGCAGACGGCCGCTCGCGGCGATCCGACGCTCCCTCGGCCTCACGTGGCCGCACCTGTGGCTCACCGTGCTCTCGATCGGGTTGCCCCTCGCCGTCGAGGTCCTGGCGCATCACTGGCTGCTGCACGTGCGCCACGAGGCCGACGTCGTGGTGGAGCTGCTCGTCTCCCTACCGCTGATCCTCACCGTCGGCGCCTTCGTCGGCCTCACCGAGATCGAGCTCGCGTACGCGCTCCTGGCACGCGACGACGGATCGCCTGTCGCCACGATCGTGGCCGAGACGGCACCACCCGAGCTGGGGCGCACTACCCCGTGATCGCGTCGGCGAAGCTCTCGAAGTTCTCGACGTAGCGATCTGCGTCGGCGTCGCTCATCACGATCGACGTCGTCCAGCTCTCCCACTTCGAGCCCGGTGACTTGAAGACGCCGCGGTTCAGCTGCCAGAGCCACGCGAGCTGCGGGACGCGGTCGTCGATCCTCCATAGATCGCGGTACTCGTGGATCGGCGTGGTGCTCCAGTCGATCGAGCCCTTCGCCCCGAGCGTCTTCATGGAGGCCGGGAGCCGATACTTCGAGATCACGTCCTCGCATCGGTGCAGGATCGTGTTGAGCTCGTCGAGCCGCTCGTAGGCCGGCTTCGTGAGCACCTCGGTGAGGTTCACCTTGGCGACCGCCATCGTGAGCGGGTTGCCGTTGAACGTGCCGACCTGCTCGATGTCCCCCGAGATCACGCCGGCCATCGCTTCCTCGGTGCCGCCGATCGCGCCGCAGGGCAGCCCGGCGCCCAACGCCTTCGCGAACGCCACGAGGTCGGGCTGCACGCCGAAGGCCTCGATCGCGCCGCCCCAGGCGACGGTGAAACCGGTCTTCACCTCGTCGTAGGCGAACATCGCCCCGTTGGCGCGGCAGAGGTCCTTGATGCCCTGTAGGTAGCCGGCGTCGGGCAGCACGACGCCGCAGTTCGTCATGACCGGCTCGATGATGAAGCCGGCGATCTCGCTTACCCGCTCGGCGAACAGCTGCTTCGCGAGCTCGAGATCGTTGAAGGGCACGTTCACGACCGACTCGAGCGTGCCCGGGATCAGTCCCGGCGTCTGCGGCACGGAGTGCGGACGCTCGCGCGGGCCGGCCTTGTCCTCGGGCGGGAAGACGCTGACCATCAGCGCATCGTGGTGGCCGTGATAGGTCCCCTCGATCTTCGCGATCAGGTCGCGCCCGGTCGAGGCGCGCATGATGCGCACCACGTCGAGCGTGGCCTCGGTGCCCGAGTTCCCGAACCGCCAATACGGAAGGCCGGTGCGCTCTGCGAGCTGTTCCGCGACCGGCAGGGCGTCCTTGGTCGGCTGGGCGAAGTGCGTGCCCTTGGCCACGCGCTCGCGAACCGCCTCGACGATCTTCGGGTGGGCGTGGCCCATCACCATCACGCCGTAGCCGTTGTGGAAGTCGACGTACTCGTTGCCGTCGATATCCCACACGTGGGATCCCTCGCCCCGGTCGACGTAGATCGGGTGCGGCGGCCACGTCTGCCACGACGACGAGACGCCGCCGGGAAGCCGCACCCGCGCCTCCTCGCGATAGCTCAACGATCGCGCGTGCTTCTCGTCGAGCGCGGCGGTCTCGTGCTTGGTCAGCCGCTCGACCAGCTCGAGGTCGATCTGCTGGGTGTCGCTGTCCGTGGTGCTCATCTCGTCTCCCCCATCGTCCCGCCGCGACCTCAGGCGACGCCCGTCAGGGCCTTCGCGAACTCCTCGAAGTTCGCAACGTAGCGCCCTGCGTCGTCCTCGGTGTGCCAGACCGACAACGTCCAGGTCTCCTGCTTGGTCCACGGGGACTTGAACACCCCGCGGTTCTGCTGGAACAACCAGGCGAGGTAGCTGATGCGTTCGTCGATGCCGACCGCGTCGCGGTACTCGCGGACCGGTTTCTTCGAGTAGATCACCGAGCCCTTGGCGCCGACGCCGCTCACGGAGGCGGGCAGCCCTGTGCTCTCGATCACCGACGTCAAGCCGTCCTTCATGACCTTGTCGATCCGGTTGAATCCCTCGTAGGCCTCGGGAAGCAGCACCTCGAGCAACGTGGCCTGCGACGCCGCCATCGTCAGCGGATTGCCGTTGAACGTACCGGCCATGTCGTACGTGCCGTCGACGATCGGTTGGTACAGCTCGCGCGTGGCGCCGATCGCGCCGCACGGGGTGCCGCCTCCGATCGCCTTGGCGAGGCAGACGATGTCGGGCGTCACGCCGAACGCCTCCACCGCGCCGCCGTAGGCGAGCGTCGCGCCGGTCTTCACCTCGTCGTAGGCGAAGTAGGCGCCGTTCGCGTGGCAGAGATCCTTGAGGCCCTGCAGGTAGCCCGGCTCGGGCAGGATCACCCCGCAGTTCATCATGGCCGGCTCGACGATCATGCCGGCGATCTTCCCGTCATGCTCGGCGAAGACCGCCCGCGCCGCCTCGAGGTCGTTGAACGGCACCACGAGCACGAGGTCGGCGAACGCCTGCGGGATGCCCTCGGCCTGGGGCACGGTCACCGGATGTTCGCGCGGCCCCATGTCCTGCGGTTCGGGCGCGACCGAGAACATCAGGGAATCGTGGTGACCGTGATAGCTGCCCTCGATCTTGACGAGCATGTCGCGACCGGTGTTCGCGCGCATCAACCGCCCGGCCTCGAGCGTGGCCTCGGTGCCGGAGTTGGCGAACCGCCACAGGGGAAGCCGGAACCGGTCGGCCAGGTTCTCGCCGATCACGTCGAGGTGCTTAGTCGGCTGGGCGAAATGGGTGCCCAGCTCGGCCTGACGTTGGATGGCCTCGACGATCTTCGGGTGCGCGTGGCCGACCACCATGGCTCCGTAGCCCAGATGGAAGTCGATGTACTCGTTCTGGTCGATGTCCCAGATGTGGTTACCCTTGCCGCGGTCGATGTAGATCGCGTGAGGGGGCGAGTCCTGCCAGCTCGACGCCACGCCGCCGGCGACGAAGCGTTCGGCGGTGCGGCGGTACGCGATCGATGCGCGCCGCGTGGGCTCGAGGGTGGCCTCCTCGCGCTCGATCAGGTCGTCGATCAGGTCCAGATCGAACTCGATCGGTCCTGCCATGGGTCGATCTCCTCCTTCGAGGAACCGCCGCGGCCGCCCGTGAGGACGATAGATTGAACGGCGATTCAAACTGTGGGGAGATGATACCCCAGGGCCGGACACCCCGGCCAGTGGGCAGCGTCCGTCCGGGAAGGCTCCAGCGGCTGAGGCGGCGTTGGTAAGGTAAGGAGCCGCAGCACGTGGTGGGTGTAGCTCAGCTCGGTTAGAGCGCCTGGTTGTGGTCCAGGAGGCCGCGGGTTCAAATCCCGTCACTCACCCCATCCGACGGGCCCGGCGAGGGACACGTGATCGACGGAGTCGGTATCGTTGGCGCGGGCCTCTAGCTCAATCCGGCAGAGCAACGGACTCTTAATCCGCAGGTTCGGGGTTCGAATCCCCGGGGGCCCACCACCATGCCGGAACCGGGCAGCCCAGATCTCGGACTGGACGGCGTCGTTCACAGCTGCCCTCCTTGCGAAGACCTTCCCCTCCGGCGTAGCGTGGAAGACACGCACTCACGGGAGGAAGCCATGACGACATCGGAGGAGAACACCGCGACGGTCCGCGAGCTGATCCAGCGGGCCATGAACGAAGGTGACATCGGGTTCGCCGAGAAGACCCTCTCGGAGGACTACGTAGAGCGCTCGCCTATGCCCGGAGGCACGGCCGACAAGGCGGGCGCGATCGAGATGTTCAACATGATGCGGTCGCAGACCCCCGACATGCACATCGAGGTCGAGGAGGTCATCGCCTCCGGGAACAAGGTGGCGGTCCACAGCACCATGACCGGTACCGACACGCTGGGGTTCATGCCGGGGATGTCCCCGACGGGGAAGCCGTTCAGGGTGGACGCGATCGACGTGTTCACGTTCAACGACGCCGGACAGAACTCCGAGCACTACGGCGTCTACGACATGATGGGAACCATGGCGCAGCTCGGCCTGATGGAAATGCCCGCGCCACCGAGCGAGGCGTAAGCCAGGTTGTGGTAGAGACCTCGCGGCGGTGACTTCGCGGCGATGGAGGTGCCCGACCTCCTCACCGGTGATGTGCGGAGCTTCTTCCACGATCTCCGGTGACGAGCGCCGGTCAGCAGCGCCGTTACTCCCCGCCCAACGGGGGGATCTGGGCGTCAGTGACAGGCGGTCGTGCCGGTATCGGTGAAGCTAGACGAGCCCTCCACGTCGTAGTTCCAGCTATAGCTCGAGGCGTTCAGCGTCAGCTTCAGCACCCCGAAGCTGGTCTTCTGCCCGGTCTCGCTGCCGGGAAGGCGATTCCCCACGTCCGCGAGCCCGCCGTGGCTCTTGCCGCCGGTGCCGACGATGAACTGACGGATGCCGTTCGCGTTGAGCGTGCCGGACGGGAGTCGCGGAGCCAGCCGCTCATAGAAGTGCGAATTCCCGCTGAGCACGGCCTCGGCTCCTTCCCCCTGCAGCAGGTTCCAGAAGTCCAGGTACTTCGCGTTGATCTGGTTCCCGTTGATCTTGGATGCGAATCGAGGAGTGTGCCAGAACGCGAGCGTGCACGCGGTGCTGCTCGCCGCCAGATCGGCCTGGAGCCAGTTGTACTGGGGCGAACCTTGTTCGCAACCACCGATCTCGTTGCACTCGGAGTTCAGGGCGACGACGTGCCACGAGCCGATCTCGAAACTGTAGTAGCCCTTCGTCGGATCCTCGGCCGTGTTGCCCGGCTGCGCGGCCAGCACGCTGCTGAAGTAGGAGAAGTAGCCGTCGGCTCCCGACGCACCGCAGTCGGTCCCGGTGGTCGCATACTCCTGGTCGGCGAGGACGGGATGGGTCTTGCTCTTGAGCGAAG
Organism: Actinomycetota bacterium; assembly: GCA_050692855.1. Taxonomy (GTDB): domain Bacteria; phylum Actinomycetota; class UBA4738; order UBA4738; family HRBIN12; genus JAOUEA01. The sequence goes on along the minus strand of JBOGVO010000240.1, from coordinate 11,074 downwards.
GCACGCCCCAGGACTGGGCGTAGCTCTGGTTGAACGCGCTGAGACCTCCGCACTCGTACTGCTGATCTCCCAGCGCGAGGATCTGATCCACACCGGTCAGCTGTTGCGCCGTGGCCTTCATCCGGCAGCGCTTCGCCGTGCCGTTGCCGCCGTTGTAGTTGCTGTCGGTGGGATCGCAGGCGATGTCACCGGCCGCTCCGACCAGGTTCCCCCCGCCGCCTCCACCGTCCGGAGGCGTGGTCACGACGACCGGGGGCGAGGACGGAGCCGAGCTTCCCGACGAGTTGGACGCGACGACCGTGTAGCTGTACTGCGTCGACGGCTCCACGGTCGTGTCGGCGAACGTCGTCGTCGTCGTGCCGCCCGGGTTCGGGCCCGGTGTCCTGAGCACGCTATAGCTGGTGGCGCCCGCCGACGCGTTCCACGACAGGTCCACGCGGTTCGACGCGACGTTGGTCGCGCTCACCCCGGTCGGCGGGGGCGGTGGGGTCCCCCCGCCGCCTCCGATGAAGGCCGTGTCGATCACGACGTCGTCGTAGGCGATGTCGTATCCCGCCGAGGTCTGGTTCGAGGCCAGTTGGGCGCGCCCGACGGCGTTGGTTCCGAGGGACACGGTGCCGGAGATGTCACTCACGAGCGTGCCGTCGAGCCACACCTCGAAGACGCTCGACGTCCCGTTGATCAGGGCGTGCATCTGCAGCTCGTGCCATCCGCCCTTCGCGAGCTTCGTGGCGCTCGTCGCGTTCTGCGTCGTCGTGACGTGGTTCTTGCGAACGAGCGAGCCGTTCACGTTCATGTTGAGCGAGACGATGTTGGTGCCGGCGCCCGACTGCCGCAGCCGGAGGACGGGCGTGCTGCCGTTCGCGCTCACCACGTGGATCTCGGTCTTGACGTACACGTTGGCCTGCGACGGTGAGAGGTTCGTATAGGCGTACGCGCCGGGACCGGTCGTGGTGGCTCGCCCCGCACGAGCACCGGCGAACACGAGCTGCGTCTGGTTCGTGAAGTTCGCGGTGGCGGTCCAGGGTGGAACGAGGACGCCGCTCTCGAAGCCGTCGCTGAACAGTTGCACGGCGAACGCGGAGGGTGCGGGCAGGAAGGTCAGGAGCAGCGCGAGGGCGAGACCGAAGGCGCCGGCGCTCCTCGAGACCACACGTCGAAGCGCCGGCATCGGCTCTCTCTCCTGTGATCGGGGGGTTGAGCTTCGCCGACACCCTAGACCCCTTGCCCCCGCGACTCAAGCCGTATGTCGTAGGTCTTCCGCCCGCAAGAGTTCAGACCGCTCGGACCACACCCATTCCTTCGTCGATGCTCACCGTGGCTCCGAACGGTTCGGACATCGTGGCCATCTCGTCGAGGATCGCTGTCGCGACGTCGGGTGCTGCCGCCCGAGGGACGCCGCGACGCGTGAGCGGCTCGTTCCGGCCGAGATCGACCGGGTGCAGCCTGAGCTCCTCGAGACCCTCGGGCGTGAATCGCATCCGGGCCAGGGCGCCGCGGAAGACCGCCTCGTCGCCGAACGCGTCCTCGGTCAACACCCCCATGAGGTCGGCGTCGGTGACCGCCCCAGGGTCGTCGAACCGCTTGCCCAGCACGTCGCGGCTCTCGTCGTAGTGGTATCGCTGGATCGGCTCCTGGATGTCGCTCCACAGGAAGTTGCCGAGCCCGTAGAGGATCGGCCGTCCGCGATGCAGCTCCACCGGCCCCAGCCGGTGCGGGCCGCTCACCGCCACGAGGTCGGCACCGTGCTCGATCGCAGCCTGCGCCCACGATCGCAGGAACGCCGGAGGCTCGGCGGCGTGGCGGTCGCCCTGATGCGAATGTGCGGCCGCCACGACCACGTCGGCGTGCTGCGCGGCCAGCCTGATCGCCTTCAGGGTCGCTGCGAGTGCTTCTTCGTCCGCATCGTGGCGCACCCCCATCTCCGGGCCGAGCTCGAAGCGCTTCCCGTACAGCTCGAGCACGGTTGGCGGGTCACCCTCGGGATCGACGTCTTGCGCGAGCCAGGCCACGTCGGCCTCGGGGTGCGCCGCATGGATCGCAACGAGCGCGCGCATCACCTCCTGCGTCACGATCACGCTCGTGTGCACACGTACCGGGTTCACGCCGGGTCGAGCGGGCACCTCGCCGAACCCATCGAGCGCCGCGGCCAGTCCGCTCGCGGGGCTCGTGGTCATCGAGACGAGCCCGACACGCCCCGCAGAGGTCTCCAGGTAACGGGGCGCCCGCGCCGCGGCGAGGGTTTCCCCGGCCCCGGCGTGCACGAGCGCCGCTCCCTCGAGCCAGAGACCGGTCTCCACGAGCCCGCCGGGACCCCAGTCGGTCGCGTGGTTGTTCGCTCGAGCGAACAGATCGACCCCGAGCGACCGGAGATCCAGCGCCGTCTCGGGTTGCGCCCTGACCGCCCAGTCGTCGGGCAGCCCCCAGGGAACCGACTCCGTGTCGGTGAGGTCGACGATCGATGTCTCGAGGTTCCCGAAGGTAGCGTCCGATCCGCGCAACAGCGAGACCACCTGGGCGAAGGAAGGTTCGCTCGCCGCGAACGGCAGGAGCGGGCGGGAGGCGATGCAGTCGCCGACCGCCGCCACGGTGAGGGAGCCTCGAACGGTGGTGCCCCCCGCGCCGTCGAGCCGTCCCACGACACAGATGCTACGGGGTCGATCCGAGGCGTGCGCGGCGGGGCTCGGGCGGTTCGAGTGCTCAGCGACGGATCGTCACGGAGGTGCCCATCGGGATGTGGCGGAGCTGGCTCATCTGTGGGTTGTACACACGCGTGCATCCGTAGGAGACCCGGCGCCCGCGGTCCGACGCGTCCGTCGTGCCGTGGATCGCGATGCGCCCTCCGCCCGGCCAGTCGGTCAGCACCTCCGAGAACCCGGAGAGTCCGAGCAGGAACGAGCCGTACGGCCCGGTGGGGTCGCCGGGCTGCAGCGTCGCCCACACGAAGAACCGCCCGGTGGTCGTCGGCGTGCCCGGCGCCCCGATGCCGACCGAGAACCGATGCCGGAGGGCGCCGTTGCGGTAGTGGCGCAGCACCCGTTCCGACAGGTCGACGATCACCCGGTGGCGCACCCGGTGGAACGTGACGTCACCGGCACGGACCCATCCCCTCGACCCGTTGGGTTCGATGCCGATCAGCACCCGGTACCACGCGCTCCCCTGCACCTCGACGACGTCCATCACCGGGAACGCGAGGCGCTGATCCCACGGGTTCGCGGCATCGACGCGCGTCGGTGCGTCCCCTGACGAGCGCGGGTCCGACCACACACGGATGCGATCTCCTTCCGCGCGCACGACCCACGCCCATCGCTTCAGGGATCGGGGCGGCGGCACCCCGGCGGTGCGCCGAGGCTCCTCCCTCGCATCGGACGGGGCGTTCACCCCGACCTCCAGGAACTCCCGCGGGATCGAGGAGGCGGGCTCGACCTCGAGCGACCGCTCGACCGTGCGCGCCGAGGCGCTGTCGGGGGGCACGTCGGTGCACGACGCGAACACGAGGGAGGCGATCGCGATGCCGATGAGGACGGGCGCTCGGGGGGACACCGCGCCCATCATTCCAGATGGCGCCCGAGCATGGAGCCCGGAGGGCCGCGAGGGTAGCCTTCACCGGAAGCGGGAGTGGCGGAACTGGCAGACGCGCCGGGCTTAGGACCCGGTGGCCGAGAGGCCGTGGGAGTTCGAGTCTCCCCTCTCGCACCCACTGACCTGCAGATCTTCGTTTGGAGGAGTCCCTGGGCAGGTGCCCGAGAACCCGTTCTTGCTCACGCTTTGGTCACAGAACGAGCGGCAGTGGGTTCTCTGCTCTTTGCCGGAGAACCTGGGCAAGCTGCGACAGGCCTATGGATCGAAGCCTTTCGTAGGACGCATCCAGGCGTCGGCGTGTCCACGAGGCGGTTGGATGGACGGACAAGTCAGGATCGGTATCCGGGCCAGCGAACCTTGGCCGGGAAAACACTCGCGTCCAGGATCTCTCGCTCTCCGATCGCGCTGCCGAGCGCCATCTCGAACTCGAAGCGAGGGTTCCCTTGGCACGTAGACGCGCCTTGAGTGGGTTCCACCAGGATGACCACCGAGACCGACTCGGCGTTCTCGTCGACGATCAGGGAGCGTACCCGGCGATCCTGCGGTGCCATACCTCCGGCGCAGGCCACCTCGGTGGCGAGCACAGTGATGCGATCAGAGCGTGGATCGGGCGGATCGGAGGGGTCGACCACGAAGCGAGCGTTGCCCCATCCGGGTGCAGAGAACTCGATGCCGCATTGACCCCATCCGAGGAGGACCCACGCCCCTTCACGCATCTCCAATGCGGCGGACGCGTATGGATCGTCGCCGCGCGGGGATCGATCCGGCTCGCCGAACAGTTTGAGCGAGTCTTCCGTCTCCGCTGCCGTGAACCACGCGTACCGATCGATGAACTCCTCGAAGTAGCGGGCCTCGCCACCCAAGTTGGCCGTATCGACCTCGCTCCACGCCGAGTAGGGAGCCAACGCCGAGGTGTCGGGGGGAAGATCGGCGAACTCGACACTCCCGCATGAAGCGACGAGCTCATCTCCAACCGTTCCCCTGCGCGCGGTGCCACCGCCGCCCGGGTCGGCGATCTGCCCACACGACGCAGCTAGGAACACGACCAGGACGAACAGCAAACCTCTCGATGCTCCCTTCATGGCTCCATCTCTAGACACGCAGCCCGCTCTCGTCGCACACGCTCGATCCCATGTGCACCCAATCACTTCCCGACAGTCCGAAGCTGATGCTCGCGATGACGGCGTCATCCCGTACCACGAGCACCGGACGGGCTCGCTGTGCGGGATAGCCGCCGTAGATCACCTGGTCGTCCGCTGAGAGCCCCCCGATCTGGCGTCGCGCTTCCTCGAGCGGGATGACGCCCTCTTTCGGACCGGGAGAGATGAAGTCTGAGATCGTCGACCCGATCATCCCGCCTCCGCAGTCGAGCGCCGGGTCGACGTAGAGGTGGTCGGGGTCGACGATCTCGAGCGGCGTGGTCGTTGGCTCCGTCGAACCGTGTTGGGAGAAGGGCCAGCAGGCGACGTCGAGCAGGCCCGGTTCGATGCTCAAGACGTCGGACCGCTTGCCGGGACTCACGTCCACGCCCACACCGTTCACGCTGGCGGGCTCGTCGAGCTGACTCCGGACTATCACGTGAACGCCATCGGGCCGTGCCCGTACCGACGAGGTGGAGAGCTCCGTCGTGCCGTCGGCCCGACAGGTGATCTCGGCTCTCGCAGGAACCGCACTCCCGTCACGCGTCGGCGAGTCTCGATCCGCACAGGCCACCAGCAAGACCGTGGCCAGCAGGCCAAGGACCCCGCCTCCTCTGAGCCCCCGCACGTAGCCAATCATGCCACTACGACGGCCAGGGACAGAAGAACGTTCCCGTTGCCGGTCGATGAGGGGCTTCATCCGGTAGGGATCGGTGTCGGATCGCCCTCGTGCGGCTCCGTCTACGTATCGCCGGCGGGCTCGGCCCGGTGTTCGAGACCCGGGAGCCGGTCCCCCTCGATGAGGCCGACCACACCGAGCCCCGTCGCCGCCATCATGATCGGCCACACGGGCCGGGCGTCCACGAACAGTGCGAGCCCGGCCGCCGTGGCGAGCGTGATCGCGAGTCGCGGGACGAGCACGCGTCTGTGTACGCGCCAAAACGAGAGGACGGTCGCACCCATGAAGAGGATCAGGCCGATCCCGAGCGCGGCGACAGTCCTGGCTTCCACAGGGTCGGCCGGGTGCGTCACCATGAGCTCGGCGGCGATCGCGAACCCGACGATCCCTCCCACGAGCGGGAAGTGCGCGAGGCTGTACGCGTCGCGCGCCACAGCTCCCCGATCGGCGGGCTCGGCGGCGGCGAACGCCTCCTCGAGGTCGTCCTTGAACCACGCGAAGTAGCTCCACCAGAGGAGTCCGACGACCGCGAGCCCGGCGCCGGCGAGAGCGACGAAATCGAGGGAGCGTGTCTGGTCGACGGCCGCCGAGCCGGCGACGATCAACGATTCGCCGAGGGCAAGGATGACGAAAAGCCCGTGGCGTTCGGCGAGATGGGCGGCCGTCAGGTCCCACGGTTGGTCGGACCTGCTCCCGACGCCGGCCGCGACCACGTCCAGCGCGATCGCGAGGATCCAGATCCACCCGCGCGCCGGTGGATCGACGGTCGCACCGACCAGCACGACGATCAGGCCGAGCGACGACAGCCCCGCCCATGACGTGACGTGGCTGGGCGAGGCACCGCCTTCGACGCGCGACTCCAGCGCGATGCGCACCTGCAATCCGAGGCCGAGCATCCGCACGATCACGTACGGGATCGCGAACCACAGCGCCTCGTCGCCGAACGCCAACGAGACGGAGACGCCCATCGTGAAAGCCGCAACGGTCGCGAGCAACGTGACGACCTGGACCACGACGTGCTGGGTGTCCGCAGGGTTCAAGGTCCACGTGAACTGAGTCCATGCCCACCAGATGAGCCAGAAGACCAGCAACCCGCGCAGGACTCCCTGAAGGTCGAGGTGCTCGGCGGTCACCGTCGTCACCTGGGTGACGGCGGACACGAACACGAGGTCGAAGAACAGCTCGACGAACGTGACCGACTGCCCTTCGGGCGCGTGCAGCAACCGGCTCGCTCGCGGCCGACGACCGCGGGACCTCGTCATGGGGGCCATCTTGCGGGGCGGTCGCTGGCCGGTCCAGGGTCAGCCGCGATCCGACGGTCGCGTCGACCTCCACTCATTCACCCGACCGACCACATCGGCGGCGCCGAACCAAGTGTTCTCCCGTGCGATCAGGCCGTTACGGAGCTCGAAGCCGTGGAGCATCCCGACGCGAACCGGTGCTCCCCCACCCTCGATGCCCGAGTAGACGGCGCCGACGTTCTCCTAGCCTCGGCCGATCGATGACGTCCATGGCCGCGTCTCCTTACTCGGGAAGGGGTCGGGCCTGCGAGGCCGCCGTGCCCGGGACGAACAGCAGGAGCGCACCGACGATCGCGGCCCCCGCGCAAGCAGCCTGGACCCAGTAGCCGGGGCCGAGCGGGATGCTCTCGCGGCTGGCCCAGACAGTGAGAGAGGAGCCGACGATCAAGGTGCACCAGACGGCGACGGCGGTCACCACGCTGGATCGGACCGGGATGTTCCGTCGCCCCACGACCCCCAACAGCGCCAGGGCTGCGATGAGGGACGCCCCCCGAACGCCATGAGGGTACCGCCGATGCTGACGGCCACATGAGAGGCCTGATCTCCCCGCCGAGCCAGCAGGTTGTAGTAGGTGATGCCGGCCAACGGCAAGCCCTCACTCCTGTAGTAGTCGAGGAGCAGCGTCGAGAGGACGTAGGCGACCATCGCGAGCATGATGAGGACGTACGCGATCCGAGGCTGTCGTTCCGTCATCAGTCGCGACCCCTTCAGCGTGAGCGCCAAGAGGATCTCGTCCAAGCTGTTCGAGTAGCGCATGAAGCCGTCATAGGCCGATCCGGCGTCGTTCCGAGTGGTCGGACGACGCAACAATTCGAAGTACTCGGGAAGCTCGCCCTCGAACCAATCGAGGGCGTCGGCGGTGGCCCAGACCGTGTTGCCCGCCACCCCAGCGCCGTCACAGAGCGGCTGGCGTGCTCGACCGCTCGTGGGTGTCACCCGTCATCGAACGTGTAGAGACCGTCCCGAGTCGCAACGAGGATCGTCGGCATCCTCTCGATGGTGGCGATGCCGGGCATAGACGAGGGGTGACGCCGCGTTGAGCCGAACATCGAGTCGAGGGAGACGACTATGGCCGACTGGAACGCGAACGTGATCGAGGAGTTCCGCTCCAACGGCGGCAAGGTGGCCTCGTTCGCGCGACAACCCCTGCTGCTGCTCACGCATCGGGGCGCGCGGTCGGGCACGGAACGCACCAACCCGCTCGCGTTCTTCCGGGACGGCGACAACTACGTGGTCGTGGCGTCGAAGGGTGGAGCTCCGACGAACCCCGACTGGTACCACAACCTCCTCGCGAACGCCGAAGCGACCATTGAGGTGGGCACCGACCGGTTCGCGGTGACCGCGCGCGTGGCAGACGAGCACGAGCGCGAGCGCTTGTGGGCCATGATCACGGCCGCGAACCCGGCGTTCGCCGAGTACGAAGGGAAGACCGCCAGGACGATCCCCGTCGTCGTCCTCACGCCCGAAGGGTCCTAGTCGGGGGCTCAAGCCGCCGTGGCGAACTGCACGCGGCTGAGCGCCGAGTACAACCCGCCGGCGGCCGCGAGCTCGTCGTGAGTGCCGCGCTCGACGATGCGGCCGTGTTCCACGACGGCGATCTCGTCGGCGGCGCGAACCGTGGCCAGCCGATGGGCGATCACGATCGAGGTCCGGCCGGCCAGCGCCGTCGCAAGGGCCGCTTGAACGGCTGCTTCCGAACCCGCATCCAGGTGCGCGGTGGCTTCGTCGAGCACCACGACGCGAGGGTCCTTGAGCAGCAGCCGGGCGATGGCGATGCGCTGCTTCTCGCCACCAGACAGGCGGTGACCGCGATCGCCGACGACGGTGGCCAGCCCGTCCGGCATGCGCTCGACGACGTCCCACACGTGGGCGGCGCGAAGCGCCGCCACGAGCTCGTCGTCGGTCGCCGCCGGCTTGGCGTAGCGCAGGTTGGCGGCGAGCGTGTCGTGGAACAAGTGGACGTCCTGGGACACGACGGCCACCGCATCGCGCACCTCGGCCAGAGACGTGTCGCGCAGGTCGACGCCTCCGATGCGGACGGCCCCTGCCGTGGGGTCGTACAGGCGAGAGACGAGTCCGACCGTCGTGGTCTTCCCCGCGCCAGACGGCCCGACGAGTGCCAGCGTGCGTCCGGGTTCGACACGGAGCGCCATGCCGTGCAACACCTCGTCGCCGGGGGCGTCGTCGAGCCGGGCCACGCCTTCGAGCGACGCGAGCGACACCTCGGACGCCGTCGGGTAGCGGAAGCGAACGCCGTCGAGCTCGACGGCCACAGGTCCGGTGGGCAGCCGTGTCGGCTCGGCCGGGTCCACGACGGTGGGCTCGAGATCGAGCACCTCGAGCACCCGCTCGAAGCTGACCAGCGTCGTCATCACGTCGACCTGCACATTCGACAGGGTCGTGAGCGGCCCATAGAGCCTGTTGAGATAGGCGGTCAGCGCCACCAGGGTGCCGATGCCGAGGGAACCGGCGATCGCCATCGTTCCGCCGAGGCCGTACACGAGCGCCGTCGCGAGCGAGGCCAGCAGGCCGAGGGCCGTCATGACGACCCGCGAGTACATCGCCGAGGTCACGCCGATGTCACGCACCCGGCCCGCTCGGCCCGAGAAGGACTGCGACTCGTCCTCCGGTCGGCCGAACAGCTTCACCAGCAGGGCACCGGACTCGTTGAATCGCTCCGTCATCATCTGGCCCATCTCGCCGTTGAGGCGGTAGCGCTCGCGCGTGATGTCGGCGAGGCGGCGCCCGACCCAGCGGGCCGGCAGCACGAACAGCGGCAGCAAGCCGAGAGCCAGCAGCGTGATCTGCCACGACAGCACGAACATCGCCGCCAGCGTTGCGGCGACGCCGACGACGTTGCCGACCACGTTGGAGAGCGTCGACGTGAACGCCTGCTGCGCGCCCTGCACGTCGCTGTTGAGCCGCGTGACGAGAGCGCCGGTCTGGGCACGGCTGAAGAACCCGATCGGCATGCGCTGCACGTGGTCGAACACCTGCGTGCGCAGGTCGTGGATCAGCCCCTCGCCGATGCGGACGGAGTACCAGCGCTGGGCGAGGCCGATGCCCGCCGACACCACGGCGAGCGCGGCGACCAGGGCGGCGAGGGCCACGACGAGACCGGAGCGGCCTTCCTGGATGCCCTGGTCGATGATGCCCCGGTAGACGAGCGGCGTGGCCGCGCCGGCGAGCGCGTCGAGGACGACCAAGCCGAGGAACACCGCGATCGCGGTGCGGTAGGGCTTGGCGAAACCGAGGATACGGCGGAGGGTGCCGGGCGCGAGTCGATGGTGGATGACCGAGGGGTCCTTGGAGAACGTGCGGTGTGGTGGCGGCATGGGCGGATCGTTCCTCTCGACGGGGCGGATAGTGATGTAAACTCACTATATGCCACGGGATATTCCCGCTCCGCCGAACGAGGCAGCGGATCCCCTCGGCGACGAGGTCGCCCACCTCCTCCTCGCCGTAACCCGTCGGGCCCGGAGTGCCGTCAACAAGGATCTCGGCCCGCTGGGCGTCAGCTGGTCGCAGGTCCGGGCGCTCCGCACCCTCGCCCGGCATGGCGAACCGATACGGATGAGCGAGCTCGCCGAACGCCTCGGGATCGCGCGGCGCTCGGCGACGTCGGTCGTCGACGAGCTCGCCGAGCGCGGTCTCGTGACCCGTCGCCGCGATCCCGACGATCGGCGCGCCGTCGCCGTCGAGGTGGCGGCCGCCGGCTGGTCACTGCTCGACGAGCTCGATCATCGTCGGCGGGCGGCGGCCTCCCGACTCACGAGCGTGCTGTCGCGCCGCGAGCTCGTCACGCTGCGGAACCTGCTCCGTCGACTCGACGATCGAGTCTCCACGTCGGCCGCCGACCGGCGCGGGACGCGCGGCGTCTAGAAAACCCGGGACGCGACCTCGGCGGGAGCCTCGAGAAGGGAGACGAGCTCGTCGTCGAGACGCGTGAGCGTGACCGAGCACCCGGCCATGTCGAGCGAGGTGCAGTACTCGCCGACGTAGCTCCGACCCACGGTGATCCCGCGCGACGCGAGCTGATCGTGCGCACGGCCGTAGAGCAGGTAGAGCTCGCTGATCGGCGTGCCGCCCAGCCCGTTGATCATGAGCGCGACGTTGTCGCCCTTCTCGAACGGAAGGTCCGACGCGGTCGCCTCGACGAGCTCGTCGACGATCTCGTTCGCCCCGGCCAGCTTCTCGCGACGGCGGCCCGGTTCGCCGTGGATGCCGACACCCATCTCCATCTCGTCGTCGCCGAGCTCGAACAGCGGCGAGCCCTTGGCCGGCGGGGTGCAGGCGGTGAGCGCCATCCCCATCGTGCGGGTGACGCTGTTGACCTGCTTGCCCAGCGCCGCCAGGGCGTCGACGTCCGCACC
>JBOGVO010000239.1:0-6476 GCA_050692855.1 Actinomycetota bacterium | reverse complement strand
CGTCGATGTGGCCGTTCACGAGCAACGACGGGCCGTTCCCGTCCGCGGTCATCGTGCCGACGACGTCGTGACGCCCGTCGTACGGTGCCTGAGGGACGCCGGCAACCGGGTCTTCGACGATGTCGTCGGGGATCTCCAGGGTTCGCACATCGAACCCGAGCCGGCCGAGCTCTTCGGCGACGATCGACTGGGCCCGTCCCTCGAGACCGATCGTGCTGGGCGCCGCGACGAGCCGCTCGAGGAACGCGAACGCGTGATCCGTGCATCGTTCGACCGCGGCGTCGACCGCCTCGAGGAGCTCACCGTCGTTCGGCGCAATCAATGGTCGAAAGTCCAGTCCAAAAGTCCTTTTACGCGAAGGCTACACCCTCGGTCAAGGCACACGCGGACACCACGAGCACTGCGATCGGTCGCGTTCCGAGAGCCCGAACAGCCGGGGTGCCGCTGCTCTACCTGCTCCGGGGGGTGACCCGCACGCTTCCGGTGGGTGGCGAGATCAGGCTCTCGTGGCCATCGGGCCACCGCACGCGGTAGCTGACGCGGACGTCACTCGCGACGATCTCGAGCACCTCGCCTTCTCGGGGCGGCGATCCGACCTTCTCGGAGTCCACCACGATGACGTCACCCGATCTCGCCGAGGAAGCGGGCTGCAGCGACTTCGTCGCGTCCTTCGCAGGGTTCGCACGCTTCTTGGGCTCCGAGGGCTTCGCACGCTTCGCCGGCACTTGGGTCACCTCCGCTCGAGCGCGGACATCTGGTCCGGTCATCCTCGATTCAATCGCGATTGGCCGCCTCGGGCAAGCGAGATCGCAGGGACGACGTCGGGCTCGCGTGCCGCAGGTCCTACTCAGGACCAGGTATCGGGGGAGACCGAAACGCGACGTCCGACGCATGGACCTCGCGGACGAAGGCCGCGAGACTTCGGCCCATGGATGCTCATCTTCCCTTCTGCGAGGAGTGTGGTTGCGTCGGTGCGAGGCTCTCGGTGCTGCATCCCGATGACACAGGCGTCGTGCGGTGGACGCTCTACCGATGCGGTCACATGAAGACGGTCCTCATCTGAGCCGATGCTTAAGTGGTACGTTCCTGCGACCGCGCCGCTCGCGTTCCCGTGACCCGCGCAGGATCGTCTCGGAACCGGCCGAGCGGCCCGATCGTCCCCCGGAGGTCGTCTTGAAGATCCAGATCCTCTGCACCCTCGGTCCCGCGTCCATGAAGCCGGAGATCATCCGCGAGCTCGACGCTCGCGGGGTGGATCTGTTCCGGATCAACCTCTCGCACACACCACTCGATCGCGTCGAACCCTCGATCGACCTGGTCCGCGGCTGCTCGTCCACGCCGATCTGCCTCGACACGGAGGGAGCACAGGTGCGGTGCGGAGAGGTCGAGGACGGGGTCGTGCTCGACGAGGGCGCCGAGATCGACCTCATGGCAGACACGGTGATGGGTACCGGCTCGTCGGTGACGCTGTGGCCCGACTCCCTCTTCGCGTCGCTCCGAACGGGAAGCGAGCTGGCCATCGACTTCGACGGGGCGACCGTGCGCGTCATCGAGGTCGCCGACCGCGGCGCCCGTGCCATCGTCACGGGCACTGGGCGCGTGCGCTCGAACAAGGGGGTCACGGTCGACCCGCCGCCGAGCCTGCCCGCCCTCTCCGACAAGGATCTCGCGGCGCTCGAGCTCGGGAGTCGCCTCGGGATCACGGATCACGCTCTCTCGTTCGCGAGCAGCGCGGAAGACGTCGCCCTCATCCGCTCCCTGACACCCGCGGGTTCGAAGATCATCGCGAAGATCGAGAGCCGTGTCGGTGTGCGGAACATGGACGACATCATCGGCGCGGCCGACGCGGTCCTCATCGATCGCGGCGACCTCTCGCGGGAGGTTCCGTTCGAGCTCGTCCCGTACTACCAGAAGGCGATCATCCGCCGCGCGAACCGCTGGCATCGGCCCGTGTTCGTCGCGACCAATCTCCTCGAGTCGATGGTCACCGGGCGGGTGCCCACGATCGCCGAGTCCAACGACATCGCCAACACCCTCCTCGATGGTGTCCACGGCCTCGTGCTGGCGGCGGAGACGGCGGTCGGACTCGACCCCGTCGGTTCGGTCGACATGGTGCTGCGAGGCATCCGCGCGTTCGACAGCACGACGCACATCCGCCTGTTGGAGGACGATCGGATGGAGCTCCCGACCCTGTAGCCGCACCGGCCAGCCGCACCGGCCAGCCGCACCGGGTAGCCGCACCGGCTCGACCCGCGAGGGATCGGGTGGAATCATGAGCCGCGTGAGCGGCCATCCCAACGGAGCGGCGGCGATTCCCTCCGCTCGCCTCGACGGACCGACCAAGCTCGCCCTGCTCGCCATGGGGGTGGCGGTCATCGTCGTGGCCAACGATTTCACCGCGCTGAGCGTCGCGTTGCCGGCGATCGAGCAGGACCTCGACTCCGACCTCACCACGGTGCAGTGGGTGATCAACGGATACGCGCTCGTGTTCGGGATCCTGATCGTGCCCGGAGGCCGCCTCGCCGACATGTTCGGGCGCCGGCGCATGTTCGTCGTGGGCGCGGCGACGTTCGCGACGTTCTCCCTGCTGGGAGGCTTCGCGCCCGAGATCGTGTGGCTGATCGCGTGCCGGGCGGTCATGGGCGTCGGCGGCGCGCTCATGTGGCCCGCGATCCTCGGCATGACGTTCGCCATCCTGCCCAGCGAGAAGGCCGGGCTCGCCGGCGGGCTGATCCTGGGCGCCGCGGGCTTCGGCAACGCGGTCGGGCCGCTCATCGGCGGCGTCCTGACCGACACCGTGGGATGGCGCTGGATCTTCTTCCTCAACGTGCCGATCGCGGCGCTCGCGGTCGCCATCACGCTCCGGACCGTGCACATCACCCAGGACCGGGATGCCGGCCGAAGGATCGACTACACGGGCATCGCGGTGCTCGCGATCGGATTGCTCGCGCTGCTGGTCGCGCTCGACCAGGGGTCGAGCTCCGGGTGGACCGATCCCCCGATCCTCGTGGCCTTCGCACTCGCGGTCGCGGGCCTGGGCTCGTTCGTCGTCGTCGAGCGACGAGCGGGCGATCACGCGCTGGTGCCGCCCGACGTGATGTCGAACCGTGCGTTCGCTTCGGCGGGCGTCGCCGTGCTGTTGATGTCGGCCATCTTCTTCGCGGCCCTGCTGTACCTCCCGCAGTTCATGTCGAAGGTGCTCGGCTTCTCGGCGATCCGGTCGGGAGCGGGGCTGCTTCCCGCCATGGGCACGTTCGCGGTGGTCTCGTTCGCCGCGGGGCCGCTCTACTCGAAGGTGGGAGCCAAGACCATCGTCTCGACCGGGGCGGCGTTCCTCACGCTCGGCATGGCGTTGCTGTCCCGCGTCGAGGGCACGTCCTCCTACGTCGACCTCGTCCCCGGCATGCTCGTGCTCGGGATCGGCATCGGACTCTTCTACTCCTCGATCACGACGGTCGGCGTCACGGCGCTCGACCCCGCCCGCGCCAGCCTCGCGGGCGGCATCATCTACATGTTCCAGATCGCGGGTGGGTCCGTCGGCCTCGGACTGAACACCGCACTCGTCTCCTCGGGGGAGTCGCTGGCGAGCGGCGTCGGCCGCGCGTTCACGGTCGACGCGATCCTCGCGCTCTGCGGGCTGGTCGTCTCGCTGCTCTTCGTCGGCGGCACCGCCGACCGGGAGCGGTTGCGGCACCTGCAGTGGCACCATCGCGCGCACGCCTGATCCGATCCCGCCTGCAATCCGAACGCGCAACCCGTCGCGGATGCTAGGCGGTTCGGGTCGAGGGGCCTCCGAGATAGGCCTCGATGACGGCAGGGTCCTGCGCGATCTCGCCGGGCGGTCCCAGGGCGATCGTGCGCCCTTGGTCCAGCACCTGGATGCGGTCGCAGAGCTTCATGATCAGCCGCAGGTCGTGGTCGACGACGACGACCGAGCAATCGAGGCTCGATCGGGTCCTGCGGATGATCTCGAGCAGCTCGTCGGATTCCGACTCGTTCATGCCCGCCGCAGGCTCGTCCAGCAGGATCAGCGACGGGCTGCGCACCACCGCTCGCGCAATCTCGAGCCGGCGCTGCATGCCATACGGCAGGTTCACCGCCTTCTCGCGTTCGACCGTCGCGAGGCCGAACCAGGCCAGCACCTCGTCGACCGACGTCGACGCGGTGCCGGGGGCCGTCGCGGCTTCCACGTTCTCCCGGACCGTGAGCTGCGAGAACAACCGGATGTTCTGGAACGTTCGCGAGAGCCCGAGCCGCGCGACCCTGTGGGGCCTCCACCCGTCGATCGCCCGGTCGTGGAAGATGATCCGGCCTTGGGTGGGGGCGTACACGCCCGAGATCACGTTGAGCAGCGTGGTCTTGCCCGAACCGTTCGGGCCGATCAAGCCGAGGATCTCGCCGTCCCGGACGTCGATGTCGACCCCTGCCAGGGCGCGGACCCCTTCGAACCGCTTCTCGACGAGATCGCCGACGAGCACGGGACCCGCCGGGTCACCGGGCGTTCGAGGTTCGGCCACCGGGTCGGGCCCCCGGCTCGCCGGGACCAACATGCCGACCCCCTCCTCTCGCTGCACCCGACGCGCCCGCCATGCGGACGGGGTCAGGCGGCGCAGGAGATCGTCGATCTCCCATCGGTCGAACACGCCTTCCGGGCGCAGGAGCAAGGTGACGATGATCAGGAGCGCGATCGCGAACTGCACGGTGCCGGTGACGCGCGGGAGCTCCCACGGTCCGATCGCGACGCCCTGCTCGACGCGCGCGAGGGTGTCCGTGAGGAACGTGACGATCGCTGCCCCGGCCACCGCACCCGTGAGCGACGTGCGCCCGCCGATCACGAGCATGGCGAGCAGCGCGAACGTGATCGAGAAGTAGAACTGGTTCGCGTTGAAGGCGATCACGCTCTGCGCCCAGAGCGAGCCGGCCGCGCCCATCATCGCCGCGCTCAGCAGCCAGCCGGCATAGCGGGTCCGCACGACGTCGATGCCCACCGAGGCCGACGACAGGGGGTCCTCCCTGGTGGCCCGCAGGCGGAGTCCCGGCCCGGATTCCTTGTAGAGCCTCCCGAGGAGCACGAACGCGATCGCGGCCACGGTGGCGACGCCGAGCGTGGTGCGTACCGGGTTGCCCGCGTGGCCCTGCGATCCTCGTGTGAAGGTGGTGGCGTTCTGCAAGAACGTGTGCACGACGACGAGCAGGGCCAGCGTGGCCATGGCCATGGTCGATTCCGTCATCCGCATGATGGCGCCGCCGAAGACGGCGGCCACGACGACCGCGACCAGGGACGACATGGCGATCGCGGGCACCAAGCCTAGATCCGCGGTCGTGAGCGTCGAGGGAAGCTCCGGAAGCTGCGCGGCCTTGACGACGTCGGGGATCGTCACGAGCGCGGTGACGTAGGCGCCGATGCCCATGAACGCCACGTGGCCGAACGAGACGATGCCGCTGGTGCCGATGAACGCCTGGATCGAGAGGACCAGCATCACGTTGACCAGGAACATCACGTAGGTGCGGCTCGAGGACGACGATCCGAACGCTTGCACGAGCGTCATGCCTCCCACCAGGAGCAGCGAGAGGAGCCCCGTGCCCACGAGGGCCGGCGTGAGGCGGTTGGGCGGGATCGGACCGCTCATGCCACCTCGACCCTCTGGCCGAAGAGGCCCTGGGGCCGCACGTAGAGGATCGCGACCACGATCAACAGCGACGCCGCCTGCGCATAGGGAAGCAGCGAGCCCGGCAGCAGGGCCTGCAGGAACACCTCGAGGGTTCCGAGGAAGAACCCGCCGAGCACGGCGCCGCGCAGGTTCCCCAGGCCGCCGATCACCGAGGCGATGAACGCCTGGATCACGGGCACGAATCCCGTGGTCGGGTTCACCGAGGTGGTGCGGGCGATCCAGAGCACTCCGGCGATGCCCGCCAGGATGCCCGAGATCAAGAACGCGAGCGAGATCACCCTGTTCGCGCGTACGCCCAGCAGCCGGGCGGTCGTGAAGTCCTGCGACGCAGCTCGCATGGCGAGCCCTGAGCGCGAACGCCGCATGAACGTCGTGAGGGCGACGAGCGAGATCGCTCCGACCGATGCCGTGACGATCGACAGCACGCCGATGCGCACCGGGCCGAGCTGCACGGCGTCGTCGAACAATGCCGGAACCGGGATGCCTCGTGAGCGCACCGAGACCGCCTGACGGAAGGCGCCCTGGATCAGCTGGGCGACCGCGAACGACGTGAACAACAGCGAGACGAAGCTGGCGTTGCGGAGCGGACGGAACGCGACCAGCTCCATCAGGACCGAGGCGATGCCCGCGGCGACCACGCCGACCAGCGCGACGACGATGAACGGCGCGCCCAGGGAGGTGGCGGCCAGCATCGAGTAGCCGGCGATGGTGACGAGCTCGCCATAGGCGAAGTTGAGCATGCCCAGCACGCCGTAGACCATCGAAAGCCCGAGCGCGAGCAGCGCATAGATGCTGCCGAGCGAG
>JBOGVO010000238.1:0-5891 GCA_050692855.1 Actinomycetota bacterium | reverse complement strand
GCGCCCGAGCTCGTGGCTCTTGTTCGAGCGGGCGCGAAGTTCGTGAACGGACGGTTGGTCGAGCGGACCGATCAGGAGGACGCCGCGTGATCACGAGATCCCGTTCCACAACTCTTGACTATTCCTCTTCCCCGCGCCACCCGTCGTGCGTACCGGGCATACGTCCAACGGAGTAATCGAGCGTGACCACCAGCTCCGGCGCGTGCCTCCCCTGGGTGTCGAGTTCCCGGCCATGCATGCGCACAGTCATCGGCCGGTTCCGTCACCTTCTCGAAAGAACCGTGGTGCATGCTGGGTTGATGCAGGACATGCGGGTCCTGGTCGTTGACGATGAACGGATGGTTCGCGAGGTGCTCGCGCGCTACCTACAGGCCGAGGGCTTCGAGGTCGTCACGGCCGACGATGGGGATCGAGCGCTCCAGCGCTTCGACGAGCGCACGCCCGACCTCGTGCTGCTCGACCTGATGCTCCCCCGCGTCGACGGCCTCGAGGTGTTCCGACGGATGCGAGCGGCGAGCGAGGTGCCGGTGATCATGCTCACCGCGCGGGGCCAGGAGACCGATCGCATCGTGGGCCTCGACCTCGGGGCCGACGACTATGTCACGAAGCCCTTCTCACCCCGCGAGGTCGTCTCCCGCGTGCGCGCGGTGCTGCGCCGCACGCTGGCGACCTCCGAAGAGCCGGCGGTGCTAAGGGCCGGCGACCTCGAGGTGGACCTCGAGCGTCGCGAGGTCCGCAAGGCCGGAGAGCTCGTGAAGCTCACCCGCAAGGAGTTCGAGCTGCTCGCCCACATGATCGAACGCCCTGGCACGACGTTCTCGCGGAGCCGGCTCCTCGAAGAGGTCTGGGACTTCGCGTGGGAAGGCGACAGTGCCACGGTCACGGTGCACATCCGTCGTCTGCGCGAGAAGATCGAGGACGACCCGTCGAACCCGACCCGCCTCGTCACCGTGTGGGGTGTGGGCTACCGGTTCGAACCATGAGCGGGCGGACGTCGTCAGGTGGTTTGCGCACGATCGCGGTCGTCGTCGGCATCGCCGCCGCCGGGGTCGTCGGCACCTTGATCGTTGCCGTCGCGATGGACGTGGGATCCGAGGAGCAGGCGGATCTGCTGAAGCTCCTCGTACCGGCCGGCATCGTCACGGTCGCAGCCGCGGTGCTCGCGAGGTTCCTGCTGGCACGCGCCTCGATGCGACAGCGATTCGTGGCCGTCGCCCTGCTCGCCGCCGTCATCGCGATCGCCAACATCGGCGTGCTGTCCCTGCGGATGGCCGTGAACGACCATGACGCAACGTTGGTCTCGGTCCTGCTCCTCTATTCGGCTTCGGCGGGTGTCGCCGGCGCGTTGGTGCTCGCGCGCTCGTCAGCGACCGCGATCGACCGCTTGGAGCGCGCCGCCGGACAGATCGGCGAGGGCGACCTCGACACGAGGGTGGGAGCCCTCGACGCGGGGCCGGAGCTGGACGCGCTCGGATCGACGCTCAGCGACATGGCCGCCAAGCTGCAGCAAGCCCGGCAACGGGAGCGGGAGGCCGAGTCGATGCGACGCGATCTGATCACGTCGGTGAGCCACGACCTCCGCACGCCGCTCGCGTCGCTCCGCGCGATGGTCGAGGCGATCGACGACGGCGTGGTGGCCGATCCGCCGAGCCTGCGGCGCTACGCCCACGAGATGCGACGATCGCTGCGCCAGCTCTCGGAGATGGTCGACGACCTCTTCGAGCTCACCCAACTCGACGCCGGCGCCATCGAAGCGGAGAGGGAGCAGGCGAGGCTGAGCGAGGTTGTGATCTCGGCTGTCGATGCGATCAGGTTGATCGCCGAGGAGAAGGGGCTGTCACTTGAGCTCGAGATCGCGGGGGCCGAGGATGAGCCGTGTTCGCCGCGTATCGAGCGGGTGCTCCAGAACCTGCTGATCAACGCGGTGCGACACACCCCGGCTGACGGCGCCGTGCGCGTCGAGGCTTCCCGCCAGGGCGATCGCCTGCATCTCGCGGTCGAGGACACGGGTGAGGGCATCGCCGCCGAGGAGCTCTCCCGTGTGTTCGACCCGTTCTTCCGGAGTGACCCGGCGCGGTCGGGCCCCGGCGCAGGACTGGGTCTCGCGCTCGCCAAGCGAATCGTGGAAGCCCTGGGCGGCCGGATCGAGGCACAGCGATCGAGCAACTCCGGCGCACGATTCTCGATCGACCTGCCGGGTGAAAGTGTTTCCGACGTCGTTCGAAGCCCGTAAGCGTTCGACAAGCCTCTCCTCCTAGGTTGGTCCGCGGCGGCCGGTGACAGCCACCGGCCCGAAGGAGGGATGTTCGATGCGCAGCACGATGCGCCGGCTCGGGACGCTGCTCGCGATCTCGGCGCTGGCTCTGGCTTTGATCCCCACGGGCGCGGCGACCGCCGGTGGTGGGTCGAGGTACCGGGTCACGATCAGGGTGCTCACCGATGGCCAGCCGCTCACGCCACCGGTCGTGGTGACCCACCGAGACGCTCTGGACCTGTTCGAGATCGGGCAGATCGCGAGCGTCGGCATCAAGGAGGTGGCTGAGAACGGCAACGCGCCGGCACTCGTCTCGGCACTCGAGCAGAGCGCAGGCGTGGGACATGTGAAGGCTGGCGCCGAGCCGCTGGTACGCGCGGGCTTGCCTGGGTCGACGAGCTTCGACGACGTCGTGCGCCTGACGATCGGCGCCGGATCACGCGTGCGGTTCGTCTCGTTCGCGTCGATGCTCATCTGCACGAACGACGGCTTCACCGGCATCAACCACGTGCGGCTCCCAACCGACGTGGGAGACACGGTCCGCATCGGCGCCGCAGGGTATGACGCCGGGACGGAGACGAACACGGAGGGCTTCGTCGACATCGTTCCGCCCTGCCAGGATCTCGTTGGCGTGTCCTCCGGTGAGACAGGCTCGGGGGTGAGCGATCCGGCGCTGTTCGAGAACGGCGTCATCCACCACCATCCGGGTATCGAGGGAGGCGCCGACCTGCTCACGGACGTGCACGGCTGGGACATCGAGCGTCCGGTGGCGCACGTCATGATCACACGCATCGCGTGATCCGAGGCGAGGCCGCTGGCGACCGGCCCGCGATCCCGGGGGCCGGTCGCGTCGCCGCAACGAGGAATCACAAAGGGCATCGGCGACTCGCCCGAGGGGAAGGGACGGATGGGCACGATCACCAAGCAAGTCAAGGACCATCGAGCCCGCTCGATCGCGATCGCCGGTGCCGTGGTCGTCACGGTCGCGGCCGGCCTCTTCTGGTTCTCTCCCCAGAGCGCCTTGGTCAACCGACGTGTCGACGAAGCATTACCGATCACCGCGGCGACCGCCGGCGATCCGTCACCGGGGGGCAAGCACGCCACACCTGGGGCCGAAGGGCCCGCGATCGAACGGGGATCGATCGTGCTGGCTCGAGGCGCGTTCACCGGCCTCGAACATGAGACCAGCGGGAGCGCCACCATGCTCGAGCTCGAGGACGGGCGGTTATTCCTCCGGCTCGAGGATTTCGAGACCCTCAACGGACCCGACCTCCGCGTGTACCTCTCGGACGCGCCGGCTGACGGTGACCCGTCGGCGTTCGACGAGTCGTTCACGGACCTCGGTGCCCTCAAGGGGAACATGGGCAACCAGAACTACGAGCTCCCAGAAGGGACCGATGTCGAGCAGTACAGGAGCGCCGTGATCTGGTGCCGACGATTCTCTGTGGGGTTCGGAGCAGCACCGATCGTCGCCGGGTAGCTGGCGGTCAGCCCCGGATCGGCGCCGGTCAGAGCGCTCGTCGCCGGCCCGCGACCTCACCCTCGTCGATCGGGCGCGGACCGTTCCCCGAGCATGGCGTCGATGCGGAGACCATGGCCGAGCTCGCCCCGGCCTTCCACCGCCCGGCGAAGCTCCCGTACCCTTCGGGAGTGCCGCACATGCAGCCGCTTCGACGTGACGACCTTCCCGAGCTGGAGGAGCTCTTCCGGCACTACGACGAGACCTTGAGCTTCGTGCCGAACAGCCTGTATACGATGGCCCGGCGTCCCGAGATCCTGCGGGCCTTCAGCGAGCTCATCACGCAGATCTGGAACACGGGAACCCTCCCCACGGCGCTCAAGCCACTGATCGGGATCGTCTCGAGCATCGCCTCGGGTTGCCGATACTGTCAGGCGCATGAGGCGGTCGACGCCCGCGAGCGAGGGGTCTCCGACGAGAGGATCGCCGAGATCTGGAACTTCGAACGGTCGGACCTCTACGACGAAGCGGAGCGTGCGGCGCTGCGGTTCGCCCGAGACGCCTCACTCGTTCCCAACGAGGTGACGACCGTGCACTTCCGAGCCCTGCGCGAGCATTGGGACGACGGTCAGATCGTGGAGATGCTTGCCGTGGTCGGCCTCTTCGGCTTCCTCAACCGATGGAACGACACGATCGCGACCTCGCTCGAGGACCAACCGAGGGCTTTGGCGCGGGAGCGCTACGGGGACCACTGGCACGCGGGTAAACACGACCTGCCGTGAGTGGTCACAAGCTGGCGACACCTGATGGCAACTGTAGCGATGAACAGGGTGGGCCTACCCAAGGAGACGTGCGACGGGTCGGCGATCGAAGCCAGACCCGCAAGCGTCATCACGCCCAGGACGACGTAGCCAGTGGTGGAGGGCCGTGGCTCCGGCAACCCCTGACCGAGCCGCTCAGCCAACAATGACCCCACGAAGCCGAAGAGCAGGAACATCACGCCGTACATCGCCAGCTGCGGCCCGGCTTCCGCGAACCGGAAGTCCGATGTGTCACCAAGGAGGAACGCGCCGAACAACCCCATCGCGAGCAGTCCGAACCAGAGACCCCTCGCGACCCGCTGCCGGGGAAGCCATCGCCTGGCGACGAGGTAGACCGCGGCGAGAGGCATCCCGCCAAGCGCGCCGATCCACACGAGGCCGATCGAGCCACCGAACGTGATCCGGCCGATCACGTTCCCACCAATCGTCGCCTGCCCGATGGACTCGGGGGGGCGCGATCGTAGCGGTGATCCGCATGACGATGCGCGAACCACCACCCAGGACGAGCGCACCCGCCAACACGCACCCGAGTGCGGCCATGAGCCACGGTCGCGCTCCCTGGCGATCTTCCACCTGCCGGGCCGAGGGTGCCTGGATGCGTGAACGTCAGCACGCGATCGCCCGGCGGTCAAGGCCGATGTCAGGCTGCAACCTGCAGTTGTCACCAAGTGGACCCAAGGGGATCAGGATGCCGTCCTGACGTGCAGAAACGCGCTCAGGTGGTGTGACCCTGCGACACCTACCAGGACGACCCCTTGTTCATGCTCACCCTTGTCCAATGCGGAAAGCCGGCCTAGATCTGTTGTGCCTCTCGCTCGTCCGGTGAATCGTTTGCCGATCGATCCGCACGACGCACGCGGCGCCGGGCGGCGATCTTTCCGGAGATGTAGTCCGCGTCGCGCCCGACGCCCTGGATCTGCTCGGAGGACACTGAATAGAGGAACTTGAGACCGATGAAGTAGAGACCGGGCTCCGATTCGGCTATCCCGCGACGGTGAAGTGGCTCTTGGGGGCCGAGTACCGGAAGGTCGATCCAAGAGAACCCGGGGTGGAATCCCGTGCACCACACCACGTTGGCGACGTCCACAGAACGGCCGTCCTCGAGTTGCGGCAGCCCGCTCTGGACACCGGTGACCCGAGGAACTCGTTCCACCCCCAAAGCAGCGAGGTCTTTGGGTTTGGTCCGGATCAACGGTTCGCCGGTTGAGATCCACTTGGGGCGAGCCTTCCTGCCGATGGGAGTCCCGGTCGTCAGCACGCGGTGAAAGACGACCCGACCGATGAACGGCATCAGGACGCGGGCGGCGACGCTCTCGGGACGGAAGGGGAGCGCGCCGTTGCCGGCTCCGGACAGCGA
>JBOGVO010000237.1:0-12613 GCA_050692855.1 Actinomycetota bacterium | reverse complement strand
GGCTTCGACGACACCGATCACGTCGTCGACGATGCCGACCACGTTGTCCGCTATCGCCACGACGACGAACCGGACGTCGCCCTGCTCACGGAGGTGCTCGTGGCGGAGCTGATCGCCGCCCGCTGGTGGGCGGGCCAGCAGGCCGGCAACGACACCGCCGATCCCCCGGGCGGTCCCCTGTAACCTGGCTCGATGCCGAGTGAACGGGTTCCGGCCTCGCGCCGACAGGCGATCCGCATCGTCGACGGGGGCATGCGTGAGGTGTTCGCTCTCTACGACGGACTGCCCGCTCGCGCCCGCGCTCGGTCGGGGCTCGGAGGCGGAGACTGGTCGCCCAAGGACCTGCTCGGCCACCTCGAGAGCTGGCAGGAGTACGCACTCGAGGCGCTCGACGCGTGGGACGAGGGCCATGGCCCGGCGATCGACCGGGTGATCTGGTCCACGAGCACGTCGGCCCTCAATCGTGAAGCCGTCGCCGGGAAGTCCTCACGCCGTCCGGGGGATCAGCGGCGACGATCGCAGGTGTCGCATGAACGCTTCGTGGCTCGGCTCGAGGCGATGACGGATCCACGATGGCGCCGGCCGGGCACCCCCCGCGGCAGGACGCCGATCGGATCGAGGCTCGGCGATCTGCTCGGCGATAGCAGCGCCGGCTCGTTCCGCCACGCCGACGCGCACCTGCCGCAACTGCGGGCGTTCGCCTCGGAGCTCAGCGAACGACGATGACCGGAGTGCCGAGCCGCAGCAGCGGTTCGAGGCGGTCGAGGGACCGCTCGCTCACGCGCAAGCACCCGGCGCTCGCCGAGCGTCCGATCGACGCCGGGTCGTTCGTGCCGTGGATCGCGAGCTGGTTGCCGCCGCTCCACCCGGCGGGCAGCCTCGGCTGGATGCCGGAGATGCCGAACGCGAACGTTCCCAGGTACCCGCCGGAGAACGGGATGCGGTCGGTCACGAAGTACTCCCCGGTCGGGGTGGGGGAGGTCGGCGAGCCCGTGGCGGCCGGCATGCCGAAGAGCGCGCGTCCGAACTTCGACACGGTGATGCGGTGCTCGGAGAGGTCGACGCGCACCTCGATGTTCGTCGTCTGCCGGGGAAGGCCGCGGAGCGCCAGCCAACCGTGCCGGCGTGGCCACACGTACGGGATCTCCACGCGACCCCATCGTCCGTCGGAGGAGAGCTTCTCGACCCAGGCGGTGACCGGAACGTCGTAGTACTTCGATCCGCTCGGCATCGTGCCGACCACGCGTGCGCCGACGTGAGGCTTCGCCCGCAGCGCCAGGTCACGCGGCACACGAACGAGCACCTGGCTCGACGGCTGCGCGGGCTCCGGCCGGCTCGGAGCCTCCACGACGTCCACGGCGGACCCGCGCGCCCGGACCGCCACCCGGAGGAAGGACGGATCGACGGAGGGGTCGGTGCGCACGATCCCCGCGGGGGTGCGGTCGGGCGCATCGTCGCCCGCGGCCCCGGACACCAGAGGCGACCCGAGGACGAGGGCTCCGGCCAGCATCGTGGCCAGCCATGAGACGCGCAGGCGATCGTGCCGCATGCCCCCCTATCGGCGGTCTCCCCACGCGGCTGAAATCGAGGGTGCGGCGTGGAACGCGGCCGCCGGGGGGTGGGCGGTAGGCTGAAGAGAGGACGACGCTCGATCCCGATCCAGGAGGGAAACCATGACCTCGTTGCACGACACGGCGCACGCGCTCGTTGCCCCGGCCAAGGGCATCCTCGCCGCCGACGAGTCGACCGGAACGATCGCGAAGCGCTTCGACTCGATCGGGGTGACATCCACCGAGGACGCCCGTCGCCGCTACCGCCAGCTGCTCTTCACCACCCCGGGCCTCGGCGAGCACATCAGCGGGGCGATCCTGTTCGACGAGACGATCCGGCAGTCCACCGGCGACGGGCGGCGCTTCGTCGACGTCCTCGAGGCGGCCGGGGTGATCCCCGGGATCAAGGTCGACACGGGGGCGAAGCCGTTGGCCCTGTTCCCAGGGGAAAGGGTCACCGAGGGGCTCGACGGCCTCCGCGCTCGTCTCGCCGAGTACTCGGAGATGGGCGCGAGGTTCGCGAAGTGGCGGGCCACGATCTTCATCGGCGAGGGGCTGCCGACCGACGGCGCGATCGCCGCCAACGGTCATGCGATGGCGCGCTACGCGGCGCTGAGTCAGGAATCGGGCATCGTGCCGATCGTGGAGCCCGAGGTGCTGATGGACGGCGACCACGACATCGCGGCATGCGAGGCGGCCACGGGCCGCACGCTCGACGAGCTCTACCGGGCGCTCGCCGAGGCCAGGGTAGACCTGCCCGGCTCCGTGCTCAAGGTCAACATGGTCGTCCCGGGGAAGGGTTGCCCGATCCAGGACGACGACGCCTCGATCGCGGCCGCGACCGTCCGATGCCTCACCACGCACGTGCCAGCCGAGGTCCCGGGTGTGGTGTTCCTGTCCGGCGGCATGTCCGACGAGCAGGCGACCAGCCGCCTGAACGAGATGAACCGGGAGGGCGGCCCCGGCCCCTCGCCCTGGCAGCTGAGCTTCTCCTACGGCCGCGCGCTTCAGGCTCCTTCGCTCGCGGTGTGGAGGGGCGACGACGCGAACGTCGAGGCCGCGCAGGCCGCGCTCGCGCATCGGGCGCGCATGAACGGCCTGGCGCGAAGCGGCGGATATGCGGCGGAGCTGGAGCACGCGGCCGCGTGAGGCGTGACGCGATCGTCCGGGCCTCTATCATCGGGCGATGCGGGAGCGCCGCCATGTGGGGATCCGTGACGTCGCGCGTGCCGCGGGCGTGTCCATCACGACGGTTTCGCATGCGCTCAACGAGAAGGGCGGTGTCTCCGAAGCGACCCGGCGCCGAGTGCGAGAGGTCGCGACCCAGCTCGGCTATCGCCCCGATCCTCGCGGTCGGCAGCTCGCATCGGGCCGGACCGGGCTGATCGCGCTGACCGTGTCCATGCCCGGCGGCGTGCACGCGCCGGTCGAGGATTTCGCGCACAACGCGAACCTGATCGACGCCGCGACGTCGACGGCGATCGCGCGAGGGCTGGCACTCGTGATCGTGCCGGCGGGGGAGGCATCGATCTGGGATCGTCTGCCGCTCGACGGACTGATCGTGGTCGATCCGGTGCCCGACGATCCTGCGATCCGTGAGCTCGGGTCTGGAACACCGATCGTGACCATCGGCAAGGTGCCGGGAGGAGAGGTCGACACCGGGGTGGTCGACAACGATTACGCGGCGGGCACCGCGGCTCTCTGCGACCACCTGATGGCTTCGGGAGCTCGCCGCGTCGGCATGCTCGCGCCGGCCAGTGGCGAGTCCTACGAGCTCGACAGCCTGACGGCCTATCGAACCTGGTGCGAGCATCGCGGGTACGAGCCGTGGGTCCACGCGTCCGAGGGCATCGACTGGACATCCCCCGAGACCTGGGCCGAACTCGAGTCCGTCGGCCGGGCGGCCGCCGCCGACTGCCTCGCTCGTCCGGACGTCCCCGACGCCGTGTACTGCCTCGCCGAGTCGTTCGCGCTCGGATTGCTCGCGGAGGCGGCCGCGCGTGGGCTCCGGGTGCCGGAGGACTTCATGGTCGCGTCGCTCGCCGACCGCGGCGTCGCCGCCCGCAGCCACCCGGCGATCACGACGCTGGAGCTCTTCCCTCGGGAGCTGGGGGTCGCGGCGGCCGAGCTGCTCGCCGATCTCGTCGAGGGGGTGTCCCGAACCGAGGGCCCCCTGGTGGTGCCGACCGCGGTGGCCGGCCGGGCGTCCACCGCCCGAGAGCTGACGATGAGGACGCCGGAGGGAGGATGAAGCTGCTGGTGATCGGCGGGACGAGGTTCTCCGGGAGAGCGTTGACGGAGCAGGCGCTCGCCCGCGGACACGACGTCACGCTGTTCCATCGGAGCCCGACCGAGCTGTTCGCCGCTGCGGAGCACGTCCTCGGAGACCGCGACCGAGGGGTCGAGGCGCTGGCGGGCAGGCGGTTCGATGCGATCGTCGACACGTGCGGGTACGTGCCGCGCGCCGTGCGCTCCTCGGCCGAGCTCCTCGCCGACAGCGGGTGGTACGGGTTCGTCTCGTCGCTGTCCGCGCACGCCGACGATCTACCGCCGGCGTCGACCGAGGATGCGCCCGTGCACGAGCCTCCGTTCCCCGACACCGAGGAGGTGACCGACGACGAATACGGTCCGCTCAAGGTCGCGTGCGAACGTGCGGTCCAGGGCGTCTTCGGCGACCGAGCGTGCGTGATCCGCCCCGGCTTCATCGTCGGGCCCAACGATCCGACGGACCGCTTCACGTCCTGGGTGCGCCGCGCGGGCGTCGGCGGGGAGATGATCGCGCCCGCCCCGGCCGACTACGGGTTGCAGTGGATCGATGCACGAGATCTGGCCGCTTTCGTGCTGCGGCTCGCCGAGGGCGCGACGCCCGGCGTCTACGGGGTCGTCGATCGCGCGCCGACGATGACCCTCGGAGGTCTGATCGCCGAGGCCGCTTCGGCCGCCGGCGCCGAGACCCGCGTCACGTGGGTGGACGACGCGTTCCTCACCGAGGGGTTCGCCGGCGAGGAGGCCGGCGACGATCCGCACGACGCGTTCCCCCTCTGGTGGCCCGAGGCGCCCGGGTTCCATGCCTTCGACCCGAGTCGCGCGTTCGCCGCCGGACTCCGGTGCCGTCCTCCCTCCGAGACCGTGAGCGACACGCTGGCATGGGATCGCACCCGCGAGCAGACGTGGCCGATGGGAGCCGGGCTCGACCCCGATCGGGAGCGGGCGCTCCTGTCAGCATGGCACGACTCCCGCGACCGATGAGCGCTCGCGGCCGGTGCCTCAGTTCGCGGTGAGCCGATCGAGCGTGCGTTCGAGCTGGGCCTCGGGCAACTCGGAGGACACGAGCGTGGTCTCGCCCGTGTCGTCGACGAACACCCAGGCCGGTTGGTACGCAACCCCGAACCTGGCCCACAACGAGCCGTCCTCCGTGACGGCCTGCGGGAACGTCAGTCCGAACTCGTCGACGAACGACTGCATGTGCTCCCTCGAGTCGTTGCCGGGAACGCCGACGAACGCCACCCGGTCCTCGTAGGCTCGCGCCACCTGCGCGACTTCAGGGGCCGCCCCCTGGCAGATCGTTCACCACGGGGCCCAGAACCAGAACGCAACGTCTCGTCCGGAGAGGTCCTCGCCGTCGATCGTGCCTCCGCTCAGGCGCGGCGCCGAGAATCGCAGCACCTGTGGTACCGCCCCGCCGGGGTCGCCTCCGCCGCTCGGCACGACCGACGGGGTCGCTGACCCGGGAAGCTGCGGCGTCGAGGTCGGCGTGACCGTGAGGTCGTTCCCGGTCGAACAGGCGACGGCGACGAGCGTGAGGCAGAGGCCCGCGACGAGCGCGATGATCCTGGCGATCGTGAGCCTGGAAGCGATGTGCGGGGACATCACCCGATGGTACGGCCGGATGCCCGCCCGAGGATGCGGCGTCGTGATCCACTCAGTGAGGAGGCTGCAGTCGCGCCTTCAGCGCCTCGACGTCGAGGTCGGGCTGGGGATACCGGGGATCGATGCGTTCGAGGGCCTCCACCAGCAGGGTCGAGATCGCCCAGTTCCGGTACCACTTGCGATCCGCGGGCACGACGTACCAGGGGGCCGTGTCCGTGGAGCACTCGGCGATCGCGTCCTCGTAGGCGGCCATGTACTGCTCCCATCGACCGCGTTCGTCGATGTCGCCCTCCCGGAACTTCCAATGTTTCGAGGGATCGTCGAGACGGGCCAGCAGCCGTTCGCGCTGTTCGTCGTAGGAGATGTGGAGCATGCACTTCACGATCGTGGTCCCCGCCTCGGCGACCCGGCGCTCGAATGCGTTGATCTCCTCGTAGCGTCGGCGCCAATCCTCAGGAGGCACGAGGTCGTGCACGCGCACGACGAGCACGTCCTCGTAGTGCGAGCGATCGAACACCATGACCTCGCCGGGCACCGGGAGCTTCCGCTCGATACGCCACAGGAAGTGGTGGGCGAGCTCTTCCTCGGTCGGCTTCTTGAAGGAGGCCACCTCGAGCCCCGCGGGGTTCATCGCCGAGAAGACGTGGCGCACCGTGCCGCCCTTGCCGCTCGTGTCCATGCCTTGGAGCACCACCAACAACGAGCGGGTGCCTTCCACCCAGAGGCGCTCCTGCAGCTCGTCGAGGCGCTCGGCGAGCGACGCCATGTCGGCCTCTGCGGCGTCACGGTCCTCGACGCCGGGCGTGGCGCGAGGGTCGATGCCCGGCAGGATCGCGCCCTTACCGGGGTCGGCGCCCATCAGCTCTCCGACGGACGCCGCGGCACTCACGCGGTCCCCCTTCGTTCCCCGGCGGTCATGCGGCGGTAGACGACGAAGGCCACGGCGATGAGCACCGTGGACGCGGCGAGCGTGATCGTCGCAAGCGCGTTCAGCGACGGGAGGGGCGAGCGTCGCGCCGAGCTGTAGATCACGATCGGGATCGTCTGACAACTCGCCGAGGCGCACAACCGTTGCGAGATCACGAAGTTGTCGATCGACGACGCGAACACGATGGCCACGCTCGCGAAGATCGCGGGTGTCAGCAGTGGCAGCAGGACGCGGCGGATCGCTCGCAGCGGCGACGCGCCGAGATCCATCGCGGCTTCCTCGTAATCGCGGCCGATCGAGAGGAGCCTGGCCCGCACGATGATCACCGTGTAGGCGAGCTCGTACATCGAGAGGCCGAGGACCTGCGCTCGGAACCCGAGCCCGATCGTGGTCAGCAGCTGCGTGACCATGAGGAACAGGCCGACCCCGATCGCGATCTCGGGCGTGATGAACGAGAAGAGCATGACGAAGTTCGCGGTTCCGGCCCCGCGGCCTCGCCACCGATCGAGCGCGATCGCGAAGGCCACGCCGAGCGGCACGGCGATCAGGACCGTCAGCGTCGAGAGCTTGAGGCTCTGGAACAGCGCCGAGCGGAGGGCCGGGTCCTGGAACACGGAGTTCACATCCCGCGTGTACCACCGGTCGATCGAGAAGCCCTGCCAGGTCGTCTGCGCCTTCCCGGCGTTGAACGAGAAGCCGACGGCGATCGCGACGGGGACGATCGTCCACACGACGTAGGCGATCGCGGCGACCCACAGGAACCGTGCCTGGGCCCACGGGTTCCGGGCCCACGCTGCGGTCCGTCGCCACGAGGTGGGGCGGTCGAGGGTGACCCCGACGCTCATCGTTCCGCCAGCTCTCGCGCGACGTTCGTGCTGCGCAGGTAGTAGAGCATCGGCAGGACCAACAGCAGCAGCATCAGCACCACGAGCGACGCGCCCGCGTTCACGAGCGAGCTCTCGATCGAGGCCACGATGAGGTTGCCGAACATCGCCGTCTGTCGCGTGCTCGCCAGGAGCGTCTGCGTGAAGTAGTCGCCGAACATCGGCAACGCGACGATGATGCACCCCGCCAGGATCCCCTGCCGTGACAGCGGCAGCGTCACCCTCGCGAACGTCCGGATCTGACCGGCACCGAGGTCCCTCGAGGCCTCGACCGTCGAGCGTTCGATGCGGTCGAGCGTGCCGTAGAGCGGGAGGATCATGAAGGGGACGTACCCGTAGATCAAGCCGAGGATCACGGTCGAGGGCTTGCCGTTGAGCCAGAGCCGCGGCTCCCCGAGGATGCCGAGCCCGGTCAGCGCGCGGTTCACGTAACCGTCGGGTTGCAGCAGGTTCACCCAGGCGAACATGCGCATCATGTAGCTGATCCAGAACGGCGCGATGAACGCGATCAGGAAGAACGCCTTCGTGCGCCGCGCGTGCCGGGCGATGAAGTAGGCGACCGGGTAACCGATCACGAGACAGGCCGCCGTCGCCAACCCGACGTAGGCGATGGTCCGCAGCAGGGTCTCCTGTTCGATCGAGCCCGACGTGAGCATGTTCGAGAACACTCCGCGAAGCGTCGTGACGTCCCACATCGCCGGGTTGTAGACCGGCTTCGCGGTCAGGAAGATCGGGTCGAGGGTGCCGAACGCGACCGAAAGCACCACGTAGAACGGCAGCACGAAGAAGAGCACCAGCCAGATCGACGCGGGGGCGGCGAACGACGGCCAGAGCCAGGCGGGGAACCAGCTTCCCCGCCCGGTGCCGCCTCTACGCACCGCCGGTGACTTCTTGGTAGATCTGCTGGTAGAGCTGGTTCACGGCGGGCTCCAGCTCGAGCTCCGTGACGCCCATCGGGATCATCTCGGGCGTCACGATCGTGTACACGAGGCTCTCGGGCAGGAACCCATCGGTGGTCGCGGCTTCCTCGTCGAACGAGGCCACGGTGGGCTGGTACCCCTCGTACGAGTAGTTCGCGATCGCGTGCTCGGGTTCGTAGAGGAAGTTGATCATCTCGTGCGCGAGGACCGGGCTCGCCGCGCCCTTGGAGATCGCGAACAGGTCGTGCGACACGAGCCCCATCTGCCCTCCGGCCCCCTGGGGCGGCCAGGCGTACGACAGCGAGGTGATCTCGTGCCCTTTCGGCAGGTAGTACTGGTAGTAGGCCATCTGCCCCGACCAGGTGTTGTGGATCTTCCACTGGCTCGAGCTCAGCTCGGTGTAGTCCACGTGGTCGTACTTCCATCGCATCGCGTCCGCACCCTGCAACAGGTCCTGCTTGACCTCGTCGAGGATCGTCGGATCGCTCTCGTTCGGGTCGTAGCCCTTGCGCAGGAGGCCGACGGCGATCATGTCGCGCGACCCGTTCAGCAGGTGCGTCTCGCCCTCGTAGGCCGTGTCCCAGTAGATGTCGTACGGATTGTCCATGGCCGCGATGTCATCGCTGATGAGATCGTTGCGCCACGCGACGCCCGTCGTGAAGATCACGTACGGAACGGAGTACTGCCGACCCACGTCGTAGAAGTCGGGGATCCCCGTCGCCAGGTTGCTCTCGACGTTCGGGAGGTAGCTGTAGTTCAGCGGCTGGATCAACCCTCCCTGGGCCAGCTTGCCGATGTTCTCGAGCGTGACCGTCACGAGCAGGTCGAAGTCCGAGCCGTTCGACTGCATCTTCGCGACCATCTCGTCGGGGGTCTCGAACACGGTGTACTCGATGTCGACGCCCCCGAAGCTGTCCCCGAACTGGTTGCGGACCTTCTTCCAGATGTAGTCGTTGTACCCGAAGATCTTCAGCGGGCCGGCCTCGGGATCGAGAGCGTCGGCGATCGCTGGATTTTCGTCGGCGATCGACAGCGTGACGGGGGAGTCGGGCCGCGCGAGCTGCAGCCCCTCGCTCGCGCTGCCGTCGCCGGATGTCGGCGAGGGCTCCGACGAACCGCAGGCCGCGAGGATCGCCCCGAGGCTCGGGATCGCGATGCCCGCGGCGGCCGCACGCCGCATGAACTCCCGCCGATCGAGCCCGGGGCGTCGGTCCTTGGGATGTGGCATGGGCGTACCTCCGCTCTGTGGTGGTAGGGCGATTTCTATACCTATCCGGGCGTCGGCGCTCGGTGCGCCGGCCCCCAACGACGACCCCCGGTCATGTCGGCCGCCCGGTCGGGCGCCCGATAGACTCCGGGTGCTCCGAGATGCGCGCGTCGGGGCGACCCGAGACCCGAGCGAGTCCATCCGCCATGCCCACCAGAGACGACATCCGAAACGTGGCGATCGTGGCCCACGTCGACCACGGCAAGACCACGCTCGTCGACGCCATGCTGTGGCAGTCGGGCGTCTTCCGCGCGAACCAGGACGTCGCCGAGCGTGTGATGGACTCGATGGACCTCGAGCGCGAGAAGGGCATCACGATCCTCGCGAAGAACACCGCGGTCCGCTGGGGCGGCGTGAAGATCAACCTCGTCGACACGCCGGGCCACGCGGACTTCGGCGGCGAGGTCGAGCGCGCGCTGACGATGGTCGACGGCGTGCTGCTGCTCGTCGACGCGAGCGAGGGCCCGCTGCCGCAGACCCGGTTCGTGCTGCGCAAGGCGCTCGAGGCCCGCCTGCCCGTGATCCTCGTCGTGAACAAGGTCGACCGCGCCGACGCGCGCCCGGCCGAGGTCGTGCACGAGGTCGAGGAGCTGTTCCTGGACCTCGACGCCGACGAGCACCAGATCGCGTTCCCGATCCTGTACGCGGTCTCCCGTGACGGGAAGACGGGCGCCGCGCCCGACGCGCTCGCCGAGGACCTGCAGCCGCTGTTCGAGACGCTGCTCGCGCACATCCCCGCGCCGACCTACGACGAGGGCCATCCGATGCAGGCGCTGGTGACCAACCTCGACGCATCGCCCTACGTCGGGCGACTGGCGCTCTGCCGCGTGTTCAACGGGGTCGTGCGTCGCGGCGAGCCCGTCGCGTGGTGCCGCGCCGACGGGACCATCGAGCAGGCGAAGCTCGGCGAGCTCTACGTGACCGAGGCGCTCGATCGCGTCGACGCCGACGAGGCCGGGCCCGGCGAGATCATCGCGGTCGCCGGCATCGCCGAGATCACGATCGGGGAGACGCTCGCCGACCCCGACGACCCGCGACCGCTGCCGGTCACGCGCGTCGACGAGCCGTCGCTCTCCATGACGGTGGCGATCAACACGTCGCCGCTCAGCGGCGAGGACGGCGACAAGATCACGGCTCGTCTGCTGAAGTCGCGCCTGGACCAGGAGGTCGTCGGCAACGTCTCGATCCGTGTGCTCGACACCGAGCGCCCCGAGATGTGGGAGGTGCAGGGACGCGGCGAGCTGCAGCTCGCGATCCTCGTCGAGATGATGCGACGCGAGGGCTTCGAGCTCACGGTCGGCAAGCCCCAGGTCGTGACGCGCACGGTCGACGGGAAGCAGCAGGAGCCGATGGAGCGCGTCGCGGTCGACGCGCCCGAGGAGTTCCTGGGCGTGATCAGCCAGCTGCTCGCCATGCGGAAAGGCCGCATGGAGCAGATGGTGAACCACGGCACCGGGTGGATCCGGATGGAGTACCTCGTGCCGGCGCGGGGGCTGATCGGCTTCCGCACCGAGTTCATGACCGAGACCCGGGGCACCGGGCAGCTGCACCACGTGTTCGAGGGGTACGAGCCCTGGCACGGCGAGCTGCGCACGAGGCCGAGCGGCTCGCTCGTGGCCGACCGCCGGGGCGAGACGACGCAGTTCGCGTTGTTGAACCTGCAGGAGCGCGGGTCGCTGTTCGTGGGGCCGGGCGAGGAGGTCTACGAGGGCATGATCGTGGGCGAGAACGCGCGGGCCGAGGACATGGACGTGAACCCGACGAAGGAGAAGCACCTCACGAACATGCGCAAGGCGAACGCAGAGGAGCTCGTGCGTCTGATCCCGAAGACGCAGCTCTCGCTCGAGCAGGCGCTCGAGTTCCTGCGCGAGGACGAGTGCGTCGAGGTCACCCCGTCGGCCGTGCGCCTGCGCAAGGTGCTGCTCCCGCAGCAGGATCGGCAGAAGGCGTCACGCCGAGGCCGCCCGAAGCCCGACTGACCGACGATCGGCCATCCGGGAACACGGGGTTGCGTTCGACCATGCTCGCCTGTAGAAGTGACCGCGTCCGCGGCGTTCGGCTCCGGAGGTCTGCGAGATGCGTCTGCGGCCCGTCATCATCGCCTGCACCATCGTTCTGATCGCGGCCGCCTGCTCAAGTGGGGGCAGTGACGCCCCGGCGGAGACGAACGTCACCGGCGTCCCCGCGAGCGGCGGCACCATCAGGGTGGCCATGACCAGTGACTTCCAAGCCGCGCTCGATCCCGCGAAGCAGTACGAGGCCGTCTCGTCCGAGCTCTATCGATGCTGCCTGCTCCGCACCTTGCTCGCCTTCGAGGGTGTGCCGGGTGACGAGGGCGGCAGCGAGCTTCGCCCCGACCTCGCCACCGAGCTTCCGGCGGTCTCAGAGGACGGCTTGACGTGGACCTTCACGATCAGGGAAGGGGCCGCCTACGCCCCGCCGTTCGAAGCGGGATCGGTGACCGCCGAGGACTTCGTGCGGGCGCTCGAGCGTGAAGCCGATCCGAGAGCGAACGTTGGTGGCTACAGCTTCTACTTCTCGGTGATCGAGGGCTTCGACGAGTTCACAGCGGGCAAGGCGAAGACGATCTCGGGGATCTCGGCGCCGAGTCCGCAGACGCTCGAGGTGCGGTTGAGCGAGCCGACCGGCGACCTCGGATATCGTTTCGCGTTGCCGGCCACGGCTCCGATCCCGCCGCTCGGCGACGCTCCCATGGGCGTGGCCGCCGGGCACACAGCCGACTACGGACGGTTCTTGATCGAACCGGGCCGTACATGATCGAGGGCTCGGGAGATCTCGATCCGACCGTTCCCGCCGACGATCAGGAGGCGATCACCGGATACGTCCCGGGACGATCGCTGGTGCTGGTTCGCAACCCCTCGTGGGATGCCTCGACGGACCCCCTGCGTGCCGCCTACGCGGATGGGATCGAGATCGTCTTCGGCGGCGAGACCGCGGATCTCTACGACCGCGTGCAACGCGGCGATCTCGATCTGGTCCTCGACGCGAGCCCTCCTGCCGACGTGGTCAAGCAGTACGTATCCGATCCCTCCCGCGAGCGGCAGCTCCGCGTCTTCGAGTCGGACTCGGTCTCGTACTTGGAGTTCAACGTGTTGGAGCCGCCGTTCGACGACGTCCACGTTCGGCGCGCCGTCAACCTCGCCATCGACAAGGCCGGGCTCAGGACGTTACGC
>JBOGVO010000236.1:0-10499 GCA_050692855.1 Actinomycetota bacterium | reverse complement strand
TCGAGTAGGTCACCCTGCTCCTCCCGCCGTCGGTGCGCCGAGGATATGTCACCGGAGTCGGGTCGGCCTCGGCGCGGGAGTCCGAGGCCCGGGAACGGGCGTTCTCCTCGGCGGCTATGCGGTGAGCATGCGGTCGATGTGCTCCGACTCCTCGTGGAGTCGGTCCAGCAGGCTCCTCGCGCTCGTCGCTCGTCGCACCGGGGCGGGCGCCGCGACCGGCAAGAGCTCGACATCGTCGTCCCGGCGCCGCCGCCGCCGCGGTCGAGGCTTCTCTTCCCTGATCCGTCGCTGCATCTCGATCACCTCTCGTGGGAGCTTCGCAACGCAGCGCCGATCGGACCGTCATCCGGACCACGTTCGCGGTGTGAAGTGGCTTACTAAAGAGTGGTTCAACCCGAAGTTGCAGTATTTCCTCTTTTCCATCATGATGGCGCCATGGCGAGGCGGAAGGCAACGGTGTACATCGACGAGGACCTGCTCCGGGGCGCGAAGGTCCTCGCAGCTCGCACGGACCGGAAGGACTCGGAGGTGTTCGAGGCTGCCTTGCGCGAGTACCTAGGGGTCGGCGTCCTCGAGCGGATCTGGGGTCGTGCGGACCTCGCCGACGACGAGGCGTTCGACCTCGCCTACCGCGAGCTCGGAGCGATGCGCCGGGCGCGGCGCGGCCGGAACGATTGATCAGAGCCGTCCTCCATCCAGGCGTCCTGATCGCCGGGCTCATCTCGCCGAGCGGGGTGCCCGCGAGCATCATCCGAGCCTGGCAGCAGGGGATCTTC
Source organism: Actinomycetota bacterium (assembly GCA_050692855.1). Taxonomy (GTDB): domain Bacteria; phylum Actinomycetota; class UBA4738; order UBA4738; family HRBIN12; genus JAOUEA01. The sequence goes on along the minus strand of JBOGVO010000236.1, from coordinate 9,723 downwards.
GAGCTCGTGGTCTCCGAGAAGCTCCTCGACGAGCTCACGGCCACACTGCTACGGCCCAAGTTCCGGCGGTGGGTGGATGGGGATGACGCCGTGACATTCGTCGAGGTTCTCCGACTGGCCGCGATGGTCGTCGACGACCCCGCGGACGTGGAGCGCGTCTCGCGAGGCCCGAACGACGACTACCTCGTGGCCCTCGCATCGGCTGCGCACGCGTCGGTGCTCGTCTCCGGCGATCGGGATCTCACCTCGATCGAGCGGTCCGACCCCCCGATCGTGTCGCCTCGGCGGTTCCTCGAACCCCTCGGATCGCGCTGAGTTCGAAGCAGTCAGCCGCGCACGTTCCTGGCGAGCGCCATCAGTACGGTCTTCGCCTGGAACGGTGTCAGCTCCGGGTGCTTCGCGAGGATCAGCGTGAGGATGCCGGCGAGGTGCGGAGCGGCGAACGAGTTCCCGGTGGCCACGATGGTCTTCCCGTCGAGCCATGGCACCTCCACATCGATGCCGGGCGCGCCCCACTCCGCCGGAGGCTTGGGGTTGAAGTCGAACGCGAAGGGGTCGTCGACGTCCTCGTGCGACGCCACGGAGAACACGGACGAGTACTCGGCCGGGAAGCTCGGACCCGGCATGTTGTTGATCGCGCACACCAGCATGACCCGCCGGAACGCCGCCTCGTCGGCGATCCGGTGGAACACCGAGTAGTAGTCCCGTTTGCCGGTCGAGAGCGAGAGGTTGATCACGCGCATGTCGTTGCGGAGCGCCCATCGGAGCCCGGCTGCGAACACGAACCCCTTGCCGGTGAGCTTGCGTCCGAGCACGCGCACGCTGTGGATCTCGCAGTCGGGAGCGACCTTGCGGATGATGCCCGCGCACGCCGTGCCGTGCCCGAACAGATCCTCGTGCGGACCCTCGGTGAACCGCACGTTGCCCGGCGCCTCGGCGTCGAAGTCCACGGCCACCGCGCCCTCGACCGTTCGGACCCATGGGTGGCCCGCGTCGACGCCCGAGTCGAGCACCGCGACCTTGACGCCTGAACCGGTGCTGCCGCCCCACGCCCACTCGCGTGTGATCCGGTGAGGGAGCGCGACGTCGATCTGCTCCAGGGCGCCCTTCTGGAACGCCCATGACCAGGCCGGTCGCACGACTAGCCCCGGTTCCCCTGGGCGTACATGAGGAACGTGTACAGCAGGTCGGTCGCGGCCTGACGCTCCTTGGGACCGAGGGCGCCGATCTCCGAGAAGAGGTCGAGCAGCTCGGTCAGCTCTCTGGCCGGACCGCGGGCGTTCTCGGCGACCCGCTCGAGCGCCGTCCGCAGGTCGCCGTCCTCGGCCGCTCTCGCTGCGGCCTTGAACATCACGCGTCCGAGCGTTCGGAAGAGCCTCGTCGTCTCGATCGCGACCGCCGCTTGCCGAGCGAGCGTCGACACGAGTCGAGACTCGTTCTGCGCACCCTCCCTGCCTTCGGGAGCGTCGAGGATCTCCATCACGCCCATCGCTCCGGCGTCGGTCTCGAGGGGGATCGCGAACACGGTCGAGGGCGTGTACCCGGTCGCCTCGGCGATATCGCGTGCGAACCGAGGATCGCTCGGGGCATCGGAGATCGAGATCGACTGACCCGCCGAGAGCGCCCAACCCGCGATGCCCTTGCCGGCATCCATCTCCATGCCGACGATCTGATCGCCCGTTCCACCCGATGCGGCCAGGAACGTGAGGATCTCGCGGTCCGGGTCGAACATCGCGATCGAGACCGCTTGGGCGCCGGTGACCTCGCCCACCGTCTCGACGATCCAGTCGAGCAACTCCCGATAGCCCGGCGGCTCGATCGCTCTTCCGAGGTCGGCGGCTGCCTCGGCGAGCTTCGCGAAATGGTCGGGGGCCTCGCTCATCGCGCGGATGCTACTCGTCGGAGCTCATGGGAGGAAGCGTCGGTGTCCGCAACACGACACCACTCGTGTCGCCCGGATGACAGGGGGAGCCCCTTGCGCGGGGCAAGATGCATGAAGCAGGATGAGCCGGAGACCGAACGGCTCCCACCCGGAAGGAGGGTCGGCATGTCGGACCAGGAGAATCGCGAGGGCGCGGACGACACCGAGGGCCAGAAGAGGCACCTCGAGCAGGACGACGCCGAGGGCCAGCGCCAGCAGAAGCACCTCGAGGAAGACGACGCCGAGGGCCAGCGCCAGCAGAAGCATCTCGAGGAAGACGACACCGAGGGGCAGCGCCAGCAGAAGCACCTCGAGGAAGACGACACCGAGGGCCAGCAGCAGAGGAAGCACTAGCGGACGAGGGGGACCCGTCAGCACGATCTGACGGGTCCTTGTTCGCCCACAGGAGAGGCCGCCCTCGGGCGGTCTCCTTCTTCTCCCCTCAGGATCGTCCGAGTTCCTCGTACGGGTTCGACGCCGCCAGGCGACTGGTCACGACCGATACCAACGTGGGGGACACGCGAGGTCCTTCGTTGACGATGCGCAGGAACTCCTCGCCGGGGATGCGATAGAGCACCGAATCAGATGCAGCCACCACGGAGGCCGTACGGGGCCGTTTCTCCAACAGCCCGATCTCTCCGAAGTAGTCGCCCTCGGTGAGCGTGGCCACGACGACCTCTGCCGCCCCCCGACCCCGGCGCACTTCGAAGGATCCGGACACCACGGCGAACAGATCATCCGGCGCGTCGCCTTCGCGGATCACGATCCGACCCGCGGTTGCCGCTTCCTCGGTCGAGCTCGCCGCCAACGCCTCCAACTGCTGCGGCGACGTCCCCTCGAAGATGCCCAGTCGATCGAGCAGCGCTACGCGAGGCGCCAACTCCTTGGCTCGCGCGGCGGCCGCCCGATCCATCGCTCTCGCTCTGGGCAGCGTGATCAATGTGACGACGAGCAGAACGCCCCCTGCGAACGCCGTCGCGATCGAGAGATCGAAGATCGCGATCATCAACGGGGCGAGCAGCGACCCGAGCACCATGCCGATGACGCTGACGCTCCCCAGGATCCCGAACACGCTTCCCACGCGTTCGTTGGGCACGACCCGTTGGAGGGTCGTGGTCGTGATGACGTCGGCCACGATCACCGCGGCGCCCTCCACCATCAGCAGCAGGAAGGCGAGCGCCGGATCGTGGATGAAGGACAACGTCGTGAGGGGCACCCCGCCCAGGAAGACCGCCAACGTGAGGATGGCGGCCGTGTGGGCTCGCGCCGCCAACCTCGCGGCCAGGGCCGTGACGAGGACGCCCCCGATGCCCGGTGCTGCGAACAGCAGGCCCGTCGCATCGACCCCGATCCCGAGGGAGTCCTCGGCGAGCGGCCCGTAGAGCACCACCTCCTGACCGAAGGTCAGCCCGAACGCGAAGCCGAGCCCGATCAGCAACACCGCCTCGGTCGAGCCCCGGATCGCCTTGGCACCCGCGACCATCCGCGAGATCAGTCCGGGCTCCGTGTCGACCTCACCGACCTTTCCGGACACGTGCATCCGCGCGACGAGGAAGGCCGAGAGCAGGAAGGTCACACCGTTCGCCGCGATCGCGATGGGAGGCGGCCCCAGGAGCAGGAGGATCGCCGACAGCGCCGGACCGAACGCGAGCGCGAAGTTGTCGATCGTGCCCGCGAGAGCGTTCGCCGCCGCGAGGTCGCGTTCGGGCACGACCGACGGCGTCAGGGCGGTGACGGCCGGATAGTACGGAGCGGTGAACGTGTTGTTCACGAAGGTCAGCGCGATCACGGCGATGACAGCGGTGGTGGACGTGGACAGCGCGATGACCGCCATCACACACATGACACCGGCCCGTGCGAGGTCGGCTGCGATCATCACCTTGCGCCGGTCGTACCGGTCCGCGATCGCGCCTCCGAGCGGCTCGAACAGCACGTAGGGGCTCAGCCGCACGACCGCGGCGACGCCCACCCAGGCCGCGGACCCGGTCGCGTCGAGGATGTAGATGATCGTGGCGGCTGCGTACAGCCAGCTGCCAGTCTCGGAGACGGCAAGGCTTCCGAGCAGCAAGCGATAGTCGCGATGGGACAGGACGGCGCGGAACCTCCCGCCGCGCCGTTCAGCTTCCATGGCTGGCGTTTATCGACGAGGATGCCGGGCCTGTCAAGCCTTCAGCGGAGGCGAGGCGTCGACCTGATCCGTGGGCCTCGCTCAGCGGGAGCGACCCGCCCGGTCGGCCAACCCCACGGCGTATCCCGCCATCTTCGCGGTGTCGGTGAAGGCCATCAGCGCCGGGACCGCGATCGTCGCGGCCAGGCGCTCTCGCGGGGTTCGCCCTCGCGCGCGGCCCCGACGCACGGGCTCCCGCGTGTATGCGATCGCGCCCGCCGCGGCGGCCATCTTCGGCCATGCCTTCCTCGAGGCGAGGGCGGCCGCGAGACCCGCGTAGGCGCCGAACCGGAGCATGTGGCGCTCGGGGTGCATGCCCGCCAGGGCATCGCCCCGCGCGTAGCGGAAGTACTGGTGCCACGTCGCCCAGAGGTCCTCTCGGAGCCCCCATCGCACGACGGCCTCGGGTGCGAACCGCATGTCCATGCCGAGCTCACGCCATCGGAGATCGACCCACATGTCCTCGCCGATCGGGAGCCATTCGGGATAGCCGCCCACTGCGTCGATCGCCTCGCGCCGGTACGCGACCGAGCGATGGCTCGGGTTGAACGCCCCGGGGTCCACCCCCTGCGGGTCGAGCGGCAGGTTGACCGAGGCCATGCACCGCTCGAGGAAGCTCTCGGCCACGGGTTCGTACCAGCCCATCGCCACGTCGGCCCCGGCCTCCAGCGGCGCGACGATGCGCTCCAGCCACCCGGGGTCGAGCTCGCAGTCCGCGTCGGTGGCCGCGATCACCTCGTGAGTCGCGGCTCTCAGCGCGACGTTGCGACCGCGTGCGATGTTCGCCCCGGGCTCGACGATCACGGTGATGTCCTCGCCGCGGCGGAAGGCGTCGGCGGTGCCGTCGGTCGAGCCGCCGTCGACGATCACCACCTCGTCGGGTTGCCGGCTCTGGGACGACAGCGAGGCGAGGAACGCCGGCACCGTAGCGGCGCAGTCCTTCACGGTCGAGATCAATGTCACCTTCATCGCGACCCCACGACGTGACGGTACACGCGGAGCGTGGCGCTCGCGGTCTCGGGCCACGAGAAGGCCGCGGCCCGTTCCGGCCCCCGTCGGCGCAGGTCCTCGGCCACCCCCGCACCGTCGAGCACCGCGCGCAGCCCGGTGGCGATCGCGTCCTCGTCGAGCGGATCGACGAGCACGGCGGCCTCGACCGCGACCTCGGGGATCGACGACCCGTTCGCCGCCACCGTCGGCACGCCGCGCGCCAACGCCTCGACCACCGGCAGGCCGAACCCCTCGTACAGCGAGACGTAGGCGAACGCGTCCGCGCCCCGGTACGCCGCGTCGAGGTCGGCCTCCGAGAGACCCCGCGTGCGCACGACCCGGCCGGGGCTCTCCGCGGCGAGCTCCCGCCGGAGGTCGTCGTCGAGCCACCCGTCGGGTCCGTTCAGGACGAGCGCGTGCGGCAGACCCTCGGCGGCCAGGCGCCGGTAGGCCCTCACCAACCGCGCCTGGTTCTTCCGTGGCTCGAGCGTGCCCACCGACAGCACGTACGGCCGGGGTACGCCCAGCCGCTCGAGCACCGCGTCGACGTCGGCCGCCGGTTCGGAGCCGAGCGCCGACGCGAGGGGCGTGATGTGCACCCGCGCCGGGTCGATGTCCGAGTGCGCTCGCACCTCGTTCGCCGTGAACGCCGACGGCACGAGCACCGCCTCGGCCCGCCGAGCGACGGCCCGCAGGCCGGCCCGGTAGAGCATGCGCCAGTTCCTCGGGAACAGCGCCGGGAAGCGGAGGAACGCGAGGTCGTGCACGGTGACCACGAGTCGCTGTCCCCGCCGGGCCGGCGCCACCGCCGCGGGGTTCGTCGCGTGCACGACGTCACCGGTCGCGAGCGTCCGCGGCAGGGCCGGCCGGCCGGTCAGCGCCCAGCGCGGGTACAGGGTGCGGATGGTGCCCGGCACCTCCACGATCTGGGGCATCCGGCGCGCCCACGCGGCCGTCGGGCCGTCCCCGGCCAGGCGCGCCGTCCGGAACGGCATCAGCTCGAGGGTCGGATCCTCGGCTATCAAGGCCGGGGCGAGCTCCCGCACATAGGTCCCGATGCCTCCGGGCGCCGAGAACCACAGCTGATCGATGTGGAAGGCGACCTTCATGCGGCCGGCCCGACCGAGGGCCCGCTCACCGAGAAGGCCTCGATGCACTCGCAACCTCGGGCTCCCACGGTCGCGGCGTGCGATGTGCCGGCGGGCAGGTCGAGCCGGTCACCGGCCGAGAGGTCGACATCGCCGTCGTCGGTGTGGAAGACGATCGATCCCGCGAGACAGAACAGGACCTTGTGGTACCCGTGCTCGTGCCGGCCGTAGCGGTCGCCGGGGCCGTTGGACCACGCGTGCGGCGCTCCGCATCCTTCCACCCGGAAGGCGGTGAGCGCCATGCCTCGATCCGCGTTGCCGGTGATCCTGCTCGCGCCCAGGGGATCCTCCGTTCCCGCTAGTCTGAGGAAGACTAGCGAACGTCGCCGCGACCGAGCAGCGGAGGCACGCCCTTGCGAGCGAACGGGCCCTGCTGGCCGTGCCACGGCTCCCGGGCGTACCGGCGGGCCTGCAGCGCTCCGAGGCCGGTCGCGTCGATCCGGCCCTGCAGTACCCACGGCGCGGGCCGCGGGCTCTCGGCAACGAAGTACCGCTCGAGCGCCATCAGGATCGCGCGCTCTTCCTCGGGCGTGGTGTCGCCGGGCAGCTCGATGCGGCGTTCGCCCTCGTCTCGGATGGGTGGCATCGCGGTCCTCCTACAGCGGCATGTTGCCGTGCTTGCGCGCGGGCACGGTCTCGCGCTTGGTCGAGAGCATGCGGAGCGCCTGGATCAGGCGCTGCCTCGTCTCGGCCGGCTCGATCACGTCGTCGATGAACCCTCGCTCGGCGGCCGAGTAGGGCGTCGAGAACTTCTCGCGGTACTCGCGGATCAGCTCGGCCCGCTTCTTCGCCGGGTCGGCGGCCTTCTCGATCTCTTTGCGGAACACGACGTTGACGGCCCCCTCGGCGCCCATCACCGCGATCTCGGCGGTGGGCCAGGCGAAGGAGACGTCGGCTCGCAGGTGCTTCGAGTTCATGACGAGGTACGCGCCGCCGTAGGCCTTCCTCGTGATCACGGTCATCCGTGGGACGGTGGCTTCCGCATAGGCGTACAGGAGCTTCGCACCGTGGCGGATGATGCCGTTGTACTCCTGCTCCTTGCCCGGCAGGAACCCCGGCACGTCGACCAGCGTGAAGATGGGGATGTTGAACGCGTCGCAGAACCGGACGAACCGGGAGGCCTTCTCGCTCGCATCGATATCGAGCGTGCCGCCCCGCACCTTCGGTTGGTTCGCGATCACGCCCACGCTGCGCCCGTCGAGCCGCGCGAAGCCGATCACGATGCTCATCGCCCAGAGCGGGAACACCTCGAGGAACTCCCCGTCGTCGACGACGAAGCGGATCACCTCGTGCATGTCGTAGGGCTCCTTGGCCCGGTCCGGCACGATGTGGGTGAGCGCCTCGGCGATGCGTCCGGGATCGTCGGTGCTGGCGTACGCGGGCGGGTCCTCGAGGTTGTTCGAGGGCAGGAAGCTGAGCAGGTACCGCACTCGGTTCAGCACGTCCTCGTCGTCCTCGCCGATGAACGACGCGACACCCGACTCGGTGGCGTGGGTCATCGCGCCGCCCAGGGCCTCCATCGAGATGTCCTCACCGGTGACCGTCTTGATCACGTCGGGGCCGGTGATGAACATGTGCGAGGTCTCGCGCACCATGAACGTGAAGTCGGTGATCGCGGGGGAGTAGACGGCGCCGCCGGCGCACGGCCCCATGATCACGCTGATCTGGGGGATCACGCCGCTCGCCCGCACGTTCCGCTCGAAGATGTAGCCGTACCCGGCCAGCGAGGCGGCGCCCTCCTGGATGCGCGCGCCCCCGGAGTCGTTGATCGCGACGAACGGCGCGCCCGTCGACATAGCGAGGTCCATGACCTTCGTGACCTTCTGGGCGTGCACCTCACCCATCGAACCTCCGAAGACGGTGAAGTCCTGGCTCGCGACGAAGACCTTGCGGCCGTCGACCGTGCCGTAGCCGGTGATGATGCCGTCGCCGGGCGGACGCCGCCGCTCCATGCCGAAGTCGTGGGAGCGATGCACCGCGAACGGATCGGTCTCGACGAACGACCCCGCGTCCATGAGCACGTCGAGTCGCTCGCGGGCGGTGAGCTTTCCCTTGTCGTGTTGCTTCTTGGCCGCGTCGCGTCCGCCCGGGCTCGCCGTGGTCCGCCGGCGCTTGCGGAGCTCCGCGATACGGTCCTCGACCGTGCGGTCGGGCTCCTCTCCGCCGGTCCCGCTCGCGGGGAGCCCTTCGTCGGTGGTCACCATGGGCGGAGTGTAGTCGTGCGCGTCGAGGGGGGTGGAACGCCCGTTCGACGCCGCGTCAGTCGCAGCGGCGTCCGCCCCACGGGCCCCACCCGATCGTGTGAGCCATGCGGACCGAGACGATCGCGTTCGTCCGTCCGTTGAGGATCGTCGTGCGGAGCCTCCAGAGCGGGCGCGTGTACGTGCCGTAGTTGGCGTCCCAGTACCGGACGTGCTGCTGGAACAGGCCCTTGTTCATGCCGTCGGCCGACTCGGCCCAGGGGATCAGGCCGCTCTCGCGCCGAGCGATGCAGAGCGCGACGGCAACCCCTCCGGGGACGTCCCATCGTCCGGCCGCGCAGCGGATCTGCTTCCTCGCGTACTGGCGGACCGACTCGCCTTCGGCCCGGTGGAAGTCGCACGGACCCGGAGCGTGATGCGCCCTGGCGGCCGGAGCGGTCGTGAGCAGGAGCCCGAGCGCGAGGGCGCCGACCACCGCTCCTCTGGCTCGTTCGCTTCTCTTCCCGTTCATGCTCGCCCCCGGATCGAGTCGTGACGACGCACGTCACCGAGCGAGGGAAGGAAGGGGAGGGGTGCCGGTGACGGCACCCGGGCACCCTAGCATCGGCCGACGCCACCGTCGACGTGCTGCCATGTCAGCGGTCGAGTCACCCGAGGGCGGTCAGAGGTCGACGCGACCGCCCGCTCGCCAGTAGACGCCGCCCTCGCGGTCGAGGAACCCCTCGTCGACGAGGTAGCGGCGGAGCGATGCGTAGTCGTTGAGGAAGCGTCCGACGATCGCGTTGACCTCGGGCTCGTCGTAGCGTTCGCCCGGCTCGAACTCCAGCGCGATGCGCTCGAGCACGATGCGCCGCTTCGACTCCTTCGCCGGGATCTCGGTGAGCCGTCCGTTCCGGAAGAACGTGCGGAGCACCGCCTCCTCGTCCTCGTTGGCGGCGCCGAGCGCGAGGCCGGCCTCGCGTGGCGGTCCCACCTGCTCGGCGGCCCATCGCAGGGTCTCGGGGTCCAGCCGATACGTATGCCGGTCCTCGCCCACCCGCACGACGCCCGTCGCGGTGAGGCGCTTCAGGTGCTTGTGCACCCTCGCGACCGTGACACCGGTCGCCGCGGCGATCTCGTCGGCGGAGCGATCGCCGGCCGCGAGCACACCGGCGATCGCCAACCGCTGCGGGTCGGCGAGGGCGCGGAGGATCTCGTCGGGGGTCTCGGCCATGTCGGTCCTCCTGCATACCATGCCCGGGTGCAGCTCACCGACCCTCAGCGCCGCACCCTCGACGGGCTGATCGGCACCGGAGA
>JBOGVO010000235.1:0-19985 GCA_050692855.1 Actinomycetota bacterium | reverse complement strand
CGTGCTCCCGCTGATCGCGGGGCTCGGTGCGGTGTGGATCGCCTCGGCGCTCGCGGGGTGGCTGGCCGGACGCGCAACCCGCACCGACCCCTCCGCCGGGTAGGGGCGAGCTCGGGCGAGCCGGAGCCGCCCGTTGGAGTAGGGTTCGGGGTTCATGCGAGCGGTGATCGACGCCCGGCCCGCGCTCGACCCACGTCGCACGGGGGTGGGTCACTACACGCAGCAGCTCATCCGGCATCTGCCGCACGCCGACCCCGACGGCGAGTACGTCGCCTGGTACCTGCACGCGAGAGGCTTGCTGCGGCCGCGCGAGTTCTTCACGGGCGTGCACGCGCCCAACCTCGAGGAGCGAGCGTCGCGGTTCCCCGCGCGGGTGTTCGAGCCCCTCTCGTCTCGCCTCGGTGTCCCGCGCGTCGAGTGGTCGGGCGAGTTCGACGTGCTGCTGGCCACGAACTTCCTGCCCCCGGCCACGAAGAGCCCCGGTGTGGTGATGGTCGTGCACGACCTCGCCTACGAACGGCTCCCCGAGACCGCCCCCCACATGAACGACCGTTGGCGTCGCCGGTTCGATGACTGGCTCAGACGGGCGGCCGGAGTGCTCGTGCCCTCGCAGTCGACCAAGCGCGACCTGCTGGAGACGCATCCGGTCGAGGCCGGTCGCGTCCACGTCACGCCGCTGGGGGTCGACGTCGCGGCCTTCGCGCCGGTGCCGCCCGAGGCGGTCGATGCGGTGCGCCGCAAGTACGCCGTGGATCAGCCGTACGCGTTGTTCGTCGGCGGCATCGAGCCTCGCAAGAACCTCCACGCCCTCGTGCGCGCCTTCGCCACCCTCGCCCCGGGTACGAGGCTCGTGATCGCCGGCGGCCCGGTCCGGTGGGATCCCAAGGCGGCGGACCGGCTCGACGCGGTGATCGCCGGCCTGTCGCCCGCGGCCCGCGCCCGCATCGTTCGCACGGGCTACGTGAGCGACCGCGAGAAGGTGGCGCTGATGACCGGCGCCACCTTGATCGCGTATCCGTCGCTCTACGAGGGGTTCGGCTTCCCGGTGCTCGAGGGGTTCGCGGCCGGCCTGCCGGTGCTGACATCCGACGTCTCGTCGATCCCGGAGGTGGCGGGAGACGTCGCGCTCTCGGTGAACCCCCGCGACGAGCAGGCGATCGCTGAAGGGCTCTGGCAGCTCTTCGACGACGAGGACCTGCGAGCGATGCTCTCGGCCGCCGGCCTGACGCGGGCGGCTCGCTTCACGTGGGAGGCAACCGCTCGACACACGGCACAGGCGCTGCACGCCGCCCTGGAGCTCGCCCGCGGGTAGACTCGGGCTTCCCCTCTCGACCTCCGAGGATCCCCGCGATGAGCCACGATCACCTGCTCGTGACCGGCGGCGCCGGCTTCATAGGGTCGCACCTCGTCGACGCGTTGCTCGAACGCGGCGATCGGGTCACTGTGCTCGACCGGCTCTCGGCCGGGGGGAGCCTGACGAACCTGCGCCGGCATCACGGCGATCCCCTGCTCACGTTCGTCGAGGGCGACGTGAAGGACGTCGACCTCGTGCGCGGGCTCGTCGCCGACGCCGACGCCGTGGTGCACGCCGCCGCGGAGACCCACGTCGATCGCAGCATCGACGCGCCGGGTGAGTTCCTTGACACGAACGTGTTGGGCACAAGGTCGGTGCTCGACGCATGCCGGTTCGAGGGCGCCCGGCTGTTGATGCTCTCGACCGATGAGGTCTACGGGGCCGGCGACCCCGTGGGTGGGTCGTTCGACGAGGGCGCGCCCCTGCGCCCTCGCAGTCCGTACGCCGCCAGCAAGGCCGCCGGCGATCTGCTCTGCACCGCGTACGCCTCCACATACGCCACGCCGGTCGTGGTGGTGCGGGGCACGAACGCGTTCGGCCCGCGACAGATCGAGCGGGTCGTACCGACCTATGTGGTGAACGCGCTCAGAGGACTGCCGGTGCCCGTGTACGGGCGGGGCGAGCAGCGTCGGGAGTTCCTGTACGTGGAGGACTGGGTCCGGGGCGCCCTGACGGCGTTCGATCGCGGGGGGTCCGGCACGGTCTACAACATCGGGAACGGTCACGAGCTGCCCAACCTCGAGCTCGCGACCCGGATCTGCGAGCTCGCCGATGCGCCGACCGAGCTGATCACGTTCGTGGCCGACCGACCGGGTCACGACTTCCGGTACGGGGTCCGCTCCGAACGCCTGGCGACGCTGGGCTGGTCGCCCGAGTGGTCGTTCGGCGAGGCGCTCGCGCACACGGTCTCCTGGTACCGAGGTCACCTCGACGGCCTCGAGGCCGCTCACGTCGTCCCGGTCGTCACCGCTCCCCGTGCCGCGGGGGTCGACGCATGAGGCTGATCGTGACCGGCGCCGGGGGCGACCTCGGCCGGGCGTTCCTGGCCTGCCTGCCGGCCCACCACACCGTGCATGCCTTCGACCACGCAGGGCTCGATGTCGGCGATCACGACGCGGTCCGGCAGGTCGTCGAGCCGCTGCGCGCCGACGCGATCGTGAACCTCGCCGCCTTCACGCGGGTCGACGAGAACGAGGTCGATCAGGGCCGTGCGTTCCGCGACAACGCCCTGGGACCTCAGCACCTCGCGCTGGCCGCCCGAGCCAGCGGTGCGGTCGTGTTCCACGTCTCGACGGACTACGTGTTCGATGGCGAGAAGCGTTGGCCCTACGACGAGACCGATGAGCCTGCGCCGCTGTCGGTGTACGGACGCGCGAAGCTCGCCGGAGAGCGGTTCGTGCGCGAGATCGCCCCGGAGTCGTTCGTCGTGAGGGTCGGTCACGTGTACGGAGGCGGACGCGACTACCTCAGCCGGAGCGTGCGAGCGCTGAAGGCGGGCGAGACCGTCGGGGGTCTCGCCGATCGATGGGGCTCGCCGACCTACGTCGGCCACCTCGCGGAACGCGTGCTGCCACTGCTCCTGACGGGCCGGTTCGGTCTCTACCACCTCGGCGGGCCGGAGCCGGCCTCCTGGTACGAGGTGCTCGCTCGCGCCAACGAGCTTGCCGGTTCCGCCGGCATCGTGGAGCCTCAGGGGGCGGCCGACCTCGAGCTGCTCGCGCCCCGGCCCGTGTACTCCGCGCTCACGAGCGTGTACCTCCCGCACCTCGGGCTCGAACCGATGCCCTCGCTCGAGGAGGGCCTCAAGGACTTCCTCGCCGAGGACGTGCGGCTCGGATGAAGCTTCGGCTGGTCGCGCTCGCCGTCGCCGCCTCGGTCGCGGCTGCCTGCACCGAGGCGGGGGGTGGCGGGATCGCGACCTCCACGCGACCGACGGCGCCCTCCCCGGTGGTCACCAGCCCTTCGGCCGCCGAGGGCGTCGACGTGGACGCGTTCCGGACCAGGTGGCCGATCAAGCGGGTCGTGTTCCTGATCAAGGAGAACCGAACCTTCGACCACATGTTCGGACGCTTCCCGGGCGCGCGAGGAGTCACCGTCGGCATGGACAGGGGGGTGGAGCGCCCGCTCACCCGGGGCACCGATCAGGCGACCGACTCCGACATCCCCCACTGCTACGAGTGCGCGATCGTCGCCTGGAACCACGGGAAGATGGACGGGTTCAACCAGGGCGAGTCGGGGGACCGGTGGGCGTACACCCAGCTGCGCAAGGATCAGTTGCCGAACTACTGGCGGTGGGCCGAGGAGTACGCGCTGTTCGACAACTTCTTCGCGAGCGCGCACGGGCCGTCGTTCCCGAATCACCTGTACTCGATCGCGGCGCAGTCCGGTGGGGCGCACGACAACCCACGGCGGCGGCCCGGCCTCGGCTCGAACACGTTCGGGTGCGACGCCCCGCCCGAGCAGCTGGTCGAGGTTCAGGACTCGGAGGGGATCACGAAGAAGGTCCGGCCGTGCTTCGACTTCCTCACCGAAGGTGACCTGCTGAACCGGGCGAAGATCCCGTGGTCGTACTACGCAGCGCAAGAGGACCAGCGAGGCTACATCTGGTCGGCGTACTCCGCGATCCGCCGCTACCGGGAGAACCCCGAGAAGTGGCAGCGGCACATGTTCCCGGTCGATCGTGTGCTGCGGGACATCCGCGCCAACGCGCTTCCGCCCGTCACGTGGATCACCCCGAGGTTCGAGCTCAGCGAGCACCCCGAGTACAACTTCTGCCACGGCGAGAACTGGTCCACCAGGGTGATCGACGCGATCATGCAGAGCGACATGTGGAAGAACACCGCGATCTTCCTGACCTGGGACGACTATGGGGGGTTCTACGACCATGTGCCCCCGCCGCAGGTCGACGGATTCGGGTTCGGCATCCGGGTGCCCCTGCTCGTGCTCTCTCCCTACGCGAAGGACGGGTACGTCTCGCACGAGTTGGGCGAGTTCTCGAGCGTGCTGCGGTTCATCGAGGACAACTGGAGCCTCACCAAGCTCACGAAGCGCGACCGCCGGGCCACCCCGATGCTCACCGCGTTCGACTTCGATCAGGAACCGCGCGATGGCGTGCCCCTGCCTCTGCGCGACGACTGCGAGGGCCCGATCTTCTTCCAGACATGAGCGGCGATCCGGCCGATGGCACACCTGATCCGGCTCTTGACGACGCCCGACCTCGGTCCGACCGGCGTCGAGCTGCGGGCGATGTTCGCCGCGGCCTGGGCGGGCAAGGACGGTGAGTTCTCCGACGACGACTGGGCGAGCGCGACCGGCGGCACCCACGTCCTGCTCCAGGTCGACGGCGCCGTGGTCTCGCACGCCTCGGTGGTCGAACGGGTGCTCGACACGAACGGGCGCGCGTTGCGAACGGGCTACGTGGAGGCGGTGGCGACGTGGCCGCACCACCAAGGGCATGGCTACGCGACCGAGGTGATGCGGGCGGTCGGCTCGCTCATCGACGGAGGATTCGAGCTCGGTGCCCTGGACACGGGTCTCACCGGCTTCTACGAGCGCCTGGGCTGGGAGCGCTGGCGTGGACCGACCGCCGTTCGCACGGAGCGAGGGGTGATCGGCACCCCCGAAGAAGACGGGCACGTGATGGTCCGACGCACCCCGACGACGCCCGAGCTCCACCTCGATGCCCCGATCAGCTGCGACTGGCGCGCCGGCGACGTGTGGTGACCCAGGCCGGCATGCGACGGGCCCCTGCTGGGCCGCTGCTAGGCTCCGTCACCGTGAGCGAGGATCGGCCGACCGTGTCCGAGGCCCATCAGGATCTGATCGACCGTCTGCGCGAGACCGTGACTCGGCTCCGGTCGGAGCAGGGCGACACGATCCCTGCCGGTGAGCCATACCTCGCGTCCGGTTCCCGGTTCAAGGGCGCGATGAAGCGAGGTGTGTTCCGCGTCACGCGGCCGGCCACCCGTCGATCCGACCGGGTAGCGAGTGAGCTCGCGGCCTCCGTGTTGGAGCTCGCCGAGCACGTGTCCTCGATCGCCGCCGACGTGGAGCGGATCCACGGCGACATCGACCGGCTGGATCGAGCCGTCCACGAACAGGCTTCCGGCGGCGGCCAGGGGCGGCCGTCTGATCAGGGGCCTCCCCGCGTCGACGACGCCTACTACTGGGCGTTCGAGGGACGCATGCGTGGCGAGGCCGGATCCGTCGTGGAACGGCTGCGGCAGTACGAGCGGTTCGCGGTGCCGCTCCGCGAACGCCACGTCGCGGGCCCCGTCGCGGGGCATCGACGGGAGCCTGACCCGCTGTGGCTGGACCTCGGCTGCGGCCTCGGAGAGTTCTGCGAGCTCGTCCGGGAGTGGGGCTTCAGGGCGCAGGGGGTCGACAGCTCGCCGGGTGCGGTGGACGCGTGCCGCGCCAAGGGGATCGACGCGACCCTCGCCGAGGTCGACGGCTACCTCGAGACGCGGCGGGACGAGCCGCCGGTCGCCGTGAGCGCGATCCAGCTGATCGAGCATCTCCCCCGCGGCCGGTGGATCGAGCTGTTCCGACGCATCCATGCGCTCCTCAGGCCGGGTGGGGCGATGTTGATCGAGACGATCAACGGCATGAACCCGGAGGCGGTGACCGCGTATTTCGTGGCCGACGTCACCCACACGTGGCCGGGGCACCCGGAGACGTTGCGGTTGATGGCCGAACACGCAGGATTCGCCGACGTCGAGGTCGTGTTCCTGAATCCGGATGAGCGAGGCAACGCCCAGGACTTCGCGATCTGGGGGCTCAAGGCCGACGGAGACCGGCTCGGCGAAACGGTCTCGAGCTGATGCTAGCCTCGGAAGCCATGGTGCCGACCGAACCGTCGGACCCGTCGCCAGACGACAGGCGCGACCTCCTCCGCGAGATGTACTGGGCTCGCGAGACGGCCGCACGGGCCCGCATGGACACCCCGGAGATCCGCGACCGCCTGCACGACTTCGCCGCGCAGATGCGCACCGACGAGACGCTCGTGATCCCGATGGGGGAGGGCAACCTCGCCTCCCCGTCGAGGTGGCGCCGGCGGATGAAGTACCGCATCTGGCGTGTGATGCGCCCGGCCACCTGGCGCTACGACCGGTTGCTCGCCGATCACGCGGAGCTGACGACGAGCCTCGCGGAGAAGGTGATGGTGCTCGAGGCCGAGGTCGATCGCCTGAAGGCCGGAGGCCCGGCCATGCGCGAAGGCCGTGACGACGGCGGCGACGAGGGGGATCGGGCGCCGTGAGGGTCGCCGTCCTGCATCCGCAGACGGCGTTCGTTCGCGGCGGCGCGGAGACTCACGCAGACGCCCTCGTGCGCGCCCTCCGCCGGGCCGGGCACGAGGCCGACCTCGTGCAGATCGCCGGCAAGTGGTATCCGCCGAGTCAGCTCGCACACCAGATGGCTGTGTGGCGGAGCTTCGACGTCACCGAGTCCAACGGCTTGAAGATCGACGCGGTGATCGGTCTCAAGTTCCCCGCCTATCTCGCGCAACACGAGCGCAAGATCGTCTGGTTGATCCATCAGCACCGCACGGCCTACGAGCTGTGGGACCATCCCCTCTACGCCGACCTCAAACGGCAGGACGACGGGTCCAGGGTGCGCGACATGGTCTGGGAAGCAGACCGGGTGGCGCTCGGCGAGGCCAAACGCGTCTTCACCAACGCGAAGAACGTCCGTGACCGGCTCTGGGAGTCGCTCCGCATCCCCGCCGAGCCGCTGTATCACCCGAGCCACGTCGCCGAGGAGCTGCTCGATGGGCCGAGCGGTCCCCCCGGCGACTACCTGCTGTTCCCCAGCCGTCTGGAGAGCCTCAAGCGGCAGGCGCTCGCGATCGATGCGATGCGCCACGTCGCGAGCGAGGTGCGGCTCGTGCTCGTGGGACGGGGGCCCGACGAGGCGCGGCTCCGGGAGCAGGTCGACCGGCTCGGCGTCGCGAGCAAGGTGGCGTTCGAGATCGGCGTGAGCGACGAGCGACTCCTGCAGCTCTACCGCGAGGCGCTCGGCATCTACTTCGGCCCGTTCGACGAGGACTACGGCTACGTCACGATCGAGGGGCTCGCCGCGTCGCGGCCGGTCGTCACGCTCACCGACAGCGGGGGGCCGCTCGAGTTCGTGCGCGACGACGAGACCGGGCTCGTGCGTCCCCCCGAACCGAGGGCGATCGCCGAGGCCTTCGACCGGCTGGCGAGCGATCGCGTCGGCGCCGAGCGGATGGGCAGGGCGGGCAACGCCCTCGTGCGTGCCGAGGTGCCCGGCTGGCCCGACATCGTCGCGCGATTGCTCGACTGATGGGTCTCCGCGACGTGGTCCCCGGCCTCCGTCGTCGTCTCCGAGGCGCGCCGAACCCGGTCGCGGTCGAGCACGGCCGGGGCCCCGGGTCCGAGGGTGACGTTGCGTTCACGGGTCCGCTCCCCCCGGCACGCACGGGCGTCGCCACCTACGACCGGGCGGTGCTCGACGGACTCGCGCGCATCGGATCCGCGGATCGACAGGCGATGGACGTGCTCTGGCCCATCGGGCCCTCGGACGCGGCCAGGTTCCCCGGGTACCACCTGGGCGTGTTCCAGCTGGGGAACAACGTGGAGTTCCATCTCGAGATCTACCGCGCGGCCTTCCTGACGAACGCCCTCGTCGTGCTGCACGACCTCGCCCTCGACGATTTCGTCCGAGGGCTGAAGACCGCCGGCGATCCGCTCGGATACATGGCCGCTCGCGAGGCGGCGCGGCTCAGGCCCGTGCTCACGGACCCCGACGTCGTGCGGAACGAGCCGCTGCGCGAGCCCTGGTGCGCCCACGTCGTGCGACGCGCGCGCGGCGTGATCGTGCACTCCGACTTCGGGCGCCGGTACCTGGAGGGCTTCGGGTGCCGCACGCCGGTCTTCGTGGTTCCGCATCCGGTCATCGAGCGCCCCGACGCCTACGCCGAGGCGGCGCCTCGTGCCCGGGAACTGCGAGCGAGCCTCGGTGACCCGTCGTTCCTGGTGGTCGCACCCGGCGACATGAACGGGGCCAAGCGACTCGACGCCCTGGCGGCGGCGGCCGCCCTCCTGGACGACGGCGTCCACGTGGCGATCGTCGGCCGGCGCATCGAGGGCTACGACGTCGAGCCCGCGATCGAGGCGGCCCGCATGCGGTCCCGGGTGTCGGTGCACCCCGACGTCCCGGGCGGGGACTTCCTGGCCTGGCTCGCGGCTGCCGACGCGGTCGTCGACCTGCGGTTCCCGCATCGGGGCGAGGTGAGCGGCTCCCTCAGCCGGGCCATGCAGGCCGGGAAGCCCTCGATCGTGAGCGCGACGGGCACGTACCTCGACATCCCCGACGACGCCGTGGTGCGCGTGGCCCCGGGCGCCACCGACCCGGCCGAGCTCGCTGCTCAGCTCTCGCGACTGCGCGACGATCCCGCGCTCCGCGCGCGCATCGGCGGCGAGGCCGCCGGTCACCTGGAGCGGCTGCGCACCTCCGAGGCCACCGCCCGCGGGTACGAGCGAGCGATCGACGAGACGCTCGCGCTCGTGCGCGACCCGTCGCGCAAGGCGCTCGGCATCTGGGGGAAGTCGCTCGTGGACGTCGGCATCACCGAGGGGATGGTCGCCGAGGGCTACGGCATGGAGTACGCACGGGCGCTCAGAGGCTTCGAGCCCTCGCCGGCCGTAGCCGAGCGTCAGGCCGCCTTCGAACGATCGTCATAGGCGAATCGCCCGGCCACGGCAACCCCGTTGCTAGACTCATCGCCTCGCTGACCTGCGGGTTCGCAGCCATGGAGCCCGCCTCGACAGGGGTATCGAAGCCATCGCCACGACCACGGTGACCGAACGCACGTCCGAAGCCCCGCATCTGCGCCTGGGCCCGCGGCTGCGTGAGCTCTGGGGCTACCGCGAGATCCTCGTGAACCTCGTGCGCAAGGAGTTGAAGGTCAAGTACACGGCCTCGTTCCTCGGCGCCGTCTGGTCGGTGCTCAACCCCATCGTGTTCCTCGCGGTCTTCTCGTTCGTCGTGGTGGTGCTCGACAACAGGGTGCCCGACTTCCCCGTCTTCCTGCTCTCCGGTCTGCTCGCGTGGAACCTGTTCTCGGCCGCGCTGCTGCAAGGGTCGCGGTCGGTGATCGACAACGCGAACCTCGTGAAGAAGGTCGCGTTCCCCCGCGAGATCCTGCCGCTGTCCTCGGTCGGGGTCGCCCTGTTCGACTTCGTCCTGCAATCGGCCGTCCTGCTGCTGTTCGTCGTCGTGAGCGGGCACGGCATCGGGCCGGAGGCGCTCGTGCTCTACCCGCTCTCGTTCGCCGTCCTCATGGTCTTCACGACCGCGGCGACGCTGTGGACCTCGGCGCTGAACGTCCGATACCGCGACGTCGGGCACCTGCTGAACCTGGGTCTGCTGGTGTGGTTCTGGATGACGCCGATCGTGTACCAGGCCGCCCTGGTGGAGAACGCGCTCGCCGATCGCGACGTCCTCGGCGTGAGCCTGTGGAACCTCTACCTCGTGAACCCGCTCACCCCCATCGTGCTCGGGTTCCAACGGGCGCTCTACGGCGAGCCGGTGCAGCAGGGGCAGCAGGTGCTGCCAGGCGTCTCGGTGGCGTGGCAGGCGGGCCTGCTCGCGATCGTGCTCGCCGTCTCGGTCGTGTTCCTGCTGTTCGCCTGGCGCTCCTTCTTCCGCCGATCCGGTGACTTCGCGGAGGAGCTGTGAGCGCGGTCGAGGTCGACGGCGTCTCGAAGCGGTTCCGCCTCTACCGAGAGCGGCCGAGCAGCGTGAAGCAGCGCCTGCTCGTGACGCGCTCGAAGGCCGAGGACTTCTGGGCGCTGCGCGACATCTCCTTCGACATCCCCCAGGGGTCCTCGCTCGGGCTGATCGGGCACAACGGATCGGGCAAGACCACGCTCCTGAAGTGCATCGCCGGCATCCTGCGCCCGAGCACGGGCACGATCCGGTCGCGCGGGCGCATGGCGGCGCTGCTCGAGCTCGGGGCTGGGTTCCACCCCGAGCTCACGGGGCGCGAGAACGTCTACCTGAACGCCTCGTTCCTCGGCCTCGATCGGCGCGAGACCGAGCGCGTGTACGACGACGTCGTGGCGTTCGCCGAGCTCGAGGACTTCATGGACAACCAGGTGAAGTTCTACTCCTCGGGCATGCTCGTCCGCCTGGGATTCGCCGTCGCCGTGCACGTCGATCCCGAGATCCTGCTGATCGACGAGGTGCTCGCGGTCGGCGACGAGGCGTTCCAGCAGCGCTGCATCGACCGTGTGCGCGAGTTCCAGCGCGACGGCCGCACGATCGTGCTCGTCACGCACGCGCTCGACACGGTGGTCGACGTGTGCGATCGCGCGGTGATGCTCGAACACGGCCGGCTGCACGAGGACGGCCGGCCCGCCGAGGTCGTGCGTGAGCTGCGCCATCGCCTGCTCAGCCGCGATCCCGAGTTCGCGCCGGAGGAGGGGAGCCACGAGGTCGAGGTGGTCTCCGTGAGCTTCGACTCCGGCGGCGACGGGAATGGCACCGTGTGGCCGGGGTCGGTGCTGACGATCGCGGTCGACGTGCAGGCGAATGCCCGTGTCGCCGATCTCGACGTGTCCTTCGCGGTCGTCTCGGCCTCCACCAACCATCCGGTCGTCGACGGCCGCACGGGCGCCATGGGCATCGACATCGGGCCGGTCGAGGGAAAGAAGCGGGTGGTCTTCCATGTGCCGCCGGCCGACTGGGTCGGAGGGAAGTACTTCGTGACCGTGGGGCTCGCCTCCGCCCAGGGCCGCCTCTATCACGTGCAGACGCAGCGCTACCTGCTCCAGGTGCCCGATGACGTCCAGGTGCCCAAGCGTCTCGCGGTCGAGCCCACGGCCGCGGTGGAGGACCTGTGAACCCGAACCCGCCCGTCACCGACCCCGAGGCGCACGACAGCCTGCTCGCTCAGCGATCCACGGACCGCTCCCAAGGAAGGAAGAACCGCACGATGTTGATCGGCCTGATCCTGCTCTCGGTGGTGCTCGCCGCGGTCGCCCAGCTCACGCTGAAGCACGGCATGAACCAGGTCACGGCGACCACGGGGGAGCTGCAGCTGAACGCGCGCTCGCTGAAGGACGTCGCCTCGACCCTCGCCGTGTGGGGGGGGCTGCTGCTGTTCGGGCTCTCGGCCTTCGTCTGGCTCGCGGTGCTCTCCCGAGCCTCGCTCTCGTTCGCCTACCCGTTCGCGTCGTTGACCTACGCCCTGATCCTGCTCGCCGACCGGTTCGTGCTGCACGAACAGATCCCGCCGCTCCGGTGGGCCGGGGTGTTCTGCATCATGGTGGGCATCGTGCTCGTGGCGCAGACCCCCCACCGATGACGGTCACCGTCGCTCCCGAGGCCGCCGAGCTGGCCGTCGTCATCGTGAACTTCAACGCGGGCGACTACCTCGAGCGGTGCCTTGCCTCGCTCGAGCGGCATCGCGGCGACGTCGCCCTCGACGTGGTGGTGATCGACAACGCCTCGCACGACGCCTCTCACACCGCCGCCGTCGCCGAGCACCCGTGGGCTCGTCTCATCGAGAACGGCACGAACGTGTATCTGTCGCCGGCCTGGAACCAGGGCATCCGCGAGACGGCTGCCCCCTACCTCCTCTTGCTGAACCCCGACACCGAATGGTGGCAGGGAACGCTCGCGGACTACGTGGCCGTCGCGGAGGCCCACCCCGAGGCCGGCATCGTCGGGCCGATGGTGCGGAACTCCGACGGCACGGTCTACGAGAGCGGCCGGCCCTTCCCGAACGTGATCGACGCGGTCGGGCACGCGTTCCTCGGCACGACGCGTCCGGACAACCCGTTCACGCGCCGCTACCACATGCACGGCTGGGACCGCTCGACCGAGCGCGCCGTCGACTGGGTGAGTGGGTGCTGCATGCTCGTGCCCCGCAGCGCGTTCGACGAGATCGGCTCTTTCGACGAGCGCTTCGCCCTCTTCGGCGAGGAGCTGGACTTCGCGACGCGGCTCCGAGCGGCGGGCCGGACGGTGCTCTTCACGCCCGCGGTCGAGATCGTGCACGAGATCGGCGTGTCCAGAGGTCACAGCCGCCGGATGCTCCGGATGCACTCCGACAGCATCTACCGCTACTACCGTGCGCACCGGGCGGCCGGGTGGCGGCGTCTCACGCTGCCGTTGGCATGGGCGGCGCTGCGGGCCCGGGCCGAGCTCGAGGCCGCCCGAGGAAGGATCGCGACACGATGAAGGCGGTCGTCCTGGTCGGGGGGGAGGGCACGCGCATGCGCCCGCTCACCGAGACCGTGCCCAAGCCGCTGCTGCCACTGATGGATCGGCCCTCCCTCGACCATGTGCTCGACCATCTCGCTCGCCACGGCGTGCACGAGGTGGTGCTCTCGTCCCCCTATCTCGAGGAGACGTTCCACCCGTTCATCGAGGCCCGCCACGGCGACCCCCGCATCGTGTGGATCACCGAGACCCATGCGCTCGGCACCGGCGGGGCGATCGTGCACGCGCTGGACGCCGCCGGCGACGAACCGTTCTTCGCGCTGAACGGCGACATCCTCACGGACCTGGACCTCACCGCGATGAGATCGTTCCACGAGGAGCGGGGCGCCGCGGTCACGATCGCGTTGCATCACGTCGAGGACGCGAGGGCGTTCGGCCTCGTCGCGACCGATGCCGACGGCCGGGTGATGGAGTTCCGGGAGAAGCCCGACGCGCCGATCCCCGGAGAGGTCAACGCGGGAACCTACCTGGTCGATCCGGCCGTCCTGCGAGGCTGGAGTCCCGGCGAGACGATCTCGATCGAACGCGAGATCTTCCCCACCGTGATCGAGAATGGCGCTCCGGTCTTCGGATTCGTCGCCGACGCGTACTGGCTCGATCTCGGGACGCCGGAGAAGTACCTGCAGGCGCACTTCGACATGTTCCAGGGCAGGGTGCACGGCGTGAGCTACCCCGCGCCGTGGGTGGCCGAGGGGGCCGACGTCGACCTGCGGGCTCACCTGGGGCGATGGGTCGCCCTCGGGCCGGCGTCGAGCGTGGGCCCCGATGCTCGGGTCGAGGACTCGGTGCTGCACGGAGGCTCGCGGGTCGGGGCACGCGCCCGCATCACCGAGTCGGTGCTGGCCGCCGGAGCCGTGGTGGGCGAGGACGCGGTCGTGGAGGGCGCGGTCGTGGGGCAGGGCGGGAGCGTGCCCTCTGGGATGCACCTCGTCGACGTCCGCGTCCCGGCTGGAACGGAGGCGTCGCCGTGACCCGCGAGTCGAGGCGCTCCTCCGCTCCCAGCCTTCTCAACCGGCCACGATCGAACGCCGATGCAGGTTCGGTGAGGCCGACCGGGGGGTCCTTCCGCACGCGACATGCGGCCACCGCGGTCGCCGTCGCGTTCGCGTTCGCGCTCGCGCTGCCCTCGCTCGCGCTGGCCGCCGGTCCCGACACCGTCCCGCCGGGCGCGGCCGAGGATCCCTTCACGGGAGCTCCGCCGGCCGTTGCCCCACGGGTGGCGGGCGCCGGCGGGTTCCGGTTCTTCGGCTCGGGGTTCGGCCATGGCGTGGGCATGTCGCAGTGGGGGGCCAACGGCCTGGCGCAGATGGGCTGGCCGCACAAGCGCATCGTGAAGCACTTCTACCGGGGCACCCGCGTGCAGCGGCCCGGCGACCCGGTGCGGAAGATCCGCGTGGGCCTCACCTGGGATCGCACGAGGATCCACGTGCGGGCGATGGACGGTCCCGTCCGGCTCTGGGTGGGCAGGACCGGCGGACGGCGTGTCGGCCGCATCGCCTCGGGACGCACGTGGATCGTGCGACCGACCAAGAGCGGGTTCGCGGTGCGCGATGACCATGGCTCGCTCGTGGGAGGCCGCACGTGGGGCGGGGCGTCGTTCGACCTGATCGCCACGTTCGACCGTGGGGCACGAGCGCTCGTCCCCGAGGCCGACGCGGTGTCCGGCATCGGCTACGCGTACAACCGCGGGCACCTGGAGTTCAACCTCTACCGCCGGGGCGGCTCCTGGAAGGAGCGACTCGTGCTGCCGGTCGCGTTCGAGCAGTACCTCTACGGTCTGGGGGAGATGCCCAGCTCCTGGCCGGTCTCGGCGCTGCGAGCCCAGGCCGTCGCCGGTCGCACGTTCGCCACCTACGTCGTGAAGCGCTACGGCATGCGCGCCGAGTGCAACTGCGACATCACCGACGGCGCCAACGACCAGGTCTACGTCGGCTTCAACAAGGAAGGCGGCCCCGACGGCAACCGGTGGGTCGGCGCCGTGAACTCGACCCGAGGGCAGGTCATCACCCACCGGGGAAGGGTGATCCAGGCGTTCTTCGCCGCCTCCGACGGCGGACATTCCGACGCGGTCGAGGACGTGTGGCACGGAGGGAACCCCGCCTACGCCGTCCCGTACCTGAAGGCGGAATGCGATCCGGGCGAGGACACGGGCGGGAACCCGTGGCTCGACTGGCAGCGATCGTTCACGAGCGCGGAGCTGACGAGCCGGCTCTCGCCCTACACCGGCTCGATCGGCACGGTCGTCGGGTTCCGGAAGATCCGCAGGGGTGAGGGCGGACGCATCATCACGGCCTCGGTTCGCGGAAGCGGGGGATCGGCATCGGTCACGGGCTCGGAGATCCGGTGGGCCACCGGCGCCTGGGACGGACGCCTCTGGATCGGCAAGGACCGGAACATCACCGGTCCGATCCGTCGCCGCTACGACTCGCTGATGTGCCGGCCGGGACTTCCGACCACGAGGATCGAACGCGTGCCGGGCGGGTCGCGTCAGCGATTCCAGAAGGGGGCGATCTTCCGGAACGGCGCCACCGGCATCACGGTCTGGCTCCGCGGTCCGATCTACGCCGAGTACCGGGCCGTGGGCGGCCCGAAGAGTCGCCTCGGCATGCCGACCTCCCAGGCGGTCGGCGTGCATCCCGGATCGGGAACGAGAGTCCTGTTCGCCGAGGGGCGCATCCTCGCGAAGGCGGGCATCGGCGCCCACGCGCTCTGGGGAAGGGTGCTCCGTGCCTACATGACCCGGGGGGGCACCGGGGGTTCCCTCGGCTTCCCGACGAGCCGCGTCCGCCCGGACGGCGGTGGAGGGTCGCTCGCCTCGTTCGAGCACGGCACGATCGTCTGTCCGAAGGGGCAGACCTGCCGGCTCGCATGAGGGGCTCGGCCCGACGGGGTCGGGACCTACCGTCGCTCGTGCTCAGCAGTCGTCGGCGGCGTTGGGTTCGGGTGCGTTCGTGGAACAGGCGAAGGCCTGCGTGAAGCCACCCGCGATCGTCGTCGCCTGGGCGGCGGTGATCGTGCCCGGGCACGATTGCAGCTGATCCCAGGCCGCGAGCGCGACCCCCGTGCCGTCGGGAAGGCCCTCGTACGGCGCGGTGACGGTCATGCGGTTCTCGGCCGCTACGCCCTCGAGCGCGGAGACCACGTCGGGTGAGACCGCACCGTCGCCGTCGGTCCGGTAGTACAGCATGACCCCGGCGTGCTCCATGAAGTGCACCGAGGCCGGCTCGCTCGCGATCGGTTGATCGTAGGAATCGGGCGAGGACGGCAGGACCTGTCCGCCGTAGTGCTCACCCGACGTGGCCGGACTCTGCGCGTACGTGATCGGGATGCCCTCGGCCACGTGCTCGCCGCCGGGGGCGCCGCCGGCGGGTGAGCGAACGGTCGTACACCCCGCGGCGTCGGCCGCGGCCACGGCTGCTTCGGACACGGGCTTCGGGCTGTCCGCCTTGTTCAGCCAGTAGAAGGCCCCGATGCCGATCACGCCGGTGACGCCGAAGATCGCCAGCCGCCGGAACCGCGCGCTCCGCTCGGTTCGCTTCCGCTCCGCCGCCCGGGCCTGCCGCGCTCGTTCCTTGCGCGCTCGCCGGTCGGCGTTCCCATCGGGGCGACTCGCGGGGGTGGACGACGGGCCGCGTGCGGGAGCGGTCCCCGTCGGCTTGCGACGCTTCTTGTTCTTGTTCGTCACATCACGGCTCCACGCTCGGGCGCCTCGCCGGCGTACTCGCGATCCTGCGTGGTCGGGTAGGAGTACTGGCTGGTGAAGTCGAAGGCCACCGCGAGGCTCGGCAGTCCGCAGACCTGCAGTCGTCGCCATCCGACGAGCGCCATCTGCACGCCGTCGGGAAGCTGCCCGGCGGGGCCGTCGTAGTCATAGGGCGCGACGATCACGCGATCCTGTCCCACGGCGTCGGTCTGGTCGTAGAACTCGACGATCGCCTCCACCTGCTCCTGCGGTGCGTCGGGCGAGTACCACACGACCGTGCCTCCGTGCTCCAAGGAGTGCAGCAGCGTGCCGAGGTCGGGCGGCGAATCGTAGACACCTGCCGGCAGAGTGGCCGAGCCCGTGTGCGGGCCCGAGGCGGGTGGCGTGCTGGGGTACGTGTCGAGCGGAGGCAGCGTCGGGAAGCGTCCGTCGCCTTCGACATGGGCCTGGTCCGCGTAGTCGGGGGAGGTCTGGTCGAACCCGTCGTAGAACTCGGTCGTCTGCACGGCGTCGCACGCCGAGGCCTGTGCCTCGTCGGCCGCCTGGTCAAGCAGCTCCGCCGGCGCCGGTAGGGCGGCGCTCGTGTCGCCGGGGCGCAGCACCACGACGGCAGCGATCGCCACCACGGCGGCCAGCGCGACGAGCACGATGCCGATCGTGCGGGTGCGCTTCTTCGAGGCCATCTGCCGCTGCAGGGCCTCGCGTTCGAGACGGGCTTGTTCCTTCCGTTCGGCTTTCGTCGGCCGCCGAGCTTCGTTGGACCGGTTAGACACGGTGCGGGATCTCCTTCCGAGGCACCCGGGGCGCGCCTCGGAGGCCAAGGGTACCCAACGCCGCGACGGACGCGGCACTTCCGGTGGTTCATGTCCAGGAGACGATGCCTCCGAGGTCGATCGGGGGGCGGGGGAGCGATCCACTCCCCGGGTAGGGGCCGCACGCGACGGTGCCGAGGGCATCCCATCCCTCGGGCATCCCGAGCGCGGCACGGGCCTCCTCGCGGCAGAAGATCGAGGAGCTGATCCAGGCGCTCGCGAGCCCCTGTGCGGAGAGCGCGAGCAGGAGGTTCTGGATCGCGGATCCTCCGGAG
The DNA here is from genome assembly GCA_050692855.1 of Actinomycetota bacterium. Taxonomy (GTDB): domain Bacteria; phylum Actinomycetota; class UBA4738; order UBA4738; family HRBIN12; genus JAOUEA01. The sequence continues at coordinate 2,588 of JBOGVO010000235.1, read as the reverse complement.
AGCACGAACATCTCCCGCTCGGCCTGTGACCGCTCGGCGTCGGCGTAGGCGTGGGCCCCCTCCAGCGAGAGCCAGGGCACGATCAGCACCGGCGCCGCCCCCAGCACGGCGTCGCTCGCGGCCACCCTTCGCTCGATCACGTGCTCCGGCGTCCCATCGCCTCGCAGGTCGGCGCGCCACGCCTCCTCCATCGCGGTCAGGTAGCCCCGCTTGCTCGGCTCCGAGATCAGGACGCTGAACCGCCACGGTCTCGTGTGGTGCGGTGCCGGCGCGGTGGTCGCCGCGCCGATGGCCTCCTCGAGCGCTTCGCGTGAGACCGCGCCGGCACCGAACGCCCGGATCGTGCGCCGGTCGTGCAGCGCCTGCAACGGTGAGGATCGGAAGAGGTCCTCGTCCGCCGGGCGCACCAGGTCGCGCGCGGGCCGATCCGGGGCGCCGAGGCGCTGCACGCCGCGCACGAGGGCGACGGGCACCCGCGCATCCTTGGCCATCACGAGGCCGGCCGCGGCCGCAACCTCGTCGGCCAGGGCCACGACGGTCGCCTCGAGCCGACGCCCCCGGTCATCGGCGTGTCCCCGGAGGTCGACGGCGGCGGGCAGGCCCGCGCAACCGATCGCGACGTTCACGACGCCGGTGCGCCACGCGCGCCCGAACGTGTCGGTGATCACGACGCCGAGGCGATCGACGCGGAGCTCGGAGACGAGCCGGTCGCGAACGAGTCGCGACGTGCCGTCGGGATCGTCGGGCAGCAACGCGAGGGTGCCCGCGTCGAGGTTCGAGGCGTCGACCCCCGCGTTGGCGCAGACGAAGCCGTGGCGGGTCTCGGCGATCACGAGGTCGCCGCGGCGGGCCACGACACGGGCGGTCTCGGCGTCCACCGCTGCGGCGCGGTCGTCGCCCGGCACGAGCCGGCCCTCGGCCTTCGACACGATCTTCGACGTCACGACGACCACGTCGCCGTCTCGCACGCCCAGGTCGCGCACCGCGTCCACCAGGAGCGCGGGCAGATCGTCCCCCGCCCGGACCTCGGGGAGACCCTCGGCGGCCAGGACCTCGACGCGGCGGCCCGTCACGGCCCGGCGTCCAGCACGGTGCGAGCGAGCCGCTCGGCCGCGTCGTCGTCGTGCATCACGGTGTCGGTCACGACGACGCGGACCCCCGTGGCTTCGATGCGAGGCGCGAGTGCCCGATCGCGCTCGTCGATCACCCAGGCTCCGAGCAGGTCCGCATACGCCGAGGCCGCTCCGGCCGCGGTCACCTCGAGCCCCACGGCCGGCATCAGCCGGTCCGCCATGCCGGCGAGGGGCGCGCCGCCGACGATGCCGCTCACACCCACGACGGCCGGGCGGCGCGCCCCGACCGCGCCGCGCACGCCTGGAACCGCGAGGATCGGCCCGAGCGAGACGACGGGGTTCGAGGGGGGCAACACCAGCAGGTCGGCTTCCCCGATCGCCTCCACCACTCCGGGCGCGGGTCTCGCCGAGTCGATGCCCTCGAAGCGCACGCCCTTCACGTGATCGGCAGCATGTCGGCGCACCCAGTACTCCTGGAAGTGCAGGTCCAGTCGTTCGCCCGTGGCCGCGTCGACGGCGTCGATCCGCGTCTCCACCCGATCGTCGGTGACGGGCATCAAACGAGCGCGCACATCGAAGCGAGCGGCCACCCGCGTGATCACCTCCGACATCGTCGCTCCCAGACGCAGCAGGTCGCTGCGCAGCACGTGCGTCGCGAGATCGAGATCGCCGAGGTTGAACCACGCGTCGGGTGCGCAGAAGGCCCTGAGCTCCTCGGTCGCCCGGAACGTCTCGTCCCGCCGTCCCCAGCCGCGCTCACGATCGAACGCGTCGCCGAGCCAGTACGTCACGGAGTCCGGGTCCGGGCTCACGTGCAGCCCGTGCACCTCGACGTCGTCGGCGATGTTGAGGATCACGGTGAGATCGGAGCTGGGAACGAGCCGGGCCATCCCACGCAGGAACTTCCCCGCCCCGATGCCGCCCGCGAGCGCGACGACCTTCACGTCCCGATCCTCGTGTCCATGATCGTGCAGTCTCCGTCCTGATGAGACGGGGTCGCAACCGTCCGGATGCGTCGGGGCCGGTGATAGGCTCGCCGGCATGCCCCAGGCACCCGCCCGGCCGAGCGGCCACCAGGTGCGCCGGGCTCTGGTGCGAGCCGAACAGGGCAAGGTGCTCAGCCTCGACGAGACGACCGCGCTGATGGGCGCCCGAGGCGAGCACCTCGATCGACTGCTCGCCGTCGCTGCGCGCCTGCGCGACCTCGGTCACGGTGAGGTGGTCACGTATTCGCGCAAAGTGTTCGTGCCGCTCACGATGCTCTGCCGCGACCACTGCCATTACTGCACGTTCGCGAAGCCGCCGGCCAAGCTCGAGGCGCCGTTCCTCTCACCGGAAGAGGTCCTCGTGATCGCGCGGGCCGGCCGGGATCGAGCCTGCAAGGAGGCGCTCTTCACCCTCGGCGATCGCCCGGAGGAACGGTACGGGGCAGCCCGCGCCTGGCTCGCCGCGCGGGGCTTCGGGTCGACCCTCGAATACGTGCGGGTGTCGGCGATCAGCGTGATCGAAGAGACC
>JBOGVO010000234.1:0-10472 GCA_050692855.1 Actinomycetota bacterium | reverse complement strand
CCTGTTCCCGGGCGATCGGGAGCCGGTCGACCCCGAGTAGGGTCGGAGGCACCCTCATCCGACGAGGCGAACGGTCCGCCTGCCGCGCACGTCACTCACCAGCTCGAGCGCGTCGGCTCGCGCGAGGTCGTCGGTCCTGATCGTCCCCTCCCGCAGCCACCCCTCCTCGAGGGCAACCTCGCGCCCCACGCCCGGAAGGAGGCCGGCATCGAGCGGCGGCGTGAGCCACGTGCCCTCGATGAGCGCCGCGACGTTGGCGATCGTCGATTCGGTGATCTCTCCCCGATCGTTCACGAGCAGCACGTCGTCCGCACCCGGATGCCGCGCCCTCGCCTCCTCGTAGAGCGCACGGCGGGTCGTCTTGTGGAAGAGCATCGGGTCGGTGGGGTCGACGGGATGATCGCCGTCGACGGCCACGCGGACCGGCTCGGCCGAGGCCACCAGAGGCACGACGCCCACGTCGATGCGGCCGGCGCGGTCGACCACGACTCGGACGCGCGTGGTGCGGTCCGGGAACCTCGCCACCTCGCCCCGCATCGCCTCGAAGGCCGTTCGCTCGTCGAACGTGAACCCGAAATAGGCCGCCGATCCAGCGATGCGAGCGAGATGCCGATCGAGGTGGCCGAAGCCTCGTCCCGGGTCGTGACGGAGCGTCTCGAACAGCTCGAAGCGGGGGCGACGCGCGGTGAGCACCGACGCCTTGGCCACCGTCTCCCGGTACTCCCCGGACGCGTCCGATCCCCACGTGATGCCGCCCCCCACGCCGTACTCCGCCGTCCGCGTCTCGGCATCGATCATCACCGTTCGGATGGGCACGTTGAACCTCGCCGCCGGCAGCCCCGATCCGGCGGGTCCCAGGAAGCCGACCGCCCCGCAGTACACGCCCCGGGGGGAGTCCTCGAGCTCGGCGATGATCTCCATCGTGCGCACCTTGGGGGCGCCCGTGACCGAGCCCGACGGGAACAGCGCCCGGAACGCATCGAGCAGGGAGGTGCCCGGCGCCAGGTCGGCGGAGACCGTGGAGGTGAGCTGCCAGACGGTCTCGTAGCGCTCGAGGTCGAACACGTCGCTCCAGGTGACCGAGCCCGGCCGAGCGATCCGGCCCATGTCGTTCCGGAGCAGGTCGACGATCATCGCGTTCTCGGCCCGGTCCTTCACCGAGCCCCGGAGCCTCGCGGCGATCGCCTCGTCCTCGGCGGTCCAACGCCCGCGGCGGGCCGTGCCTTTCATCGGCTTGGTGAGGATGTGGCCGTCTTCGATGCGGAAGAAGAGCTCGGGCGAGGCGGAGAGGACGCGATACCGCCCCGTGTTGAGGTAGCCGGCGTAGGCACCCCGCTGCGCGTAGCAGAGATCGCGGTACAGCCCTCGTTCGTCGCCCTCGACCCGAGACCGCAGGCGCAGCGTGTGGTTCACCTGGTACGTGTCACCGGCGGCGATGTGCTCCCGGATCCTCGCGATCGCCGCGTCGTACGAGGCCCGGTCCACGGAGGGCGTCCACGATGCCTCGAGCGTGCCGGGGGGATCGGCCTGCGGCTCCGGGAGCGTGGTCGGCTCGCGGTGCTCGAACATGGCGAACCACGCCAACGGGAGGCGAGCGAACGGGTCGTCGTCCGGCCGCTTCCGAACCCGCAGCGCCCCGTCGAGGCCCGGAGCCGCCTCGTAGGACACGCATCCTGCCACCCAGAGCCCTCGACGGGCCGCTCCCTCCGCGGCATCGATGACCCCCGCGACCTCGTCGGTGCGGGTGGCCTCGAGCACCCCCACCGGACCGACGAGCCGGAACGATTCCGAGGATCCCGTCAGATCGTCGAACCGGGCCTCGATCATGCGGGAACGATACGCGTGACGACGACGGTAGCCTTGACGTCATGAGGTCGAAGGGATCGGTGCTGGTCGCGATGTCGGGCGGGGTCGACTCGTCGGTCGCCGCCTGCCTGCTCGCCGAACAGGGGTACGACGTCGTCGGCTCTCACATGCGTCTCGTGCACCTCGACGGTGTCGAGCACGGGTGCTGCGGACCAGCCGCGAGGGCCGACGCCCAGGCGGTGGCACGGATCGGTGGGTTCCCGTTCGAGATCGCGGAGATGACGAAGGAGTTCGAGGAGCGGGTGATCGGCGACTTCACGCGCGAGCACGAGGCCGGCCGCACGCCGAACCCGTGCGCTCGGTGCAACGGTGAGATCAAGTTCGGCGCGTTCCTTCGACGGGCCGACGAGCTGAGCATCGACGCGGTCGCGACCGGTCACTACGTGCGGTCCCGGCGCGACGCCGGCGGCCGCTGGCACCTGATGCGGGGCGCCGATGCGGCGAAGGACCAGTCGTACATGCTGCACATGCTCGACCAGTCCCAGCTGGAACGATCGTTGTTCCCGATCGGGGAGATGCCCAAGGCCGAGACTCGCGCGCACGCGGCCCGGCTCGGCCTGCCCGTCGCTACCAAGCCCGACTCGCAGGAACTGTGCTTCGCGCCCAGCGGCGACGCCGGTGGGTTCGTGCGGACGTCGGTGCCCGAGCTCGTCCGGACCGGAGGCGAGGTCGTCGACGCCGACGGCCGGGTGGTGGGCGAGCACGACGGCACGTTCGCGTTCACGGTGGGTCAGCGTCGCGGTCTGGGGGTCGCGCTGGGGCGGAAGGCATACGTCATCGACGTCGACGCCCGAGCGAACCGGGTGACGGTGGGGGCCGCCGAGCTCTTGTCTCGCCGAGGATTAGTGGCCGACCGAGCCTCCTGGGTGGCCGGCCGCCCCCCCGCCGAGGAGCCGTTCGAGGCGCAGGTGCGCATCCGGTATCGAGGGGACGACGCTGCCGCCGAGATCGCTCCGTCGAGGGGTGGGTTCACGGCCACCTTCCACTCGCCGCAGCGGGCGATCGCGCCGGGGCAGGGTGCGGTCGTATATCGAGGCGACGAGCTGCTCGGCGGCGGCCGCATCGTATCGTCGTTCCGCTGAGGGACGACGACGCAGCGTCTGCACGACCCACTCGGTCCGTCGCCCCCGGTCGCTATCATCGGGTCTGACCGTCCCCGAGCCTTCGGAGGCCGTGTGAGGCTGCTCCGGCGCCGACCCAAGAGCTTCGAGATCCAGGTGCAGGATCTCGTGCTGCACATCACGGCGCCCGAGGACTTCGCCGAGGAATCCCGCGCGGCCGCCCTGAGCTTCTGGGAACAGCTGCAGTCCTACGCGCTGCGCTATCCCACCTTCCGGCAGAGCAAGCGTCCCCTCGATCGCATCACGGCCGACGCGCCGGACATCGTGAAGGAGATGGTGCACACGGCAACCAGCGCGGGGGTGGGCCCCATGTTCACGTTCCGAGGTGCCGTGGTCGATCAGGTGGGCCGGTTCCTCGCCGAGCAGCTGCACGAGCTCACCGTGGCCTGCGACGGCGACTACTTCATCCGGTCGCGCAAGCGCATGAAGCTGGGGGTGAAGCGCCGCGGGGGGGAGCCCATCACCGTTGCGCTGGCGCCGTCGCAACCGGGCGTCGGGGTCTCGACCACGCTCGGCCGTGGTCGGGGCGGCGGCGGCCCCGACGGGCTCGCGGTCATCGCCGACACGTGCATGCTCGCCGACGCGGCCGCCGCCGGCGTGCAGGCGGTGCTCGGCAAGCCCGGCGGGTTCCGCCAGGCGTTGCAGTACCTCCGCCAGGTGCCGGGCGTGCACGGAGGCGTCATCGTGGCCGGGGTCGAGATCGGTTTCTCGGGTGGCGTGGAGATCGCCGCGTGAGTCCCAGGGCGAAGCAGGCCGGTCCTGGGCGCGCACCCGACGAGCGCGAGCGCGCCGAGGCGAAGCTGCGGGTCGAGGAGCTCCGCGCCGAGCTCGAGCATCATCGCTACCGCTACCACGTGCTCGACGACCCGGAGCTCGCCGATGCCGAGTACGACGAGCTGATGCGGGAGCTCCGTACCCTCGAGGATCGGTTCCCCGAGCTGCAGACGCCGGATTCACCGACCGTCACGGTCGGTGGCGCGCCCGCCGCGTTGTTCGCGCCCGTCACCCACCGGGCGCCGATGCTCTCCCTCGACAACGCGTTCAGCTTCGAGGAGCTCGACGCCTGGGCGACCAGGGTCGAGCGGGTGGTTGGCGACGAGGCTCGGTACGCGTGCGAGCTGAAGATCGACGGCGTGGCGTGCGCCCTCACCTATGAGCGCGGCAGGCTCGTCAGCGCCGCCACGCGCGGCGACGGCAGGGTGGGCGAGGAGATCACGGCGAACGTGCGCACCGTGCAGGGCATCCCCCGGAGCCTCGCCGTCGACGACCCGCCCGCTGTCGTCGAGGTCCGCGGTGAGATCTACTTCCCGGTGAGCGCGTTCGAGGAGTTGAACCGCCGCCTCCTCGATACGGGCGGGAAGGCGTTCGCGAACCCACGCAACGCCGCGGCAGGGTCGCTCCGCCAGAAGGACCCGAAGGTGACGGCATCGCGCCCCCTGCGCCTCTGGGTGCACTCGGTGGGGGCGGCCGAAGGCGTCTCGTTCGACTCCCATCTGGGGTTCCTCGACTGGGCGGCGAAGGCAGGGCTGCCGGTGGCGCCGACGACCGAGGCGCGCGACTCGATCGAGGGAGTGAAGTCGTTCCTCACCCACTGGGAAGAGCACCGGCACTCGGTGGACTGGGAGATCGACGGCACGGTGGTCAAGGTCGACCAGGTCGATCTGCAGCGCGAGCTCGGCGCCACGGGCCACGCCCCGCGGTGGGCCATCGCGTACAAGTTCCCGCCCGAGGAGCGCACCACGCTGCTCGAGAACGTCGACGTGCACACGGGTCGCACGGGCAAGGTCACGCCGTTCGCGGTGCTCGACCCGGTGGTCGTGGCCGGCGTCACGATCACGTACGCCACCCTCCACAACGAGCAGGAGGTCAGGCGCAAGGACGTCCGCAAGGGCGACACCGTCATCGTGCGCCGGGCCGGCGACGTGATCCCCGAGATCGTCGGCCCGGTACTCGCCAAGCGGAAGAAGGGTGCTCGCCGCTGGTCGATGCCGAAGACCTGTCCATCGTGCGGCACGGCCCTCGAGCGGCCCGACGGCGAGGCGGACCATCGCTGTCCGAACAAGCGCGGGTGTCCGTCGCAGGGCATCGAGTGGTTGTTCCACTTCGCGGGCCGCGGCGCGATGGACATCGAGCACCTCGGATACATGACCGTGATGCGGTTGCTCGAGGGTGGGCTGATCGAGGACCCGGCCGACATCTATGCGCTCGACGCTGGGAAGCTCTCCCAGCTTCCGGGCTTCAAGGACAAAGCGATCACGAACGTGCTCGAGCAGGTCGAGGGATCGAAGGAGCGCCCGATCGGGCGGCTGCTCGTGGGGCTGAACATCCGTCACGTCGGCGGCCACGTCGCGCAGGTCCTCGCCCGCGCGTTCGGCTCGATCGATGCGCTCGCCGCCGCGAGCGAGGACGAGATCGACGCCGTGCCCGAGAGCGGACCCGAGATCGCTGCCACCGTGCGCGGCTGGTTCGACGACGACGACAACCTCGCGCTGCTCGAGAAGCTGCGGGCCGCCGGCGTCCGCATGGCCGACGAGCGCGACGGCGACGACGGGCCCCGGCCCCTCGAGGGTCTCTCGATCGTGCTCACCGGCGGGCTCGAAGGCATCAGCCGCGACGACGCGATCGAGTTGGCGCAGGCCGCCGGCGCGAGGGTGGCCTCGAGCGTCTCGACGAAGACGTCGTTCGTGGTCGCCGGCGAGAGCCCCGGGTCGAAGCTCGCGAAGGCCGAGACGCTCGGCGTCGAGGTGATCGACGAGGTGGAGTTCCGGCGCCGGCTCGGACGGGGCTGAACGGGGCGCGATGGCGGCGCACGTGATCGACGGGAACCGCCTGGCATCACAGCTCCGAGAGACGATCGACGAGGAGCTGCAGGTGCTCCGCATGTCGGCGGTCACGCCGGGTCTGGCCACGATCATGGTGGGCGAGGAGGCGGGCGCCTCCGCGTACGAGCGTCACGTGCGCCGGCTCGCGGAAGGCCTGGAGTACCACTATGTCTCGGAGCGGCTGCCACCCGACGTCGAGCTCGCCGATGTGCTCGCCACGATCGGCAAGGTCAACGCCGACCCTCGGGTCACGGGCGTGCTCGTGTTGCGTCCGCTGCCGGCCCACCTCGACGAGGCAGTCATCAACGCCACCGTCGATCCGCGGAAGGACATCGAGGGCCAGCACCCCGAGAACGCCGGGCTGCTGGCGCTCGGCCGCCCACGGTTCGTGCCCTCGACCCCCGCGTCGTGCTTCTACCTGCTCGATTCTTACGCCCAGTCCACCGGTGTCGACCCGTCCGAGTTCTACGTGGGGAAGACGCTCGTCGTGGTCGGGCGATCGACGAGCGTGGGCAAGCCCGCCATGTGGCTCGGGCTCGAACGGCACGCCACTGTGCTGGCCGCGCACAGCCGCACGGCCGCGTCGGGGCGGCTCGCGGAAGCCACGTTGCAGGCCGACATCCTGATCGTGGCGGCCGGTCAGCCCTGTCTCGTCACCGGCGACATGGTCTGCGAGGGCGTCGTCGCGGTCGACGTGGGGTTCCACACGATCGACGACCCCGAGACCGGGAAGACCCGCTTCGTGGGCGACCTCGACTTCGACTCGGTGGCGGCCAAGGCCGAGGCGATCACGCCGGTGCCCGGCGGCGTCGGACCGATCACCGACGTCTGGCTGGTCGGGAACACGCTCGTGGCCGCGGCGCTCTCCGTCCAGGTCGAGCCACGGTTCGGCTCCATCGTGTGAGCCCGCGGAAGCGCCGAGGCTAGACTGCTCGGCATGCCGGTGGAGATCGACATCGACCACGTCGCGAGGCTCGCGCGCGTGCAGCTCACCGACGACGAGAAGGCGCTCATGCGCGATCAGCTCGCCGTGATCCTCGAACACGCGGCGAAGGTGGGGGAGGTCGCGGCCGATGACGTGCCGCCGACCGCGTCTCCGATCCCGCAGGTGAACGTCTTCCGGGATGATTCACCGGAGCCGAGCGTGCCGCACGACGCGGCGCTCGCGAACGCCCCCGCGGAGTCCGACGGGCGGTTCCTGGTGCCGAAGATCGCGGAGACCGGATCGTGACCGAGCTCTGCGACCTCACGGGGGCCGAGCTCTCGACGAGGCTGCACGATCGCGAGATCAGCGCCGTGTCGCTGGCGGGATCGGCCATCGCGCGCCGTGAGGCCCTCGACGAGCGGGTGGGCGCGTTCCTCACGCCGACGCCCGAGGTCGCCCTCGAGCGCGCGGCCGAGCTCGACGCCTACCTCGAGACTGGCGCGCCGCAGTCGGGAGTGGCGGGCATCCCGCTTGCCCTGAAGGACGTCCTGACCACCAAGGGCATCCGTACGACGTGCGGGTCGAAGATCCTCGAGACGTACGTGCCGCCCTACGACGCCACGGCATGGTCGCGCCTGTCAGGCGGGGGCTCGGTGCTCGTGGGGAAGACGAACTGCGACGAGTTCGCGATGGGCTCCTCGAACGAGAACTCTGCGTTCGGGCCCGTGCACAACCCGTGGAACCTCGACGCCGTGCCGGGTGGTTCGAGCGGTGGGAGCGCGGCGGCGGTCGCGGCCGGCATGGCCGTCTGGGCGCTCGGCACCGATACCGGGGGATCGGTCCGACAGCCTGCCTCGCTGAGCGGCGTCGTGGGCCTGAAGCCCACGTACGGCCGCATCAGCCGGTACGGGCTGATCGCGTTCGCCTCCTCGCTCGACACGGTCGGCACGTTGACGCGGAGCGTGCGCGATGCCGCGACCCTGCTTGGCGTGATCGCGGGCCAGGACCGCCGCGACGCCACGAGCCTCGATGCGGAGGTGCCCGACTACACGAGCGGCCTCGATACCGGTGTCGCGGGCCTGCGGGTCGGCGTGCTCGCCGAGGCGTTCGGTGAGGGTGTCGAGCCCGGCGTCGCCGCCTCGGTGCGCGCGGGCGTCGACCGGCTCGCGGCGCTCGGCGCCGAGGTGGGGGAGGCGACGCTTCCGCATGCGGACTACGCGCTCAGCGCTTACTACCTGATCGCGCCGAGCGAGGCTTCCTCGAACCTCGCCCGCTACGACGGCGTCCGGTACGGCCTGCGCGTCGACGGCGACGACTCGATCGAGATGATGTTCCGCACCCGCGGCGAGGGCTTCGGGCCCGAGGTGAAGCGGCGCATCATGCTCGGCACGTACGCGCTCTCCGCGGGGTACTACGAGGCGTACTACGGACAGGCCCAGAAGGTGCGCACGCTGATCCTGCAGGACTACGCGGCTGCGTTCGAGCGGTTCGACGTGCTCGTCTCGCCGACGTCGCCGACGACCGCGTTCCCGATCGGCGAGAAGGCCGACGATCCGATGGCGATGTACCTGAACGACATCTTCACGATCCCGGCCAACCTCGGCGGCGTGCCGGCCATCAGCGTGCCGTGCGGGCTCGACGGCAAGGGCTTGCCGATCGGTTTGCAGCTCACTGCGAAGGCGCTCGACGAGGCAACCATGTTCCGCGCCGCGCACACCCTGGAGTCAGACCTCGGCCTGGACCTCCGGCCCCCGCTCCTCGCCGCCGCCTGACCTGTCGGCACCGGAGCCTTCGGCCATCTCGCGGGCGACGCCTGCCCCCGCGTCGCCGGCGTCCTCGGGCAGGCGATTCGCGCTGCTCGAGGAGACGATCAACGCCACCGATGCGAGCACGATCCCGCCGCTCAGGAACATGCGTCCCGTGAGGGCCTCGTCGAGCACGATCACGCCGAGCGTGACGGCGACGATCGGGTTCACGTACGCGTAGGTCGAGACGAGCGTCGTGCGCACGTTCCGCAGCAGCCAGAGGTAGGCGCTGAAGCCGACGAAAGAGCCCGCCGCGATCAGCCACGCCAGTCCCAGCCATGACGAGGTCGAGACCGCGCTCACGTCGAGGTCGGCGCCCTCACCGATCGCGAGCGCGACGAGCAGGATCACCCCGCCGCCGACGACCTGCTGCATGCCGCTGCCGAGCAGCGGCGCCGTCGGCAGCGGAGCCGTGCGTGCGTAGAGCGAGCCGACCGTCCAGCACAGCGTGGCGGCGACGGCGACGAGCATGCCGCCGACCGGCACGCCGGCGCCTGCGCTGCCGGATACGAGCAGGGCCGCCCCGCCGAACCCGCAGATCAGGCCCACGACGACCTTCCAGCCGAGCGGTGCGGCCCGGAACACCACCCGGTCGAAGAACGCGAGCCAGAGCGGGATCAGGGCGATGATCAGCGAGACGATTCCGGTCGGCGTGCCCATGTTCTCCGAGACCGCGACCAGCGCGTTCCCTCCGAGCAGCAGGAAGATCCCGACGATCCCCGCCGCTCGCCACTGCTTCGAGGTCGTGCGCTCCCCCGTGCGAACCGACGTCCACGCGAACAGCACCGCACCGGCGAACAGGAACCGCGCGGCGGCCCCGAGCAACGTCGGGACGGTCTCGTTGACCTTCTCGATGCCGAGGTAGGTCGTGCCCCACACGAAATAGAGGGCGCCGAGGATCGTCCAGACCTTGGCGGTGGAGTGGTGGGGCGCGGCGGACACCGAGGAAGGATAGTGGGGCAGAGCTGAACAGCCCGGTTCGAGCGAGGTTTCGCTCGCGCATCACGGGGTGCTGTTCCGAAGCAGGGCTGAACCTCTCCGTCTTGGCTTGTCGTCGGTTGCGAACCCCAGCTGGCGACGTTCAGGATGCGTCTGTGGAGATTCCGGATGCATGCTGACCAGGCCGAACCCGAAGCGACGGACTTCTTCGCGGCCGGTGACTACTCCTTCTGGTCCCGCATCCTCGAGCCGGCCTCGCAGTCGCTCGTCGAGGCTGCTCGCGTAGCCGCGGGAGGCCGTGTGCTCGATGTGGCGGCCGGGGACGGGAACACAGCGCTTGCCGCCTCCAGACGTGGCGCGATCGTGACCGCGCTGGATCCCTCTCAGGCGCAGATCGAGCGGGGGCGGCAGCGGGCCAGGATGGAGAGCAGTCCGATCGCGTGGGTCCGTGCGGACGGTAGACGCCTACCGTTCGCCGACTCGAGCTTCGACGGCTGCCTCGATTCGTTCGGCGAAGAGATGCCCGTCGTGGAGATGCTCCGCGTCGTGCGCTCGCGCGGCGTCGTTGGGATCGCCCAGTGGACCGGCGATGGGTTCTTCGGCGCGTACGTGGAGCTCATACGGAGGTTCTCTCCGGGGCCGGATCGAGGCGAGTATCGCCCCGATCTCGGTCAGGAGGACTTCGTCCGCACCAGCCTGGCGCCGTTCGCCGAGAGCATCGGCGTCCAGCGCCGAGCGATCCGCGCGAGGTTCGCGACCGCTGAGAGCTTCTGTGACGAGATGCTGGGGAAGGATCCTTATGTCCGCCCACTTCAAGCGGCGATGGCCTCCGAGCGATGGGAGGACTTCTCCGAGGAGCTCTGTCGCCTGGTTTCGGCATGGAACGCCGGATGACGGCAGCGTGCTCCTCGAGTTGAAGTACCAGCTCACCGTCGCAACCAAGCCCCGGACCGGAGCGCGCCTCGGGGAGGGTCCTACCGACCCGGTCTATCTG
>JBOGVO010000233.1:0-12693 GCA_050692855.1 Actinomycetota bacterium | reverse complement strand
TTCTCCTCGTCCTTCCTCGGGAACAGGAAGAAGACGAGCGCCGCCCCGAGCAGGACGGCCACGATCCCCGCGAGGTAGGCCCACTGGTCGCCGGACAGGAACGATGCCTTCGCAGCAGCCGTGATCTGGTCCGCGTACTTCGGATACTGATCCGCGACCGCGATCGCGCTGCAGAACGACTTCTGCAGCTGCGCGGTGACGCTCTCGGTGATCTTGTCCTTGTGTGGTGCCGACGCGATCGCTGCGCCGATCGCGGAGGCGTACCCGGCGGTGAGGAGCGCGCCCAGGATCGACTGCATGATCGCGCCGCCGAGATCACGTTGGAGATCGGCGGTGCCCGAGGCCATGCCGACTCGGGTGACGGGCACCGAGCCGGTGAGCGAGTGCGAGGCGGGGGTGCCGGCGAAGCCGACCCCGACGCCGACGAACGCATACGCGAGGCCGACCTTCCAGTACGGGATGCCTTCCTTCCACAACAGGAGCATCGTGAGGAACCCGAGCAGACAGAACACGTAGCCCGCGAGCAACGTGAACCGCGCGCCCTTCGCCTCGACCAGCTTCGCCGACCTGGGGGCGACGATCACCATCAGCACCGCCGCGGGGAGGATGGCTGCCCCGGCCGAGATCGTCGAGTACCCGAGCACGTTCTGCAGGAACTGCTGCCCGACGAACGCCGAGGCCATCAGGGACCCGAAGACGATGATGCCGGCGCACGCGGCCACCCAGAAGATCCGCCGCCCGGCAACGTGCAGGTCGTAGAGCGGGTTCGGCGCCAGGCGCTGCCTGAAGAGGAACGCGAGGACGCCGGCGAGGGCGATCGCGCCCAGGCCGATCGCGAGGGCCGCGGCGTTCGGCACGGCCGCGAAGTTGATCGCCAGGACGAGCGCCGAGATCATCACGACCGAGAGGATGCCGCCCAGGTTGTCCACGGGGTCGGTCGTCTCGTGCACGTGGCTCGGCACGAACGCGATCGCCATCACGAGCGCGACCACCGCCAGCGGCAGGGTCATCAGGAACACCGATCCCCACCAGAAGTGCTCCAGCAGGGTGCCCGAAGCGAGCGGCCCGAGGGCGGAGATCGCGCCGCCGATCGCCGACCACAGCGCGATCGAACGGGTGCGTGCCGGGCCGGACCATAGCGCGGTGATCAACGCGAGGGTCGTCGGGAAGGCCATGCCGGCCGACAGGCCACCGAGCATCCGGGCGACGAAGAGCACCGTGTCGGTCGGCGCGAACGCCGCGAGCAGGCATGCCGGCACGGAGAGCCCGACGCCGAGGATCAGCATCAGCTTGCGCCCGTATCGGTCCCCGAGCGCTCCGAGGTAGAGGACCGACGCCGCGAGGCCGAGAGAGTAGCCCACGGCGATGAGGTCGAGGCCGGTCTGGGACGACCCGAACGCCTGACCGATCGAGGGCAGCGCCACGTTCGCCACCGACAGGTTGAGGTTCGCGACGGCTGCGACGAGGATGAGCGCGACCAGCACGAGGCCGGCGCGGTCGGGCGCCGAACGTTCCGCGCTGGGTTCCGCGGTGCCTGCGGCGGTGCGCGCCATCGTCCCCCCTGGTCCGGCCGGCCGTCAGCCTCGCTCCCGGCGCGAGCGAGCACATCATCCCATGGGGATGAGAACCCCTGGTGTGCAGGATGTCATGATGCTGGCTCAGCGACGACGGAGGTCCGATCCCGTGCCCAGGCTTGATCCCCGCGATCTCCGCTCCGACGTCCGGATCTTCTCGTCGGCGAGCGACGCCCCGCTGGCTCGGCGACCAACGGATGTCGTGCTGCTGATCATCGCGATCGTCGTGATCGTGTTCCTGTCGCTCCCTGCACCCGGACCGACGGCCATCGACTCGGCGGTGGCCGATCTGCTGGCCGCCATCCCCGGGCTCCTGGGGTGGTTCTGGGAGATCTCGTACGACCTGCTCTTCCTGTGGACCGTGCTCATCCTCGGTGCCACCCTCTTCGCACACGGCCGGAAACGACTGCTCACGGGCGAGGTTCTCGCCGGCTTGCTCGGCGCCGCCTTCGCGGCGGGCGCGGGCGGCTTGTCGGGCACCGCCGTCGAGGACAGCCTCCGCTCGTTCGCCTCGTCGGAACCACCGGCGGTGTATCCGGCCGTTCGCCTCGCCGTGGCCGTCGCGATGATCGTGACCGCGTCGCCGCATCTGTCTCGCCCACTTCGCTACCTCGGCCGATGGATCCTCACGTTCGGAGCGATCGCGACGATCGCGCTCGGGGTCTCACTCCCGATCGGCGTCATCGCCGGACTCGCCGCGGGTCTGGGCGCCGCGTCGCTCGTGCACCTCGCGCTCGGTTCCCCGGGTGGGCGGCTGACGCTCGAGCAGATCGAGGCAGCGCTCCGAGGGCTCGGGGTCGAGGCCACCGACGTGGCGCACGTCCCGCTGGAGCCGAGCGGCGTGGCGCTCGCCACGGCGTCCGCCTCGGACGGACGATCGCTCCTCGTGAAGGTCTACGGGCGAGACGCGTGGGACGGGCAGCTGATCGCCTCGACCTGGTCGTCGTTGTGGAACCGGGGGGAAGCGCCGCGCCTCGGTGGACGCCTCCAGCAGGTCGAGCACGAGTCGTTCGTGTCCCTGTTCGCCGATCGAGAGGGGGTGTCGGTGCTCCCCGTCGTGGCCGCCGGCATGGCTGACGGGCGCGATGCCGTGCTCGTGATCGACACCGAGGGAAG
Organism: Actinomycetota bacterium; assembly: GCA_050692855.1. Classification (GTDB taxonomy): domain Bacteria; phylum Actinomycetota; class UBA4738; order UBA4738; family HRBIN12; genus JAOUEA01. Next base: position 10,003 of record JBOGVO010000233.1, on the reverse strand, counting down.
CCGGACCTTGGCGTCCCTCACCCCAACGGAGGTCGACGATGCGCTGGTTGCCGACCTGTGGGCGCAGCTCGGGCGGTTGCACGCGCTCGGGATGGGCCTCGGCGAGGTCGACGCCGATCGACTCGTCGTTCGCCCCGACGGTTCCGCTGCCCTCGCCGACCTCAGCCGGGCATCCCTCGCCGCGCCCCTCGCCGTCCTGCTCTCCGAGCGGGCCCAGTTGCTCGTCGTCACGGCGCTGGTCGTGGGACACGAGCGCGCGGTCTCGATCGCCGCCAACGAGCTAGGCGCCGACGGCGTGGTGGAGATGCTGCCGTACCTGCAGCCCGCCGTGCTCGATCGCGCCACTCGGCACGCCGTCCGCGACGAGGACTGGAGCGTGGATGATCTCCGCGAGCTCGCTGCTCACGCCGCAGGGGTGGACGAGCCCGAGCTCGAGCAGCTCCACCGGGTCACCATCGCGTCGATCGCGATGGTCGTCATCATCGCGTTGGTTGCCTACGCGATCATCTCGGCGGTCGCGAACGTCGGGCTCGACACCCTGATCGAAGAGTTCGAGAAGGCCGACCTCATCTGGATCGGGGTCGCGCTCCTGCTCGCCCCCTCGGTCGGGCTCGCTCAGGGGTTCGCGACCGTGGGCGCGTGCATCCGGCCCGTCCGCCTCGGCCCAGTGATCCTGCTTCAGTACGGGATCCAGTTCATCGGCCTGGCCGTGCCGAGCTCGGCGGCGAGGATCGCGCTCGAGATCCGCTTCTTCCAGCGCGTAGGTCTCTCGGCCACCGGCGCGGTGGCGGTCGGCGTCATCGACAGCGTCTGCGGGTTCGTGGTCCAGATCCTATTGATCGTGGGCGTGACACTCTCGGGACTCGCGAGCCTGAACCTTCCGGCGAAGAGCTCGTCGCACTCGTTCGACGGCACCATCATCCTCGTGGGCGTCGTCGTCGTGGCGCTGCTCGCCATCGTGGCGCTCGCCGTGCCAAGGTCGCGGGCGTTCCTTCGGGACAAGACCGCCGGCGTGGGTGAGAGCCTTCGCGTGCTGCGCTCACCCGCGAAGGTCTCGATGATCTTCGTCGGCAACCTCGCGGCGCAGATCCTGCTCACGATGATCCTGGGGCTCTGTCTTCGGGCGTTCGGCCACCATCTGACGTTCGCCGAGCTGATCCTCGTGAACATGCTCGTGATCCTGTTCGCGGGTTTCATGCCGGTGCCCGGCGGCATGGGAGTGGCGGAGGCCGGCTACACGGCGGGCCTCGTGGCCCTCGGGGTGCCGCATGCGGCGGCCCTGTCCACGGCGATGGCCTACCGGCTCGTCACCTACTACCTGCCGCCGATCTGGGGCGCCGTCGCGATGCGATGGCTGCGTGGTCACTCCTACGTGTGAGGTCCCCCGCTCGCGCCCGTTCGGCGCGTACTGTTCCCGTCGATGGATTCCCTCGGCACGCCCGTGCTCCTCGCGATCCTCCTCGGGGCCGGGGTTCTGACATGGGTCGCGGGCTTGTCGCTCTCGAAGGCCACCGATGTGATCGACGACCATTTCGATCTCGGTCAGGCGATCGGAGGGGTGATCCTGCTCGGCATCGCGGGCACCTTGCCCGAGCTCGCGATCACCGTGTCGGCGGCCCTCAGCGGTGCGCTCGGGCTGGCGACCGGGAATCTGCTGGGCGGTATCGCGATGCAGACCCTGGTCCTGGTGCTGCTCGACGCGACGTCACGGAGGAAGCGACCCTTGACGTACCTGTCGGACACGCTGGAGCCCCTCCACGAAGGCGCGCTCGTCGTGGGCGTCGTCGCGATCGCCATCATGGGAGCGCTGTTGCCGAAGTCGGCATCGATCGGGCCGATGAGTCCCGCCTCGATCGCGATCGTCGTCGTCTGGCTGCTCGGCATCGTCACCCTGAACCGGTCTCGCACCTCGCAGCGATGGAAGGCGGTCTCCGGCAGGGGAGATGGAACGACGGGGGCCGAGCCGGCGGCGAGCGAGACGACAACCGCCTCGAATCCGATGGCCAGCTCGCCGATCGGCAGGGTCATCGCCATCTTCAGCGTGGCTGCGGTGGCGACGCTCGTCGCCGGCGTGTTGCTGGAACAGAGCGGGAACGCACTGGCGTCGCGGTTCGGTATCAACGGCGTGATCTTCGGCGCCACGGTGCTTGCCCTGATCACCGCCCTCCCCGAGATCAGCACAGGCGTCGCGGCCGTGCGCATGGGCGAGGTCGGGCTGGCGATGGGCGACATCTTCGGCGGCAATGCGATCCAGGTCACGCTGTTCCTGGTGGCCGACCTGCTGGCCGGCAAGCCGGTGCTCCCGGAAGCCAGCGCGCAGTCGGGCTGGCTGGCCGCACTGGGGATCGTGGTCACGGCGATCTACCTGAACGGGCTGATGACCCGCCCATCGCAGAAGTTCCTGGGTGTGGTCGGCCCGGACTCCGCGATGGTCACGATCGCCTACGCTCTGGGGGTGGCCGGGCTCGTGTACGTCACCTGACCGCGGTCCGGCCGGGTCGCATACGATCGGCATCGCCGAGCAGGTCGTCGACCGCCGCGAGGGTCACGACGTACGCCGCGTGGGTGCCGAAGCTCGTCGCCAGGACGTCCGGCGGCCACCTCCAGGGAGGCGGGGTCTTCCCGAAGAGGGGGAACAAGCTCAGCGTGGCCGTCATCAAGGTGGCGCCGAAGACGAGTGCCGCCCAGGGCTCGGGCAGGATCCGTCGCAGCGTGCCGTGCCACAGTCCGAAGGCCGAACCGTACCCCCATCGCAGGGCGAGGCCGATCTCGGCGTCTTCGCGATCGGTCACGTCGGGGAGGTGCAGGATGCTCACGACGATCTTGCCGGGCACGAGGCTGTCGTCGTAGTCGAGCTGTTCCTTCCCCTGCCGCAGCCGGCGCTCGGACGCGTACGCGAGGCTCATGGCCGCCGTGCCGGCCGTCCCGGCGATCACGCTGCGCAGCGGCCACGGCATCCGTCGCCGCCGCCCCTTCGTGCCCGCTTCGCCGCTCATAGCCCCGGGCTGCTCTGGATCAGGCCGCCGTCGGTCATCAGCGTCGTCGCGGTGACGTAGCTCGATCCATCGCCGGCCAGGAAGGCCACGACGCTCCCGATCTCCTCGGGCCTGGCCATGCGGCCGAGGGGGATCGCCGCGTCGAGCGCTTTCATCTTGGCGGGGTCGGCCTCGGTCGACCGGTTGATGGGGGTTTCGACCGCCCCCGGCCCGACGCCGACCACCGTGATGCCGTGCGGCGCCAGCTCCACGCCGGCGGTCCTGGTCAGCATGCGCATGCCGCCCTTCGAGAGGCAGTACGCGGTGTTCCCGGGCATCGGCCAGTCCTCGTGCACGGACGAGATGTTGATGATCCGGCCGCCGTCACCTTGGGTGATCATCTGCTTGGCCGCGAGCTGGGTGCCGAAGAACGCGCTCTTCAGGTTGATGTCGAGCACGAACTCGTACTGCTGCTCGGTCGTGTCGAGCACCGAGGTCCGGGTCTCGACACCGGCGTTGTTCACCATGACGTCGAGCCGTCCGAACTCCTTCACCGCCGAGTCCACCAGCTTCTGCAGGTCCTCGACCTTGCTCACGTCGGCGTCCACGCCGATCGCCCGATCTCCGAGAGCGGCCACCTGATGCTCGAGACCCTCGGTCGCCTCAGGGTGGGCGACGTAGTCGATCACGATGTTCGCGCCCCCCTCGGCGAGCGCAAGCACGATGGCTTCGCCGATGCCGCTGTTGCCTCCGGTGACGATCGCCACCTTCCCTTTCAAGCTCATGTTCGTAACTCCTTCCTCACGGATCGGCCCACCCATCGGTCCCACGGGTCGGCCCGAAGGACGGGCCCCCGGGACACAGTTGCACGAACGCTCTCATGTCGACGGGCTCGGGTTCGGCTGGGGCACGACCTCGTGCCGGGGCCGCCGCCTCGTCACGATGAAGGAGAGGCCGCCCATGGCGAGGGCGACGACCGCGGTGAGCCGGAAGATCCCCGGCAGGCCCCTCCCCGCGTCCTGCAGCGGACCTGCACCGAACGCGGCGATGCCGTAGCCGAGCTGGTAGGCAGCGATCACCCCCCCGGCGACCGAGGCCGACCATGCGAAGAGCTCTTCCTGACCGAAGCTGATCGTCAGCGGCAGCAGGGCCGAGCAGCCCAGTCCGGCCAAGCCGAAGGCGAGCACGCCGAGGGCAGGGTCGCCGCGTGGGAGCAGGGAGATCGCGACGAACGCTCCCGCCAGGATGAACGGCAGCACGTGGAACGTGCGTCGGGTGGGGAACCACCGCTGGACGGCCGCGAACAGGATCCGCCCGACCGTGACCATCGACCAGAAGGCGGTGAGCGCGAGCGAGGCCGTCGTGGCGGAAGCGGCGACCTCCTTCGTCATGTCCGGCTGTGCCCAGTTTCCGTTCATCGTCTCGCAGAGCCCGTACAGCAGGGCGAACGCCGCGTAGATCCAGAACCTCGAGGGGATGCCCACGCCGGCGCGATGCTCGCCGTCGGCCCGGCGCGCATCGGTCAGGAGCGGCAGGCGCAGGCTCACGGCGGCGAGCGCGACGAGCAGTCCCGCCGACATGAGCGGCAGGCCCCACCAGAAGCCGAGGCCGACGAAGATCGCGACGAAGAGCGGAGCCAGCGCGGTGCCGAGCCCCAACAGCGCGTTGAGCACCAGGATCGAGGTGTCGACCCGGTCGGGATGGAAGGCGGCCGTGAGCGTGTTCAGGGCCGGCACGGTGAGCCCGAATCCCACGCCGAGGAACCCGGTGGCGAGCAGCAGCAATGCGTACGCGGCCGGCCCGCCGCCCTCGAACGTGTGCCTCGACACGAGCAGCGCCATCGACGCGAGGTTGGCCGCGAGCCCCAATTAGGTACACCCGCTTCGTCCCGCGGCGCCGCGCGTACCCGGCGCCGAGCAACGATGCGGCGATCGCGGTGAGGACCTGTGGCACGAACATGGCGCCGTACTGCGTGCTCGACAGGTCGTAGCCGACCGGGTCGGTGAAGACGGTGCCGGCCGCGGGGAAGGTCACGAGCTCGATGCCCTGCATGGTGCCGGCGGTGTAGACGATCCTGGCTTCGGTCGTCGTCGCCATCGATCTCCGCCCCGCGTCCGGCGTCGGCCTACCGGAGCCGCTCCACGAGGTGCTCGCCGACCCTGATGACGTTCGCCATCGCCGTCAGGGCGGGGTTCACCGCGCCGATGCTCGGGAAGAAGCTCGTGTCGACGACGTTAGAGGTTGTCGAGCTCGTGGGCCTTGCAGTTCGTGTCGAGCACGGAGGTGGCAGGATCGCGGCCGAATCGGCACGATCCGGCCTGGTGCGCGACGCCCGCGAGCGAGATCGACATGTCCATGTAGAAGTTCTTGTCCAACACGTGGTGCTGCGGCAGGCCGACGTGATTCAGGATCTGCTTCATCTCGTGATAGAGCCGGCTCGCTTCCTCGTCGTTCGTCGACCGATAGGCAAGGTGCACGTTGCCGTCGCCGTCGACCGTCACGCGGTTCCCCGGCATCGGCAGGTCCTCGGTCGTGAGCCAGAAGTCGACCGCGTGGCGAGCCACGTCCTTGAGGCTCCAGTGAGGGGCCAGCTTTGTGAGCTTCGGCTCCTCACCCTTCATCGCTTCGGTTCGATTTGCCGACCATCTGGATGTGCCGATCGGAGCAGCAGCTTGGCGCTGTTGGCTGCTCCGGTCGACACGGAGACGATGTCTGCCTCGATCACGTCGAGCCTGCCGTCATGCTCGACGACGACCCCGGTCACCGTTCGGCCCGTCGGATCCGTCTCGAGCTTGACCGCCTCGGCGCCCGTGAGCAACGTGACGTTCGGATGCTGGATCGCCGGGCGCACCGAGATCACCTCGGCGTCGGACTTCGCGTGCACGAGACAGGGGTACCCGTCGCACCACGTGCATCGGATGCAGGTGCTGCGGGGGCGGTCGGCTTCGTTCAGCAGGATGCCGCACGGCGCGTGGAACGGCGTGAACCCCGCCGACGTGAGGTCGTCTGCGAGCTGCTGGATGCGCGGCTCGTGGCTCACGGGGGGCCACGGGTACTGTTCGCTCCAGGGTCCCTCGGTCGGGTCCTCGCCGTGGTTCCCGTGCACCTGATAGAGCTGCTCCGCCTTCGAGTAGAAGGGCTCCATGTCCTCGTACCCGATGGGCCACGCCGGCGAGATGCCGTCGACGTGCGTGAGCTCCCCGAAGTCCTCGGGGCGCAGCCGATACAACGCGGCACCGAACATCTTGGTCGCGCCCCCGACGTAGTAGTGGACCTGGGGCTGGAAGGGTGCACCCTGGGCGTCGTATCTGGTCTCGGGTGAGATCTAGCGGCCCTTCACGAAGACCTCTTCGGGGCTCCAATTGGCCATCTCGCGCGGCAGGAAGTCGCCCCGTTCCACGAGCAGGATCCTCTTGCCCGAGGAGGCGATCGTGTGGGCCAACGTTCCGCCCCCTGCCCCGGTGCCGATGATGATGACGTCGTAGCGATCAGGCATCGGGTTCACTTCTTCTCGCCCTCGTCCCAGTCGATCCGCGCCACGTCGGAGCGATCGAGCACCTGTGGTCCGCGAGACTTCGTGAAGTAGTCGCTCGCCCAGCTCACGAACGCGTCGACACGATGGCGCACGCCGCTCAGGAGCGCGACGTGCACCCCGAGCCATGCGGAGAAGGCGATCGCGCCGTGCAGCTCATGGCGGTGCTCACCGACCTCGGCGACGGCGGCCCCTCGGCCGATCATGGCCATGATGCCCTTGTCGTGGTAATGGAAACTGGTCCGCGGCCTCCCGTCGATGTCCGCGAGGATGTTCTTCGCGGCCCAGCGCCCTTCCTGCAGGGCCACGGAGCCCAGCTGCGGGAAGTCGCTCCCGTCGGGCGCGGCGGCGTTGGCGATGTCGCCCACGGCGTACACCCGGGGGCGATCCGCGACGGTGAGGTCCGGCAGCACGTCGATGCGGCCGCCGCGGCCCGCCGGGAGGCCGGATCGCGAGGCCAGCTCGCAAGCCTGCAGGCCCCCGCCCCAGATCACGCATCGGGTCGGGATCGTCTCGCCGCCCGACAGCACCACGGCGTCCGCGCGGATCTCCTGCACCGAGGTCCCCAGCCGGAGCTCGACGCCATCTCGTTGCAGCGCCCTGGCTGCGTAGTCGTGCGCCTTCGGGGAGAACGACCCGAGCACGAACCGGCCGTGGTCGACGAGCACGATCCTGGCGCGCGAGACCGCGAGGTCGCGGTACTCAGAAGGCATCACGTCTCGGATCATCTCGGCGAGAGCGCCGGAGATCTCCGTGCCGGTCGCACCCGCCCCCACGACCACGAAGTTCAGGGCTCCCCGATCGAGCAGCGTCTGATCCCGGTCTGCGTCTTCGAAGAGCGCCAGGATGCGCGATCGGAGTCGCTCCGCGTCGTCGAGCGAGTAGAGCGGGAACGTGTGCTCGGCCCCCGGGATGCCGAAGAAGTTCGCTCGACTCCCACCGGCGAGCACGAGGAAGTCACCGGAGAGGACCTGATCGTCGTCCAGCGTGACCGACCGATCGTCGGTGTCGACGGATACGACCTCCGCCATCTTCACGTCGATGTTCGGGTGCTTGCGGAGCTCACCCCGGATGTTCATCCCCACGTCCGAGGCAGCCAGCTGTGACGTCGCGACCTGGTAGAGCAGCGGCATGAATTGGCTGTAGTTGTGCTTGTCGATCACGGTGACATGCAGGTCGTCGTGCTTGGCGAGCTCCTTCGCGCAGCCGATCCCCGCGAATCCCGCGCCGACGACGATCACCCGGCGTTCGGCCGTCATGAGTTCCCTCCTCCTATCGCCACGAGGGGATCACGCCCCATCGTCCCCCGGCGCCGCCCCCCGGTTCGAGCACGGCGATGTCCGTGCCCGTTCGCAGGGCGTTCGGCGGACAGGTCATCGGTTCGATCGCCACGGCGCAGCGTCGCCGGGTCGCCGGATCGACCGAGTCCCCCGTGTACACCATCAGGTAGCGGAACCAAGGATCAGCCCAGAGGGTGACGGTCCGGCCTCCGTCGGGTGCAGTCACCTCGGCACGAACGAGGTCGTCGGAGCCTCGAACGAGGTCGGTGAAGCCAGCGTCGAGTCGCATCGAGCCGATGGGCCGGGACTCGGTGAAGTCGAGATCGGAACCGGCGATCTCCTCGTCCCCGATCGGAAGACCGCGATCGTCCGACAGGAGACGACGGCTGGCGGGGAGCAGTATCGTCGCGCGATCGATCTCCGTTCCCACGCTCAGGTACGGGTGGAACCCGATCCCGAACGGAGCAGGGACGTTCGAATCGTTGCGCACGCGCGCGGTGGTCGTGAGGCCGAGGCCGTCGAGCTCGTACCCAACCCGCAGCTCGATCTGCCACGGGTAGCCCGGCTGCGGATGGAGGACGCAGCCCAGATCGATCGCCGCATCGGTCCGTGACAGCCTCGTCCAAGGGAGCCAACGGACCAAGCCATGGATCGCGTTCCGGCGATCGGGCTCGTCCAAGGCGGCCTGGGCGTCCCGATCGCCGAACCGGTAACGGCCTTCGTCGAGTCGGTTGGGCCAGGGCGCGAGGACCTGCCCACGACCATCGGGTGACGATGCATCCACGTCGAACCCGTCGATCACGTCGAGGTCGCCGACCGAGTAGTGTCGCAACGTTGCCCCCACCTCCGTCACCACGGCGAGGTGATCGCCGTGGCGGAGTTCGTGCTGTTCCCCAGAGGGAGGGTGAGGGTGTGCGGGCATCCTCATCCGTCGGTGTTCGTGGATGGCTGCCCTTCGGCAGCCTCGTTGAGCGCGACGGCGCTCGCGATGAGCGTCAGGTGGGTGAACGCCTGCGGGAAGTTCCCGATCAGCCGGCGGTGCTCCTGGTCGTACTCCTCGGAGAAGAGCCCGAGGTCGTTGCGGAGCGACAGGAGCCTCTCGAACAGCTCCTGCGCCTCCTTCACCCTCCCGAGCATGGCCAGGTCGATGACCAGCCAGAAGCTGCAGGCGAGGAACGCACCCTCTCCAGGAGGCAGACCGTCGGCCGCCTCCTTGTCGGGGATGTAGCGCATCACGAACCCGTCGCGCATCAGCTCCCGCTGGATCGCGTCGACGGTGCCGATCACCCGCGGATCCGACGCCGGCAGGAACCCCACCTGCGGGATCAGCAGCAGGGCGGCGTCGAGCTGCGTCGACCCGTAGTACTGCGTGAACGTGTTCCTCTCCGCGTCGTAGCCTTTCCGACAGACCTCCTCGTGGATGTCGTCGCGCATCTGCCGCAGCGCGGCCAATGGAGGCTCGTACCCAGACTCCTCGGCCATCTTCACCAACCGGTCGGCGGCGACCCACGCCATCACCTTCGAGTGGACGAATTGACGCCGAGGACCGCGAACCTCCCAGACGCCGTCGTCGGGGTCCCGCCAGTGTTCCTCGAGCCACCGGACGAGCCCCTCGGCGGGGTCCATCGCCTCCGGGACCGGAGTCATGCCCAGCTGCCGCGCCCGGTAGATGGCGTCCATGAGCTCGCCGTACACGTCGAGTTGGAGCTGATCCGATGCCGCGTTGCCGACCCGCACCGGTGCGGAGCCCTCGTACCCCGGGAGCCAATCGAGCTCGTACTCGTCGAGCCGGCGCTCACCGGCGACGCCGTCGCAGACACCGATGCATGGTGGAGGGAATGGTCGGGGCGATCGACCTACCGCGGTGGATGGAAAGATGAGGTCGAGCGATCACTGATCACCTTGAAGGCGCTGACCTACCAGCCGACCGGTGGCATCGTCGCCGCCGCCACGACCTCGCTCCCGGAGTCCTTGGGAGGGGTGAGGAACTGGGACTACCGGTTCTGTTGGATCCGTGACGCCGCGCTCACGCTCGATTCGATGATGTCGGCGGGCTACGTCGAGGAGGCGACCAAGTGGCGCGACTGGGTGATCCGAGCTGTCGCCGGCGATCCCGAGGACCTGCAGATCATGTACGGCGTCGCCGGTGAGCGCCGGCTCGACGAGTACGAGCTCGATTGGCTCCCGGGGTACGAGGGCTCCGCACCGGTGCGGGT
>JBOGVO010000232.1:0-2775 GCA_050692855.1 Actinomycetota bacterium | reverse complement strand
CGGCCGGCTTCCTCGATCAGGCCACGATCGGTCAGCGCCCGCAGCACGCCGTCGGAGTTCACGCCACGGATCCCGCTCACCTGGTGCCGCGTGACCGGTTGCTTGTAGGCGACGATCGCGAGGGCCTCGAGCGCGGCCTTCGTCAGCCGGGCCTGCCTCGAGCTCAGCACGAACCGCTCGACCACCGCCGCGGTGTCCGGGTGGGTGTAGAGGCGCCAGCCGCCGGCGACGTTGCGCAGCACCAGCCCCGACGAGCGATCGTCGAGGGTTCGCTGCAGGCGGTCGCAGAGGTCCTCGACCGTGCGGCGGTCGAGGTCGAGCGCCTGGGCCAACACCGACGCGGTGAGCGGCTCGTCGGAGACGAAGAAGAGCGCTTCGAGCGCTCGCAGGTCCGTGGGTTGGCCCGTCTCGGCGGCCGATCCCTCGCTCACCGCTCGCTCATCCCTCGTTCATCCCTCGATCACTGCGACCATGCCACCTCGATCTCCCCGAACGTCTCGGCCTGCGCGAGCTCGACCTTGCCTTCACGGTACAGCTCGAGGATCGCCAGGAAGCGGACGACGACCTGGATGCGTTCCTCGCAGTCGGCGACGAGGTCGCGGAAGGTCGCGCCCGTGCCGATCGTGCCGATCCGTTCCTCGAGCGTGGACATGGCCTCGGCGACCGTGTACCGGACGGGAGTCACGTGGGTGAGGTCGAGGGTGGGTGGCGGGCGCAGCAACATCGCCGCGAACACGGCCAGGTCCCCGGACTCGAGCCGCTCCATCGGATCGGGATACAGGTGGGAGAACTCCGGTCCGGGGCCGACATCGCGGGCGAAGTAGCCGGCTTCGTCCTCCAGCCGTCGCGCGATCTCCACAGCCACCTTCCGGAACGCCGCGAGCTCGAGCGAGCGCGCGTAGGCGAGGTCCGGGGAACCGCCGAGGAGATCCTCGTCGTCGAGCTCGCTGTGCTTCGGGGTGAGGCGGGAGACCTTGAGCTCGAGCATCACCGCGCAGATCGCGAGGAACCACGTGGCCTCCTCCAGGTTCCACCGCTCGGGGTCCTTGGCGTGGGCCAGGTACCGGTCGGTGATCGAGGCGACGGCGACGTCACAGACGTCGACCTTCTGCTCGAGGATCAGGTCGGCGAGCAGCCGGAACGGCCCCGTGAACACCGGCAGCTCGACCGCGAATCCGCCCGTGTGAGCCGAAGAACCGACGGCCTCGCCGCTCACCGTGACCGCCGGACCGGGTAGCCGAGCGGGCCGAAGGTCGCGATATCGCGCTCCGCCATGTCTCGCAGGCGTTCCCTGAACGAAGGCACCCGCTCCAGCCAGCCCAGCGGGGTGAGCATGCCGAGCAGCAGCGTCATCTCGGCGACCTCCCCACGGGCAACGGCCCGGCCGGACGGCAACCGGTCACCACACGCGAACGCGCGGTGGTGCTCGTCGAGTGATCGGCCGGTCGTTCGATGCCGGCGATGATAGCGCGGCCTCCCCGGCCGGCCTCGCAGGAAGGTGCCAGGTCAGCTCGGGAACGCGAGCACCAGCCGGCAGTCGAGGTCGGTGGCGGCATCGCAGATCGCGCCGGTGAGGGTCGTGAGGAACCCGAGGATGAGCGTCGAGAACACGAACAACGCCACCAGGACGAACAGCGGCAGGTACTTGTCGGCGTTGCGATAGACCTCCCGTGCCTGCGGGGGCAGCAGCAGCCCGACCATCCTCGCGCCGTCGAGTCCCGGGATCGGCAGCAGATGGAAGACGAGCAGCGCGGCGTTCGTGAAGGCGAAGACCACCGCGACGCGGGTGGCTTCGAGCGGCAGATCGACGATGCGCACGACGAGCCCCGCCAGCACGGCGAGCGCCAGGTTGGCCACTGGACCGGCGAGCGATGTGATCACGAGGTCTCGGGTCCGGCGGAAGTAGCCGGGATCGATCGGGGCCGGCTTCGCGTAGGCCGCGGGGATGATCAGCACCTGCACCGACCACAGGACCGCGATGAGACCCGGAACGAGGCCGCTCCCGAACGGTTCGAACCAGGCCTTCGGGTTCAGGGTCAGCCTTCCCCACAGCCGGGGGGTCGGATCGTGCAGGCGCGCGGCCATCCGGGCGCGCGCGTACTCCCTCACGGCCAGTCCGATCGCGAGCGAGACCAGCATGACCACGGCCAATCGCACCCCGAGCGCGGTGAAGTTCCCCACGTTGCCTCCTCACTCCAACCAGGCGTGCACCAGCGGCGGCGGCGTCGTCGGATCGTCGCGGACGACGATCGCCTCGAGCACGCGTCGCGACGCCTCGCGAGCGGCATCGTCGTCGCGCGCATGCACGTCACCGAACGGTTGACCGGCTTCGAGCCGGTCGCCGATCTTCGCTCGGACCACGATACCGACGGCGGGGTCGATCGCATCGCCCTTGCGCATGCGCCCCGCGCCGAGCGCGCCACTCGCGAACCCGATCTCCTCGGTCGCCATCGCCGCCACGACGCCCGGTCGCTCCGCGAGCAGCGGCCTGACGACCGGAGCGGCCGGAAGCGTGCCAGCTGGGTCGTCGATCACCCGCGGGTCGCCTCCCTGTGCCTCCACCATCGACCGGAAGCGTTCCAGGGCGGTGCCGTCGTCGAGCGCCCTCTCGGCCTCGGCCGCCGCTCGGGAGAGATCGGATCCGGTCGTGACGGCGGCGCCACGGGCGGCGAAGGCGACCGCCAGCTCGCGCAGTCGCCCCTGGTGCTCGCCGCGCAACACCTCGACCGCCTCCACGACGTCGAGGGCGTTGCCGATCGCGTCGCCGAGCGGCTG
>JBOGVO010000231.1:0-12584 GCA_050692855.1 Actinomycetota bacterium | reverse complement strand
GCTCGGAGCGGGCGTGCCCTTGGACTGGGATCCCTTCGGATCCTTCCCGTCCTTCGCCGGTGTCGAGCCGCGGCGCTTCCGCTCCTCGTCGGCTCGCTCCATCATGCCGGCCATGAAGCCCTTCCTCTGTGGCTTGTCGCCCTGCGCCGCCATCTTTGCCTTCTGCTCCGCCATGCGCCGTTCCAGCGCCTCGGGGCCGATGTGTCCGGCTCGGAGGAGCAGGGTCTGCTGCCCGATCATGAAGAGGTTGGAGACCGTCCAGTAGAGGACCAATCCGACCGGGAAGCTCCAGCCGATGAATCCGAAGAACAGCGGCATCACGCGCAAGATCATCTGCTGCTGCTGGGATGCCGAGCCCTGAGGGCTGGCGCGTTGCGTCTGCAGGGTCTGATAGAAGGACGTGCCGACCATGATCAGCAGCATCGCGATGTAGGGGATCTTGTCGACGAGCCCGTTGACCCCGCAGTCGAGAACGGGCTTCGCGGTGAACGAATCCAGCGGTGTGCCGTTGTCGCTCTCGAGCGGGAGGCCCGCCACGACCGGCTCGCCTTCGGTGTCCTTGATGCGGCTCTTCTCGAGATTGCCGGCCTGATCCGCGGAACATTGCAGGCTCACGATCAGCAGGCCCGTGTTCTCGTGGGTCACGACGGCGGCGAAGAGATCGCTGTCTGTGGGCAGGTGGTTGTTCGTGATCTGGTAAGCGGCTACCTGGTCTCCCTCTCGAGCGGGTTCGTAGCCAGGAGCCCGGATCACGGCGTACATCGCGATGAGCAGGGGGAACTGCGCCAACACGGGGAGGCAGCCACCGAGGGGGTTCACCCCCGCCTCCCTGTAGAGACGCATCGTCTCTTCCTGGGCCTTCTGCTTGTTGCCCTTGTACTTCTTCTGGAGGTCCTTGATCTTCGGCTGCAGCGCCTGCATCGCCTGCATCGACTTGATCTGCTTCATGCCCAGTGGGAAGAGGAGGAAGCGCAAGACGAGCGTCAGGATGACGATGGCCACCCCGTAGTTCGGGATGACGTCATACAACCACGCGAGCACCCACCCGATCGCGTCGAGCAAGCCCTGGAAGATCGGGGAGATGATCGGGATCTCGGCCAGCATCAGAGCCGATCTCCGTTCACGTCGTGTACGACACCGTCATACCCCGAACGCAAGCGAGCCGTTGAGCCACGAGAAGGGACCGGGTCGATGCCGCCCCTGCCGTACGGGTTGCAGCGCGCGATACGCCAGAGGGCCATCGCGCCGCCGCGGATCGCGCCGTACTCACGGATCGCCGTCTCCGCGTAGTGGGAGCACGTGGGAGCGAACCGGCACTGGCCGCCGAGCCATCCGGCCAGCGTCGCGCGATAGAGGCGGAGGCCACCGAGCGCGACCGCCCTGGCCGGGGTGCCGGCGAGCCAAGCCATGCGGCGGATGCTCACGACTGGGGGTCCTCTGCGCGCAGCAGCTCGCTCATCTCGGTCACCAGATCCTGCGTCGTGGCGCCTCTGATCGCCTCGCGGGCCACCAGGACGGCGTCGAAATCCCCTGTGGCCTGCGGGGACACCTGTCGCCAAGCCTCCCGCAGGATGCGCTTCGCCCGGTTCCGCTCGACGGCCCCTCCCACGCGACGCGCAGCCACGACCGCCCGCTGACCGGACCCGGGCGCCAGGAACAGTACCACCCGGGTTCCGTGACGCGGGCGACCCCGATCGAAGACCCGGCGGACATCGCTCGAGCGCACAGCGCTCCGGTCAGGCGCTGAGACGGGCGCGGCCCTTGCGACGGCGCGACGCGATGATCGAGCGGCCGGCGCGGGTGCGCATGCGCAGGCGGAAGCCGTGACGGCGAGCCCGGCGGCGGTTGTTCGGCTGGTAGGTACGCTTGCCCTTGGCCATGCGATGGTCGGTTCCTTCGTTCGTCAGGAAGGCCGGCGGAGCGCCGGCCGCGACGAGTATACGGGGCGACATCGACGCAGGACAAAGCCCTTGACAACAGAAAGAGTGTCAAGACCCTGCCCTGGGCCCCTGGCGTCCCGAACGGGTGTGCTAACGTGCGCCCCGCCTTCCCCCCCGGCGACCCGGGCCCTTGTTCGGTGCGGCGCCACGACGAACCTTCCCGGGTTGATTTCCACCGTTGTGGAAAGGTGTTGTGGATTCACGATGGCGGTAGCGTCTTCCGAACACGAAGCGCGTGAGGCATGGGCGCACGTGCTCGAGCTGGCGCGAGACGAGCTGCCCGAGACGACCGTCGTGATGTGGTTCTCCGATGTGCGCCCGCTCGACCTGACGGGCGACGCGATCACCCTCGCCGTGCCCAGTCCGCTCGTCCGCGAACGATTGCAGCACAACCATCTTACTCTTATCGAGCGGGCCGCCGCAGAGACCGCGGGGCGGCCGCTGAAGGTCGATCTCACGGTGGACGAAGGACTCCGCGAGCACGTCGATGTCATCGGCGACGGCACGACCGACCCGTTCGGGGGCGATCCGCTCGGGGGCGACCTCGGCTCGCCGCCCCCGGCGACCTACGCCGCCATCGGGGCGCCGGCTCCTCCGTCATCGAGTGAGCAGGCACAGGGGGCGCCTGGACTACCGTTCCCCAACTACACGTTCGACGCATTCGTGCCCGGGCCCAGCAACCGCTTCGCTCACGCCGCCGCGATGGCGGTGGCCGAGGCGCCGCCCTCGACCGCCTACAACCCGTTGTTCATCTATGGGGGAGTGGGGCTCGGCAAGACCCACCTGTTGATCGCGGTCGGGCACCACATGTACCGGCTGGCTCCCGCGCTGCGGGTGCGCTACGTCACGTCGGAACAGTTCGTGACCGAGTTCATCAAGGCCGTGCGCGAGCGGCAGGGGGGAGACACGTTCCGCCAGCGCTATCGCGAGGTCGACGTGCTCTTGGTCGACGACATCCAGTTCCTGGCGAAACGTGAGGAGACCCAGACCGAGTTCTTCCACACGTTCAACCACCTGCACGGGGCGGGCAAACAGATCGTGATCGCGTCGGATCGACCGCCCCACGAGCTCTCGGGGCTCGAGGAACGGCTGGTCAACAGGTTCCGCTGGGGACTCTGCGTCGACGTACAGCCGCCGGATCTCGAGACCCGCATTGCGATCCTGCAGCTCAAGGCCGAGCGCGAGCGCATCACGGTGCCCGCCGCCGTGATCGAGTTCGTGGCGTCGAAGTTCGACCAATCGGTGCGCGAGCTCGAGGGCGCTTTGGTGCGCGTGGCCGCGTGGTCCGAGCTCACCGGTCAACCCATCGACGTCACGCTCGCCGAGCGGGCCCTGGAGGACCTCATCCCCCAGACCCAGAACGACATCCCGCCACCGCTGATCCTCGACGAGACCGCGAAGTACTTCTCCCTCTCCTCGGGCGACCTGATGTCGAAGTCACGCTCACGCCCGCTCACGCAGGCGCGCCATATCGCGATGTACCTCACGCGTGAGTGCACCGGGCTCTCGCTCCTGAAGATCGGCGAGATCTTCGGTGGCCGCGACCACACCACCGTGCTGCACGGCATCCGCAAGGTCGAGGACGAGATGCGGGCCCGAGACGCCACGTTCCGGCAGGTTCAGGACCTCACGCGCATCATCCGTGGCCGGGTGCGGGGCACCGCATGAGCAAGGTGCGGGGCACCGCATGAGCAGGGATGGGGCCGACGGGCGCGGTGTGGACAACATCTGGGCCGACGGTGAGCCTGCGGTGGGTTCGTTGGCCGCGCCGTGGAGTTCACTGCAGAGCGACACGTTTTCCCCACGCGTTTCCCACATGTCGGACGGTGCCGCTACGCTGCGGGAACGGCCCCACCGTGCAGGTTTCCACAGTGCCTACTACCGTCATCTTCTTCCTCAAGAACCTAGTAGAACCAGGGGGTGGACCGAGTGAAGTTCCGTTGTGACCGCGACACGCTCTCCGACGCGCTGCAGACCGTGCAACGCGGGGTGTCGTCCAGGCCCGGCATCCCGGCCCTCACGGGCGTGCTGATCGAGGCCACCGACGACGGGCGCATCACGCTGACCACCACCGATCTCGAGGTCTCGGCCAGGCTCGCGACCGAGGCGCAGGTCTCCGAACCCGGCATCGGGCTAGTACCGGCTCGGCTGCTCGGCGACACGGTGAAGTCGTTGTCCGACGCACCGGTCGACATCGAGACCGATCAGTCCCAGGCTCACATCCGATGCGCCGCATACGAAGGCACCTTGAGGCTGTTGCCCGCCGAGGACTTCCCCGGCCTGCAGGAGCCGAGCGGCACGAAGATCTCCGTCGAGGCCGGCGCGTTCGCCGACGCCGTGCACCAGGTCGCGCGCGGCGCATCGCGTGACGAGGCTCGCCCGGTGCTCACGGGCGTGCTGATCGAGGTGAGTCGTGAGGGCGTAGTCATGGTCGCCACCGACTCCTACCGGCTCGCCGTGCGGGAGCTCGTCGCCACCGCCGACGGCGAAGGCCGGGCGATCGTGCCCGAGCGAGCGCTCAGTGAGGCAGGGCGTGCCGCCTCCGCCGACGAGAAGGCCTCGCTGGAGGTCTTCGTCGATGAGTCGCAGGTCGCGTTCCGCATCGGGGAGCTCACGCTCACTTCGCGCCTGATCGAGGGCGAGTTCCCGAACTACCGGCAGCTGCTACCCGATCAGCACGAGAGCCGGCTGACGATCTCGCGACAGCAGCTGCTCGACGCGGTGAGTCGCGTCGGGCTGATGGCGCGCGACACCACGCCGGTTCGCCTGGAGTTCAACGCGCTCGGCGTCAAGCTGTCGTCGTCGAGCCCCGATCTCGGGCAGGCGGTCGAGACCGTCGAGGCTCGCTACGAGGGCGACGATCTGACCGTCGCGTTCAACCCGCAGTACCTCGCCGACGGGCTGCGGGCGGCGACCGGTGAGAGCGTGCGCCTCGACGTGCGCGACGGGCTGAAGCCGGGAGTCGTGCGCGGCGATGGTGACGAGTTCACCTACCTCGTGATGCCGGTGCGTCTGCCGGCAGCGGTTTCCTGAGCCACCGGCGGGCGCGGCCGTCTCATCGATGCGGCTGGCATGGGTCGAGCTGCGGCGCTTCCGCAACCACGAGCACACGACGCTCGATCCGCCGCCCGACGGGGTCGTCGTCGCGGTCGGCCCGAACGGGGAGGGCAAGACGAACCTGCTCGAAGGCATGTACGTGCTGTACGCGCTCGGTTCCCCGCGGACGTCCTCGCACGCCCCGATGGTGCAGGAGGGCCATGACGCCGCCTATGCACGGGGAGAGTTCGAGACCATGCAGGGCCGTGTGCTCGTCGAAGTCGAGATCCCGGTGAAGGGCGCGAGCCGCGTGAAGGTGAATCGCTCGCCGGTGCGTCGCAAGCGGGAGCTCCGAAGGCAGGTGCGCGCCGTGTTGTTCGGTCCGTTCGACCTGCCGATCGTGATCGGCGACCCGTCGAAGCGGCGGACGTTCATCGACGAGGCGGTCATGGCGCTGTGGCCGCTGAAGGAGTCGTTGTCCACGGCCTACGACCGAGCGCTGCGGCAGCGCAACCGCCTGCTGAAGGAGTGGGACGGACCCGGCGTCCCCGCGGGCATCGAAGCATGGGACGAGGAGCTCGTGGTGTCCGGGGCGGCACTGATGCGAGCGCGCTCGGACGCGATCGCTCGGCTCGCGCCCCACGCGGGCGCCGAGTTCGCCCACCTCGCCGGCTACGACCTGCTGGTTCGCTACGACCCCAACGTCCCGAGCGCGAACGGACGTGATCTCGCCGACGATCTCGAGACGGCGTTCCGCGAGCGCCTGCACGAGCGCCGGGCCGACGAGCTGGCGCGCCGCACCTCGTTGGTGGGTCCGCATCGCGACGACCTCGCCCTGGAGGTTCGAGAGCTCGGAGCCCGCACGGCCGGATCCCACGGTGAGACGTGGGCCACCGCCCTGTGTCTGCGCGTTGGCCTGGCCTCCGCGGTGACCGAGGAGATCGGAGAGCCTCCGGTGCTGTTGATCGACGACCCGTTCAGTGCGCTCGACCCGCGCCGGCGAGACCGCTTCGTCGAGCGCCTGGCCGAGCGTGGCGGCCAGGTCTTCCTGTCTGTGGCCGACGAGGCCGACGTGCCGGCGCTCGCCGGGGCCGTGTGGGACGTGAGCGCCGGCGCCGTGACCCCCAGGGAGGCCTGACCGGTGCCCGACGCCAAAGGGTTCGGCGGCCGCAAGCGGCCCCGGAGCGAGGACGCGGTCTCGCTCGGCGAGATCGTCGAGGGGCTCCTCCGCGAGCAGGTGTTCAGTCGCGGCATGCCGGTCGCCCAGCTCGCGTCACGCTGGCCCGAGATCGTCGGCGAGCGTCTCTCGGCCGAGACCGCACCGGTCGCCCTCGACGCCGGTGTGCTCACGGTCGGCGTCTCGAGCGGACCGTGGGGCGCGCAGGCCCGTTTCCTGCACGAGGAGATCCGACGCAACGCCGACGACGCCCTGGGAGGCGATGCCGTGCGGCAGGTCCGCATCGTCGTGCGCGAACGGCTGGATGGGGAGCGAAATACCAGGTAGACAGCGGTTTTCGCGCCCTGAAACGCGGTCGAGGGTCGGTGCGCTGCGGTAAGATAGAAGGGTTCGTGCGACCCGTCCCCGCGCACGCTCCCCGCGACTCGCGTGGGTTCAGCGTGGACTCGATCGCACGTCGTCGAAGCAACGATCGGAGGTCCGTTGGCAACCAAGACCACGAAGCGCGCGGCCGGGTACGACTCCAGCAACATCCAGGTGCTCGAGGGACTCGAGCCGGTTCGCAAGCGGCCGGGCATGTACATCGGCACCACCAGCGCTCGAGGTCTGCACCACCTCGTGTACGAGGTGGTCGACAACGCGATCGACGAAGCGATGGCGGGCTTCGCCGACAAGATCGTGGTCACGCTCCATCACGACGGCTCGGTGAGCTGCTTCGACAACGGGCGTGGCATCCCGGTGAAGCCGATCCCCGGCGCCAAGGACCGTCGCCCGGCGGTCGAGGTCGTGCTCACGGTGCTGCACGCCGGCGGCAAGTTCGGCGGCGGGGGCTATGCGATCTCGGGCGGCCTGCACGGCGTCGGAGTCTCGGTCGTGAATGCCCTCTCCGAGAAGCTCGAGGTCGACGTCATGCGCAACGGGTTCTCGTGGACCCAGTCGTACGAGCGTGGCAAACGCCTGGGCGCCCTGAAGAAGGGGAAGGCCACCACGAAGACCGGCACCCGGGTGCGTTTCTGGCCCGACCCCGAGGTCTTCACCGAGACCCTGGAGTTCAAACGCGAGACGCTCGCCGAACGACTGCACGAGCTCGCGTTCCTGAACAAGGGCACCGAGATCAAGCTCATCGACGAGCGCGAGACCCCCAAGGTCGAGGAGATCTTCAAGGCCAACGGCGGCCTCGTCGACTTCGTGAAGTATCTCGGCCAAGGCAAGGACGCGGTCAACCGCATCATCGCGATCGAGACCGGCCCCACCGACGACGGCGAGGTCGAGATCGCGATGCAGTGGAACTCGGGCTACACCGAGTCGCTGTACTCGTTCGCCAACACGATCAACACCCACGAGGGCGGCATGCACGAGGAAGGCTTGAAGAAGGCCCTCACGAACGTGCTGAACCGCCACGCCCGCGCGAAAGGCTTGCTGAAGGAGAAGGACGAGAACCTGATCGGCGAGGACGTGCGCGAGGGCCTGGTCGCGATCATCTCGGTGAAGCTCCGCGACCCGCAGTTCGAGGGGCAGACGAAGACGAAGCTCGGCAACGCATCGATGCGCTCGCTCGTCGAGACCACGATGAACGCACGGTTCTCCACGTGGCTCGAGGAGCACCCCGGCGACGCCAAACGCATCTTCAGCAAGGCCTCGAGCGCGGCCAAGGCCCGACTCGCCGCCCGCCAGGCTCGTGACCTCACGCGACGGAAGTCGTTCCTCGAGAGCGGCTCGCTGCCCGGCAAGCTCGCCGACTGCCAGCTCTCAGACCCGGCCTCGTGCGAGCTGTACATCGTCGAGGGCGTCTCGGCCGGCGGCTCCGCCAAGAGCGCCCGCGACCGCGCGACCCAGGCGATCCTTCCCATCCGAGGCAAGATCCTGAACGTCGAGAAGGCCCGCCTGCACAAGATCCTCGAGAACACCGAGATCCAGGCGCTGATCACCGCGATCGGCACCGGCATCGAGGACGAGTTCGATCTCGAGAAGGCGCGCTATCACCGCATCGTGCTGATGGCCGACGCCGACGTCGACGGCGCGCACATCCGCACGCTGCTGCTCACGTACTTCTTCCGGTACATGCGCGAGCTGATCGAGGCCGGGTACATCTACCTCGCTCAGCCCCCCCTCTACCTGTTGAAGCAGGGCAAACAGGAGCACTACTTCTACACCGAGCGGCAGTGGGACGAGTTCCGGCAGAACGCCAACGGCTCGAAGCTCGGCGATCCCCAGCGGTTCAAGGGGCTCGGTGAGATGGACGCGGGCCAGCTGTGGGACACGACGATGGATCCCGAGCGGCGCACGCTGCTGCAGGTGACGCTCGAGGACGCCGCGACGGCCGACCGCCTGTTCAGCATCCTGATGGGCGACGACGTGCCCTCGCGCAAGGAGTTCATCGAGCGCAACGCGAAGTACGTCCAGAACCTGGACGTGTGATCGATCACGTGAGGAGCTGACACACCCAGTGGCGCCCGAAGGACTGTTCGTCGGCAACATCGAACCGATCCAGCTCGAGGACGAGATCCAGCGCTCGTACCTCGACTACTCGATGTCGGTCATCGTCGGCCGGGCGCTGCCCGACGTGCGGGACGGGCTGAAGCCGGTCCACAAGCGCATCCTGTGGGCGATGCTCGAGGCGGGCTATCGGCCCGATCGTCCCCACCGCAAGTGCGCGGCCGTGATCGGCGACGTGTTGAAGAAGTACCACCCTCATGGCGATCAATCGGTGTACGACGCACTCGTCCGGATGGCACAGGAATGGTCGCTGCGCTATCCGCTGGTCGACGGCCACGGCAACTTCGGCTCGGTCGACGGCGATCCGGCGGCCGCGTACCGGTACACCGAGGCTCGGCTCTCGCCGATGGCGATGGAGCTGCTGCGCGACATCGATTCCGAGACGGTCGACTTCGTGCCCAACTTCGACGGGTACGAGCAGCAGCCCACGGTGCTGCCGAGCCGCTTCCCGAACCTGCTCGTCAATGGCGCCGGCGGCATCGCGGTCGGCATGGCGACCAACATCCCGCCCCACAACCTGGGCGAGGTCATCGACGGGGTCGTCCACTATCTCGATCACCCCGAGGCCACGCCCGGCGAGCTGATGAAGTTCATCAAGGCGCCCGACTTCCCCACGGGGGCAACCATCATGGGCCGCCAGGGCATCCGAGACGCGTACGAGACCGGGCGCGGCTCGCTGAAGGTTCGCGCCGTCAGCCAGATCGAGGAAGCCTCCAACGGCAGGTCGAAGATCGTCGTCACCGAACTGCCCTATCAGGTCAACAAGGCCCGGCTCGCGGAGAAGATCGCGGACCTGGTCAAGTCGCAGAAGCTGAAGGACATCTCCGACCTGAAGGACGAGTCGAACCGCGAGGGCATGCGCCTCGTCATCGAGACGAAGCGCGGCGCCAACCCTAACGTCGTGCTCAACCAGCTCTACAAGCACACGCAATTGCAGGAGACCTTCGGCGTCATCATGCTGGCCCTCGTCGACGGCGTTCCGCGCACGCTGAACCTCGCGGAGACGGTGGGCTACTACGTCGACCATCAGGTCGACGTCGTCACGCGCCGCACGCGATTCGACCTGCGCAAGGCCGAGGAGCGCGACCACATCGTGCTCGGCCTGCTGATCGCGCTGGACCACCTCGACGAGGTCATCAAGATCATCCGGGGTTCCCAGGACGCCGACGCGGCGCGCAAGAAGCTCATGCGCACGTTCACCCTGAGCGAGATCCAGGCGAACCACATCCTCGACATGCCCTTGCGCCGTCTCACCCGGCTCGCTCGAGAGGAGCTCGACAAGGAGCACGCCGACCTGCTCGAACGCATCGTCTACCTGACCTCGGTGCTCGACGATCCCGTGAAGCTGCGCGGCGTGATCAAGGACGAGCTCGCGGAGATCCGCAAGAAGCACGCCGACGGGCGACGCACCACGGTCAAGGCCGACGACGGCGACTTCGACGCCGAGGACCTCATCGCCGAAGAAGACGTGATCATCACCGTCAGCCGCGCGGGCTACGTCAAGCGTCTGCCGGTCGACGCCTTCAAGAAACAGAACCGCGGTGGCAAGGGCGTGCGCGGCCAGAACCTCAAGGAAGAGGACGTCGTCAAGCACGTCTTCACGACCACGACCCACCACTGGATGCTCTTCTTCACGACGAAGGGCCGGGTGTACCGGGTGAAGGCGCATGAGATTCCCGAGTCGGGGCGCACCGCTCGCGGCATGTACGCGGCGAACCTTCCAGGCGTGGCCCTCGACGGCGACGAGAAGATCAGCGCGGTGATCGACCTCAAGGAATACACGGAGGGCCGGTACCTGCTGTTCGCGACGCGCTCGGGCATCGTGAAGAAGACCAAGCTGCCCGAGTACGACTCGCCGCGCAGCGGGCTGATCGCCGTCAAGCTCCGTGGCGACGACGAGCTGATCGACGTGCGTTTGACCGACGACGACGACGAGGTCTTCCTCGTCTCACGCAAGGGTCAGGCGATCCGGTTCAAGGAGTCGCTGGTGCGGGCCATGGGTCGCGACGCCGGAGGGGTGATCGGCATGCGCCTCGGCGACGATGACCGGGTGCTCACGGTGGGGCTCGCCTCCGACGGCGAGGAGATGATCAGCGTCACCGAGCACGGGTACGGCAAGCGCTCGAAGCTCAGCGACTATCCGGTCAAGGGCCGCGGTGGCAAGGGAGTGATCGGCCATCAGCTCACCGAGAAGACGGGGCTGCTGGCCGGCGCGTACGTCGGCTCGAAGGACATCGACATGTTCGTGATCTCCTCGAGCGGTCAGGTCGTGCGCGTGAACGCGGGCGACATCAGGCGGGTCGGCCGGTCGAGCCAGGGCGTGCGCACGATGCGGGTCGAGGACGACGCGACGGTCGTGGCGCTCGCCCCCGCCATCACCCAGATGGACGAGGGCTGAGCCGAGGCCCCGTCGACGCCCCCTCAGCAGACGGAGGCGAGGAACAGGAAGGGATCGACCGCGGGCCCGTCGGCCGGGTGCCACTCGAAGTGGTCGTGCGGTCCGGTCGCGTTCCCGGTGCTGCCGACGTAGCCGATCACGTCGCCGGCCGTTACCGGCCCGAGCTTGCCGTAGGCCGACAGGTGGGCGTTGTAGACGTATCCACCAGCGCCGTAGACCTTGACCGACGTGCCGCCGAGGTAGTTCTCGCTCGCCACCGCCTCACCATCGAACGGGGCGATGATCGGCGTTCCCGTGGGCGCGGAGATGTCGTTGCCCTGATGGATGTGGCGTGGCGTGCCGGGCATCTCCCTGATCACGCCGAAGTTGTCGGAGACCACGGGGTCGCCGGCCACGGGGCACCGCTGCAGCGGCAGGGACTCGATCCACGATGTCAGCTCGTGGCGCCGGGAGCGGAGCTCCCGCACCCGCTTGCGGACGGTGCGGATCACGGCGCGCTCTTCGGCCCGGAGGTCGTCGAGTCGCTGGAGCTGATGCCTGCGGAAACGCCGGTAGCGATCCCGGTCGCCCACCTCGCCCGCGGTGGACTCGTGCAGGCCGGCCCGCAGGTAGCGGATGCGTTGATGCAGGGCGACCCGGCGCACCCGCCGCGTCTCGTGGAACTCTTCGATGCGTCCCTGCAGGTCGCGCTTCTCGCGAAGCGCCACCTTCACCGACGATTCGGCGTTGGCGGCGGCGAACAGGCCCGCCGCCGCGACGCTTCCCGCGACCATCAACGCCATCACCCGGCGTGCCGTCCGTCCACGCATCTGCTTCGCTCACCCCCGAAAGCCCGTGTCTTTGTCCCGTGCCCTATCGGCAATCGGGGGGAGAGGCTTGAGTGGCCTGGGGGAGTACTACGTAGTCATCTCTCGCTGCTGTCGCTGCAGTAGGCCGTACGTCATGATTCGGGCATGACGGTCGGGGCGTTCGTTTTGGCGGTCTCGGGTGTCGGGTTCGCCGCTGCGATCGCGGGCGTGCGGTCGGGCCGCTCCCTTGCCTCGTGGACGGCGATCCTCGCCGTGGCTGGCGGGGGCCTCGCCGCCGGCGCCCTACTCCTCCAGGACGACCCCGGGCTCGCGTCGTGGCTGATCGCGCCGCCGCTCACCGGCGGTCTGGGCGTGGCGAACATCCGGTCCCTCTTCGCGGGCGACGGCCCTCTGCGCACGTGATTCTCACGCGCGAGCGGATACGGGTGCTTGCCCCGACGAGGGCGTACCCTTAGAACTCCGTTCCGAGGAGATGGTGCACACGGCCGACCAACCCACCCCCGTCGAGCCGCGCATGACCGCGCGGCCATCCGACGACGGACGTGCTCCGGGTCGATCGTCCGACGATGGGCGCGCCTCAGAGCGGCGTTCGCCCGACGTCGATCCTCCGGCCACCCCCGTCCGCGTCGCGTCGGCGATCGGCGCCGCGGCCCCTCCCGGGTCGCCCGCCCCGTCAACGGCCGACGGGCCGGACGCGGTCGCAGGCGAACGCCCGACAGGCCGTGCAC
>JBOGVO010000230.1:0-3865 GCA_050692855.1 Actinomycetota bacterium | reverse complement strand
GTGTAGGTCTCGCTGGTCTCCGCGTCGACCGTCTCGATCGCGCGGGGGAAATCCGTCCCTCGTTTCGTGATGGTCACCGTGTCGAGCCCGCCCGTGAAGGCGAGCGCCTGAGCCGCCAGCGCGTACGCAGTCTCACCGGTATGGGTGATCACGATCACCCCGTCATGCGGACCGATCAGGGGAGCCTGCGTCACGAACTGCATCGCGGGAACGGCCGACGCCGAGCGACCGGCCTCGACGAGCATAGCCGCGCCGAACTCGGCGGCGTGCAGGCTCGTGCCGGTGCCGACTACCCACAGGCGGCGGGCTCGGTGCAGCCCCTCGACCGCGACGTGCACCTGTTGGCGCACCGACGACGATGAGAGCAGTCGCTCGATCTCCGTCGGTTGCGACCCGATCTGCCGTTCCAGCGCGGGCCCCTGGTGATCAGCCATGGTTCGATCCTCCACTCGATTCGACGACGCGGTCGGGATGCGCCTAGGGTAGTGGCCGGCCGGCCGGAACGGCGGAGCGGGAAGTCGGGAACGACGGAGCGGGAGGTCGGGACAACGGGTGAGGGGACCCGATACCGACTTCCGGCCCGATGACATTCGACCGATGGCGCTTGCCGGTTGCCCCATCGGGCACCTAGTGTTGGCCGGCATGCGCCATCCCCCCAACGAAAGGACGTGGCGATGAGGAGAGCGAGGAAGTGGGGCGCGGTCGCGGTGACCGGCGCCGTCGCGGCCATGATGTTGGCGGTGCCGACGGTGGCCAACGCCGGCGCGGGCACGGCCTGTTCCATCAACGGCACGCCCGGCAACGACGTCCTGAACGGCACCGGGGGGAACGACGTGATCTGCGGCTACGGCGGCAACGACGTCATCACCGGCGGCGGCGGCAACGACATCCTCCGCGGGGGAAAGGGCAACGACCGCGTCGACGGTGGCGTGGGCGATGACGTCGTCAAGGGCGGGGGCGGCCGGGACCGGTTGTTCGGCGGTCAGGGCGACGATCGCATGCGTGGCGGCTCGCGCCGCGACGTGGTCCAAGGCAACCAGGGCCACGACATCATCCGCGGCAACGCCGGCAACGACACCGTGGCGGGCGGGATCGGCGACGACATGCTTCGCGGCGGCCCCGACAACGACACGGTCCGTGGGGGCAACGGGGCGGACACCTTGATCGGCAAGACGGGCAACGACACGTTGTCCGGTGGCGTGGGAGATGACTCGATCGTCGGCGGGAAGGGCCTCGACCTGTTGCGCGGCCGGGGTGACAACGACACGCTCGACGCGGTCGACGGGGCCGGCGGCGACACCGCGATCGGCGGTCACGGAAACGACACCTGCGACAGCGACCCGGGCGACACCGTCAAGTCGTGCGAGCCGTGAGAAATAGGGGCCGGAGAGGGGCGCTCAGAGCTTCCTGAGCACAGCCACGACCTTCCCGAGGATCCCGCCCTCGAGCATCTCGAAGGGCTCGAGGGCCGGATTCTCCGGCTTCAGCATGACCCGGTCGCCGTCGTGTCCGAGGCGCTTCACGGTGGCCTCGTCCTCCGCAGGCCCCGGGAGCAGCGCGGCCACGATGTCGCCATCTCGCGCGTGATCCTGTGAGCGAACCACCACGACGTCGCCGTCGAAGATGCCCGCATCGATCATCGAGTCACCGCTCACGGTGAGGGCGAAGTGGTCCCGATCGTCGGCGAATCCCTCGGGAACCGCGAGGTGGTCCGCGACGTGCTCGGCGGCCAGCACCGGTGCGCCGGCCGCGATGCGGCCCACGAGGGGCACCGTGACCGCCTCGGCGCGAGGCTCCGAGAGCGCCATCGCCCGGGGCTTCGTCGGATCCTTGTGGAGCATGCCCTTGCGCTCGAGGTTCGCGAGCTGGGCGTGCACGCTGGATGACGAGGTCAGCCCGACCGCCTCACCGATCTCCCGGACGGTGGGGGGATAGCCCCGCTCCCGGACGGTCTCGGCGATGAAGTCGAGGATCCGCTGCTGGCGCGTCGTGATCGGTGTGGTGTCGGCCATGGTCTCGAGCCTCCCTTCGATGGCGCGACGCTAACAGGGCATCGCGTCCGATGCAAACATACGTTCGATATCGTAGTTGACAGCGAACACGTGTTCGGCCACCCTGGTTCCCATGCACCGAACGTACGTTCGTCGAAGGATCGTCGCGGTCGCCGTCGCGTTGGGCGTGGTCGCCGTCACCGGCGGCCCCATCGCCCGGGCGTTGGGCGCCGGCGAGACGGTGCGGCCCGTGAGCGCCCGCACGTACGTGGTTCGTGAGGGCGACACGCTGTGGTCGATCGTCTCGAGCACGGCTCCCGGCCGCGATCCGCGCGAGGTGATCCAGCTCGTCGTCTCGGCCGAGCCCGACGCGATCTCACCCGTGCCGGGACAGGTCCTCAGCATCCCCGTGAGCGACGGCTGATCGCCGGTCGATGTGCCTCTCGCCCCGGCTCGCGTTGACGGGTGCCGGAGCCGCCGATAGGGTTCGCGCCGCCACAACATCTTGTGGCGAACGATGCGATGCCCATGGTGTGATGCCGACGAGGATCGCGTCGTCGACTCCCGGCCCGCCGACGGCGGCGCGGCCATCCGGCGGCGGCGCCGATGCCTGGCGTGCACCCGCCGGTACACCACCTTCGAACGCATCGAGGACGTGGGCATGGTCGTCGTCAAGCGCGACGGCACGAAGGAGCCCTTCGACCGCGAGAAGCTCGCCGGCAGCATCCGCAAGGCACTCGCCGACCGGCCGGTCTCGTCGGCCGAGGTGGAGGACATGGTCGATCGCATCCAGGTACGGCTCCGGCGGCGCGGACCCGAGATCGCCTCGCACCAGGTGGGCAAGGAGGTGCTCGCGGCGCTTCGCCGCACCGACGAGGCGGCGTACCTTCGGTTCGCCTCCGTCTACAAGGAATTCGAGGGCGTGGCCGACTTCGAGCGAGAGCTCGTCTCCCTGCAGAAGAAGGAACCCGCGAAGCGGCGCCGCGCGACCTGACCCGGTCGCGTCGCGTCGTCCACTCGTCGTTTCGGTCGTCGTGTCGGCTTCACGCTGTGAGATACTAGATGTTGTGTACGATTGGAAAACTTGCCACAGCATGTTGACCGGGCGACGCAGGAAGGGCAGAATCAGCGAGCCGTAATCACATGGGTGTGGTTCTCCCCAGCCCATCCACATGTGTTCCACAGCATGGTCGACGAGCCGTGAGGCCGGGCCGGGAGTAAGGAGGGGTTGCCGATGGCGACGAAAGAGGGCGATGTCGAGGTCATCCGCGAGGGATTGACGTTCTCGAGGTACTTCACGACCGATGGCACGCACCCGTTCGACGAGGTCGAATGGCAGATCCGCGACGCGGTCATCCCGAACTACAAGGAAGGCGGGAACGCCTTCGAGCAGCGCGACGTCGAGTTCCCCGCCTCGTGGTCGCAGAACGCCACCAACATCGTGGCCCAGAAGTACTTCCGCGGCACCCTCGGCACCCCCCAGCGCGAGTCGAGCGTTCGTCAGCTCGCAGGTCGCGTCGTCGACACGATCACCCGATGGGGCACGAAGAACGGCTACTTCGCGAGCGACGACGACGCCCGGGTGTTCGCTGAGGAGCTCACCCACCTCATCGTCAACCAGAAGGCCGCCTTCAACTCGCCCGTGTGGTTCAACGTGGGCGTGCCCGACACGCCCCAGCAGTGCTCGGCCTGCTTCATCCTGGCGGTCGACGACCACATGAGCTCGATCCTCAACTGGTACGTCGAGGAAGGCACGATCTTCAAGGGCGGCTCGGGCTCTGGCATCAACCTGTCGCGGATCCGCTCCTCGAAGGAGTCCCTGGCCGGCGGCGGCACCGCGAGCGGCCCGGTCAGCTTCATGCGCGGCGCCGACG
>JBOGVO010000229.1:0-2446 GCA_050692855.1 Actinomycetota bacterium | reverse complement strand
CCCCAGAACACTGCCGGAAGGTCCCCGCTCGGTTCCCGGCGACGATCGACGCGCCGACCTCGACAGCGCCGGCAGCGGAGCCGGCGACCGCGATGCCGCCTCCCACCGCCGCCTCATTGTCGCCGAGCGTGGCGAAGGAGATGACCGCGGGGCCCGCCAGCCAGAGGCCACCTCCCCGGCCGCCGGCGGTGTTCAGGGCGACGGTCGTCTGCCGCAGCGACATCGCGGCGCCCTCGGCCGACCCGACGCCTCCTCCGTCGCCTGCGGCGTTCTTGACGATCGCCGAATCGACGATGCGCACGGAGCCCTCGTTCCAGATGGCGCCCCCACGCGCGACGGCCTGGTTGCCCGTCATGAGGGTGTCGACGACGCGGAGGCCGGCACCGGCTTCGACCGCGATGCCACCCCCTCGCTCTGCGATGCCGCCGGTCAACGTCGAGCCGACGAGGCGGAGTCTGCCGCCTTCCGCCCTGATCGCTCCGCCGACGAGCGCCGCGTCTCGCGCGCCGAACAGCGTGAGGTTGTCGATCGTGAAGCGCGGGGACGTCCCGGACGAGGCCGACGTCACGAACGCGGGCGCACCGAGCGCGCTCGCGTCGATGAACGCCCCGGTCTCTCCGGCGCCGACGATCTCGACGCGTCTGCGGAGCTCGATCGAGCCGATCCCGACCCCGCCACGGCCGCTGCGCGAGAGCGCGTACAAGCCAGGCGGCACCAGCACCCGTGCTCCCACCGGTGCGCTCTTCACCGCGTCTCGCAGGGAGCAATCGGTGTCGTCGCACGACCCGTCGAACGTGTCCTCAGTGGTATCGACGATGACCGACGCCAAGAACGCGAACTGCCCCGCGCTCACGGTCGGGGCCGACCAGACACCGATCGTCGCCACCGAGCTCACAGCCAGGAGCGTGCCGAGGAGGCGGACGACCCATGGAGCGCTCATGGCGCGAGATGCTATCGAGCCGGGAAGTCCCCGCGTTCACGAGGAGGCTGCGGGCGTCGCCGCCGCCCCGGTGCTCTCAAGCATCGAGGGCTGACCTACGATGAACGGTACATCCACGCCTCTCGAGGAGCGACCGCTGCCCACTCCCCTTCCCCCCGTCCCGCCCAGACCCGACCTCGCTCCCGGCGAGTGGTCGCCGGTCTCCCGCGCGCCGAGGCGCCGGTTCCCTCGATGGGTGATCGGGTCGGCGGTCCTCACGATCGCGATGATGATCGGCGGCCTGTTCACCTCTGTCGTCGTTCGGTACGACCCGGCGGAGCATCGCGACGAGTACCGCTTCATCGGCCGCGACTTCGACGGCGCGCCCGTTCGTTGGAACCCCTGCGAGCCCGTGCACTACGTGGTGAACGCGTCGGCGGCGCCCCCAGGATCCCTCGGCGACGTCCAGGAGGCGGTCCGTCGCATCTCGGTCGCCACCAGCATCGAGTTCACCTACGACGGACTCACGGATGAGGTGCTCGAGCGGCGCCGGGACGTCGTGCAGGTCGACGAGTACGGCGAGGGCTGGGCTCCGGTGA
This sequence comes from Actinomycetota bacterium, assembly GCA_050692855.1. Classification (GTDB taxonomy): domain Bacteria; phylum Actinomycetota; class UBA4738; order UBA4738; family HRBIN12; genus JAOUEA01. The sequence goes on along the minus strand of JBOGVO010000229.1, from coordinate 928 downwards.
TCGTGGCCTGGGTCGACCCCGACACCTCCTCGATCTCGTTCCGGGAGGGCAACGATGTGGCGGCGGGCGTGGCCTCGCCTTTCACTCCGTCGGGCAGCGACGTGATCGTGAGCGGCTGGATCGCGATCAACGCCGACGATGGGAATCCGCCCGGCTTCGGCTCACCCGACGCTCAGGGTCCCGTTGTGTTGCACGAATGGGGGCACGTGATGGGCCTCGACCACGTCGGCGAGCGAGGCCAACTGATGCACGAGGCTGGCGGCGGCGTGACGGACCTCGGTCCCGGCGACCTCGAAGGGCTACGGCGCTTGGGGCGTTCCCAAGGGTGTCTCATCACCCCGGCGGTTCCCGAGAGCTAACCGGGAGCTTCGCCGCGATGGCGTCCGCTTGCTGGATGTCGGGCGGCTCGGGGAGCAGTTCGTCCGCGTTGCCGGTGAACACCGGGTCGGCTACCCTTGTTGCACCTGCAAATGATCTGCACGCGCGAAGCCGGCATCGTGGGGGCCATGATCCCCGATCGCATCTGCTGTCCCGCCTGACCAGGGACGGCCTCAGCGCCGCGCTCGTTCCAGCCCTTCCTTCGTCCCACCCCGACAACCGCACCGGAGGTGCACCCGTGTCCACGACCGTCACCACCACAGTCGACGCCAGAGGTCAGTCCTGCCCCGGGCCGCTGGTCGATCTCGCGAAGGCTCTGCGGGACGCCGACAGCGGTGACCTGTTGGAGCTGCTCGCGACGGACCCCGGCTCGAAGTCCGATGTGCCGAGCTGGGCGGAGATCAGTGGCAACGAGCTGCTGGAGTCGTCCGAGGCCGACGGCGAGTATCGCTACCTGATCCGGAAGATCTGAGCGGTCATGGCGACCACAGAGGACCGGGTCGACGCTCCGATCTACGCGGAGCTGCTCGAGCGCATCGAGGCCCTGGAG